>NZ_VKJP01000012.1 GCF_007280575.1 Streptomyces benahoarensis
GTATAAGAGACAACCCCCACCACCCCCGGCACCTCGGCCAGACGTACGGCGATCTCTTCCACGGCAACTCCTCGACGGACGGCGGTACTTACGGGGCGGGGGAGCGGCGAGGCGTCAGCCGTCGGCGCGCAGATCACGCGCGGCGACGATCCGGCCGCCGCTCAGCTCCCCGGTGGGCCGGAACGCGAGCCGCAGAGGGAACGGCTCGGGACCGTGTTCCCTGACCCGCTCCAGACGAGGTGATCGCAGCATGCGGGCACCGTACGGTCGGCCGGGGGAGCGCTCAACGGGTTTTCCCGGCCGGTGGCCGGGTCCGCTCCCGCGGGACCACGGCCTTCTACCGCACCGGCACCCGCCCATCCTCCAACTCCACCGTCCCCGTCCCCCGCTCCAGGGCATCAAGAGCAGCCCGCACCCGGAGCGCCAGCTGAGGATCGAGCAGACGGGCGGCCTCCTCCCACGGGGACATGCGCCAGGACAGGAGCTCGCCCTCCTGGAGGCGGATCGAGGCGAGCGCGGCGTCGTCCAGGGTGCCGCCGTCGAAGAGGTAGGACACCACGGGCGGCCAGCCCGGGCTGCGGACCCAGTCGATGGCCAGTAGGGCGCCGACCCGGATGTCCAGGCCGATCTCCTCCGCGGTCTCGCGGCGCGCGGCCTGGCGCGGGGATTCCCCGGCGTCCGACTCGACGGTGCCGCCGGGCAGCAGCCAGCAGTCCCGGTAGTCCGGCTCCACCAGCAGGATCCGGCCCGCCGCGTCCCGCAGGACGGTTCCGGCGCCGGACAGCACCCGCGGCAGGCTCGCGATATAGGTCGCCTCATCCATCGTCGTCATGGCCGTGAGCATAGGAGAGACGCCCCCTCGCGCGGGCCGCGGACGCCGGGGGAAGCCCTGTTCGCGGTGGCTTTCGCCGGATAGGGTCGCAGCGGCGCGACTGCCAGTTCGAAAGCAAGGGGAAACACGATGGCGGACGCAGCAAGGACAGCGGCACATGTGCTGATCGCCGCGGACAAGTTCAAGGGTTCCCTCACGGCCGTCGAGGTCGCCGCGCACGTCACGGCGGGCCTGCGCCGCGCCGTCCCGGGCCTCGACGTGACGGCCGTCCCGGTCGCGGACGGCGGCGACGGCACGGTCGCCGCCGCGCTGGCGGCCGGTTTCACCCGGCACGAGGCGCGGGTCACCGGCCCCACCGGCACCCCGGTCACCGCGACCTTCGCGCTGCGCGGTGACGGCACCGCGGTCGTCGAGATGGCCGAGGCGTCCGGCCTCCAGCATCTGCCGCCCGGCGTCTTCGCCCCGCTGACGGCGACCACGTACGGCACCGGCGAACTGCTGCGGGCCGCGCTCGACGCCGGGGCCACCTCGATCGTCTTCGGCGTCGGCGGCAGCGCCACGACCGACGGCGGCGCGGGCATGCTGGCGGCGCTCGGCGCCCGCCTCCTCGACGCGGACGGCGCGCCGGTCGGCCCCGGCGGCGGCGCCCTGCGGTCCCTTGCCACGGCCGACCTCTCCGGCCTCGACCCGCGGCTGGCCACCACGGACCTCGTCCTCGCCGGCGACGTCGACAACCCACTCACCGGTCCCAAGGGCGCGCCCGCGGTCTACGGTCCGCAGAAGGGCGCGAGCGAGGCCGACGTCGCGGAGCTGGACACGGCGCTCGCGCACTACGCCGCCGTCCTGGAGCGGACGCTCGGCGCCCGGGCCGCGGACTGCGCCCTGGCGCCCGGCGCGGGCGCGGCCGGGGGGATCGGCTACGGCGCGCTGGTCGGGCTGGGCGCCACGTTCCGGCCCGGTATCGACGTGATGCTGGAGGTGCTGGGCTTCGCGCCCGCGCTGGCCGGGGCGACCTTCGTCATCACCGGCGAGGGCTCGCTCGACGAGCAGACGCTGCACGGCAAGGCGCCCGCCGGTGTCGCCGCGGCGGCCCGCGCGGCCGGTCTGGACGTCGCCGCGGTCTGCGGTCGGCTGCGGCTGGCCCCCGAGGCGCTGGCCGCCGCCGGGATCCGGCGCGCGTACCCGTTGACGGACCTGGAGAGCGACCCGGAGCGCTGCATGGCCCAGGCGGGCCCGCTGCTGGAACGGGCCGCGGAGCAGCTCGCCCGCGACCTGCTGAGCTGAGCCCGTACGGGCTACCCGTACGGGCCGATCGTCGGCCCACCCGTACGGGCCGGTCGGCCACCGTACACACGAAAGAGCCCCGAGCGAATCTTCGCTCGGGGCTCTCGGCGTAGCTTGCGCGCCGCTACGGCAGCTGTGCGGCGCGGGCCTCGCGGCGGTTGTCACGGAAGGTGTTCACCCGCCGGGCCGTCGCGAAGAGCGGGATCATCGCGCCGAGGACGATCTGCAGGGCGCAGCCGGTCTGCAGCAGCCGCTGGCCGGCGGGGGCGTCCAGGGCCCAGGCGGTGAGCATGCCCATGCTGAGCACGATCCAGCCGAGCATTGCCACGGCGAGGCGGCCACGCGGCTTGGGGTACTCGACCCGGCTCACCATCAGCCAGGCCACCCCGATGATCGCCAGCAGCGTCGGCAGGAACGGCAGCTCCAGCAGGACGATGGCGACGACGGTCAGCGCGCCGAACGGGCCGGGCATGCCCTGGAACATGCCGTCCCGCATCGGTACGCACGAGAAGCGCGCGAGCCGCAGCACCACGGCGAGCAGGACCACGACCGCGGCCACCACCGACACCTGCTGGTTCGCGTCCTGGGCGACCATGCCCCAGGTGACGACGAAGTAGGCGGGGGCCAGGCCGAAGCTGATCAGGTCGGAGAGGTTGTCGAGCTCGGCGCCCATCGCGGAGGCCCGCAGCTTGCGCGCCACGAGTCCGTCGAAGAGGTCGAAGACCGACGCGAGCAGCATCAGGATCACGGCCATCGCCGCGCTGTGCCGCGCCATACCGCCGTCGTCCATGCCCGTCAGATGCGGGATGAGGACGCCGGTGGTCGTGAAGTAGACGGCCATGAAGCCGCAGATGGCATTGCCGAGGGTGAGGGTGTCCGCTATCGACAGCCGCGTGGACAGCGGAATGTCGACGTCACCCTCCTCCTCGTTCTCGGGAGCCCAGGCGGCCTGGGTTTCGGGATCAGTCACGGTCAAGACGAGTCACCCCCGCGGTGGTGGCCTGGCCCACCTCGACCGCCGCCTCGACGCCTTCCGGAAGGTAGACATCGACGCGGGAGCCGAAGCGGATCAGACCGATGCGTTCGCCCTGCTCCACCTTGGTGCCCTCGGGCACGTAAGGCACGATGCGGCGGGCCACCGCACCGGCGATCTGGACCATCTCGACGTCACCGATCTCGGTGTCGAAATGCCAGACGACGCGTTCGTTGTTCTCGCTCTCCTTGTTGAACGCCGGGACGAACCCGCCGGGGATGTGCTCCACGGACGTCACCGTGCCGGCCAGCGGCGCGCGGTTGACGTGGACGTTCAGCGGGCTCATGAAGATCGCGACGCGGGTGCGTCCGTCCTTCCACGGCATGATGCTCTGCACCACACCGTCGGCCGGGGAAATCACGCGGCCCGAAGCGATCTCACGCTCGGGGTCGCGGAAGAACCACAGCATGCCCGCCGCGAGAGCGGTGGTGGGCACGGCGACGGCGGCCCAGCGTCCCGAGCGACGGGAACGGGCCAGGCTGACCGCTGCCGTTGCCACGGTCGGGAGGAGCCACGGCGACGCTCCGCGCGCGAGGCGGACGCGACCGCGTGGTGCAGAGGATTGGCTGTGGGGCATGGATGACCTTCGTAGCGGAGGATGCCGCGTAGTGGTTACGGGGGACGGCGGCTTTCCGGGGATGCTATCGGTTACGAGCGGCAACTGGCCAAGAGTCAGAGCCAATCCGTGGCCGAACAAGGATGACGCGGTGTGATCTTCGTCTAGAAGAAATCCGGGCAAAAGGGATGTTCACCCCTGGATTCGGTACTCTTCCAGTAGCCGCCGTCCGATGATCATTTTCTGGATCTCGGCGGTACCTTCACCGATCAGCAGCATCGGGGCCTCACGGTAGAGGCGCTCGATCTCGTACTCCTTCGAGAAGCCGTAGCCACCGTGGATGCGGAATGCGTCCTCCACCACCTCCTTGCAGTACTCGGAGGCCAGATACTTCGCCATGCCCGCCTCAAGGTCGTTTCGTTGTCCCGAGTCCTTTTTGCGCGCGGCATTCACCATCATTGCATGGGCCGCTTCGACCTTTGTTGCCATTTCCGCCAATTTGAACTGGATGGCCTGGTGCTGCGCGATCGGCTTGCCGAAGGTGTGACGCTGCTGTGCGTAGTCGACGCCCAGCTCGAAGGCGCGCTGGGCGACGCCGCAGCCGCGCGCCGCGACATTGACCCTGCCCACCTCGACGCCGTCCATCATGTGATAGAAGCCACGCCCACTCTCGCCGCCGAGCACCCGGTCGGCCGGGATGGGCAGGCCGTCCATGATCAGTTCGGTGGTGTCCACCCCCTTGTAGCCCATTTTCTCGATCTTGCCGGGAATGGTCAGACCGGGACGGACCTCGCCGAAGCCGGCCTCCTTCTCCACCAGGAAGGTCGTCATCGACTTGTGCGGGGCGGTGCCCTCGGGGTGGCCCTCGTCGGTCCGGCAGAGCACCGCCACCAGCGTCGACGAGCCGCCGTTGGTCAGCCACATCTTCTGGCCGGTGAGCAGGTAGTCGCCCCCACCGTCGCGCACGCCCTTGGACGAGATCGCCGAGACGTCCGAGCCCAGCGCCGGTTCCGACATCGAGAAGGCGCCGCGGATCTCACCCGCCGCCATCCGGGGCAGGAAGTGGTCCTTCTGCTCCTGCGTGCCGTGCTGCTTGAGCATGTACGCCACGATGAAGTGGGTGTTGATGATGCCCGACACGCTCATCCAGCCGCGGGCGATCTCCTCCACCGTCAGCGCGTAGGTGAGCAGGGACTCGCCGAGACCGCCGTACTCCTCGGGGATCATCAGCCCGAAGACGCCCAGCTCCTTGAGGCCCTCGACGATCTGCGTGGGGTACTCGTCGCGGTGCTCCAGCTCCGTGGCGACGGGGATGATCTCCTTGTCCACGAAGTCGCGGACGGTGGCGAGGATCTCCCGCTGGATGTCGGTCAGGCCCTCGGTCTGTGCGAGACGGGACATGTCTACTTCTCCTTCCGGGCCGCCGGGGCCTTCAGCTCGGGGCGGCCGGGCTGCTCTCCGCCGCGCTGTGCGATGTACTCCGCGGTCGGCACCATGACCTTGCGCCGGAAGACGCAGACCAGCGTGCCGTCCTGGTTGTAGCCCACCGTCTCCACCTGCACGATCCCGCGGTCCGGCTTGGAGCGGGACGGCGTCTTGTCGAGCACCGTCGTCTCGCCGTAGAGCGTGTCGCCGTGGAACGTCGGCGCCACATGCTTGAGCGATTCGACCTCCAGGTTGGCGAGGGCCTTCCCGGAGACATCCGGCACCGACATGCCCAGCAGCAGCGAGTAGACGTAGTTGCCGACGACGACGTTCTTGCCGAAGTCGGTGGTCTCCTGAGCGTAGTGGGCGTCCATGTGCAGCGGATGGTGGTTCATCGTCAGCAGGCAGAAGAGGTGGTCGTCGTACTCGGTGACCGTCTTGCCCGGCCAGTGCTTGTAGACGTCGCCGACGGTGAACTCTTCGTAGGTACGGCCGAACTGCATGGTGCTCACTCCTTGGGAGCTTCGGGCGGGGAGGTACGGGTGGCGCGGGCCGGTGCCGGGGTCATGCCGGGACCTCCAGCGGGGCGAGCCCGTTCGCGGTGCGGATCTCGTCGACGATACGGCCGATGATCTCGGTGATGCCGAAGTCCTTCGGCGTGAACACCGCGGCCACCCCGGCCTCGCGGAGCGCGGCCGCGTCGGCGGACGGGATGATCCCGCCGACGATGACGGGCACCTCATCGGCGCCGGCGCGTTCCAGCCGCGCCAGGACGTCCGGTACCAGCTCGGCGTGCGAACCGGACAGGATCGACAGGCCCACACAGTGCACGTCCTCGGCGACCGCCGCCGTGACGATCTGCTCGGGCGTGAGCCGGATGCCCTGGTAGACCACCTCGAAACCGGCGTCGCGGGCGCGGACCGCGATCTGCTCGGCGCCGTTGCTGTGGCCGTCCAGACCGGGCTTGCCGACCAGCAGCCGCAGCTTGCCGGTGCCCAGCTCGGCGGCGGTCCGCGCCACCTTCTCGCGCACCGCGGCGAGCGGCGTACCGGCCTCGGCGGTGACCGCGAGGGGCGCGCCGGAGACCCCGGTCGGCGCCCGGAACTCGCCGAAGACGTCGCGCAGCGCCCAGGCCCACTCGCCGGTCGTCACCCCGGCACGGGCGCACTCCAGGGTGGCGGGGAAGAGGTTGGCGTCGCCCGCCGCGGTCTTCTTCAGGGCGGCCAGCGCGTCCTGGGCCCGCGCCTCGTCGCGCGCGTCCCGCCAGGCGTGCAGGGCCCCGACCACCCGCGCCTCGTTGTCCGGGTCGACCGTCATGATCGCGGTGTCCAGGTCGGCGGTGAGCGGGTTCGGCTCGGTGGACTCGTAGCAGTTGACGCCGATGATCTTCTCCTCGCCGGACTCGATCCGCGCCCGCCGCTCGGCGTGCGAGGAGACCAGCTGCGCCTTGAGGTAGCCGGACTCCACGGCGGCCATCGCGCCGCCCCTCTCCTGGATCCGGTCGATCTCCGCCCGGCACTCCTCGACGAGGGCGTCCACCTTGGCCTCGACGACATGCGACCCGGTGAACAGGTCCTCGTACTCCAGCAGATCGCTCTCGTGGGCGAGGACCTGCTGGATGCGGAGCGACCACTGCTGGTCCCAGGGGCGGGGCAGGCCCAGCGCCTCGTTCCACGCCGGGAGCTGGACGGCCCGCGCACGGGCGTCCTTCGACAGCGTGACCGCCAGCATCTCCAGCACGATCCGCTGGACGTTGTTCTCCGGCTGCGCCTCGGTCAGGCCCAGCGAGTTGACCTGCACGCCGTAGCGGAAGCGGCGCTCCTTGGGGTTCTCGATCCCGTACCGCTCGCGGGTGATCGTGTCCCACAGGCGGCCGAACGCCCGCATCTTGCACATCTCCTCGACGAAGCGGACGCCCGCGTTCACGAAGAAGGAGATCCGCGCGACGACATCGCCCCTGCGCTCCTCGGGGACCTGCCCGGAGGCGAACACCGCGTCCAGGACGGCGATGGCGGTGGACAGCGCGTACGCGATCTCCTGGACCGGTGTGGCCCCCGCCTCCTGCAGGTGGTAGCTGCAGATGTTGATCGGGTTCCACTTCGGTAGGTGGTGGACCGTGTACGTGATCATGTCGGTGGTCAGCCGGAGGGAGGGCCGGGGCGGGAAGACGTGCGTGCCCCGCGACAGGTACTCCTTGACGATGT
Source organism: Streptomyces benahoarensis (assembly GCF_007280575.1). GTDB lineage: Bacteria > Actinomycetota > Actinomycetes > Streptomycetales > Streptomycetaceae > Streptomyces > Streptomyces benahoarensis. Next base: position 7,335 of record NZ_VKJP01000012.1, read on the forward strand.
CGTTCTGCGTCGTCCCCTGGAGCGTGGAGATGTCCGCACCCTGCTCCTCCGCGACCACCTGGTAGAGCGCCAGCAGCCACATGGCGGTGGCGTTGATGGTCATCGAGGTGTTCATCTGCTCCAGCGGGATGTCCCGGAACAGCCGCCGCATGTCGCCGAGATGGGAGACCGGGACGCCGACCCGGCCGACCTCACCCCTGGCGAGGATGTGATCGGGGTCGTATCCGGTCTGCGTCGGGAGGTCGAACGCGACCGACAGCCCGGTCTGCCCCTTGGCGAGATTGCGCCGGTACAGCTCGTTGGACGCCTCGGCCGTGGAGTGCCCGGCGTAGGTCCGCATCAGCCACGGACGATCCTTCTGGCGCTCAGTCATGGTGCGGTAACCGCCTATCGGTTCGGACAGTGCGACGGCGTGTTCCGGGCCCACCGGAAGCGCGCGCTCATGCGTCGCGGAAGAGGTTGATCGCGTCGAGGTGCTTGGCGCGCATCTCCGCATCGCGGACGCCCAGACCCTCCTCGGGGGCGAGCGCGAGGACGCCGACCTTGCCCTGGTGGAGGTTGCGGTGGACGTCGTACGCGGCCTGGCCGGTGTCGTCGAGGGAGTACACCTTGGAGAGGGTCGGGTGGATCTTGCCCTTGGCGATGAGGCGGTTGGCCTCCCACGCCTCGCGGTAGTTGGCGAAGTGCGAGCCGACAATCCGCTTCAGCGACATCCACAGGTAGCGGTTGTCGTACTCGTGCCGGTAGCCCGAGGTGGAGGCGCAGGTGACGATGGTGCCGCCCTTGCGGGTGACGTAGACGGAGGCACCGAAGGTCTCGCGGCCCGGGTGCTCGAAGACGATGTCGACGTCCTCGCCGCCGGTCAGCTCACGGATCCGCTTGCCGAACCGTTTCCACTCGCGGGGGTCCTGGTGGTGCTCGTCCTTCCAGAACTTGTACCCCTCGGCCTTGCGGTCGATGATCGCCTCGGCGCCCATCTTCCGGCAGATCTCCGCCTTGTTCTCGCTGCTCACCACGCAGATCGGGTGGGCGCCACCGGCCAGCGCGAACTGGGTGGCGTACGAGCCGAGTCCGCCGCTGGCGCCCCAGATGAGGACGTTGTCGCCCTGCTTCATACCGGCGCCGTTACGGGAGACCAGCTGGCGGTACGCGGTGGAGTTGACCAGGCCCGGGGCGGCGGCCTCCTCCCAGCTGAGGTGGTCCGGCTTCGGCATCAGCTGGTTGGACTTGACCAGCGCGATCTCGGCGAGCCCGCCGAAGTTGGTCTCGAAGCCCCAGATCCGCTGCTCGGGGTCGAGCATCGTGTCGTTGTGCCCGTCCGAGGACTCCAGCTCCACGGAGAGGCAGTGCGCGACGACCTCGTCGCCGGGGTGCCAGGAGTTGACGCCGGGGCCGGTGCGCAGCACCACGCCCGCCAGGTCGGAGCCGATGACGTGGTACGGCAGGTCGTGGCGCTTGGCGAGCGGGGAGAGCCTGCCGTAGCGCTCCAGGAAGCCGAAGGTCGGCAGCGGCTCGAAGATCGAGGTCCAGACGCTGTTGTAGTTCACGGAGGACGCCATGACGGCGACCAGCGCCTCGCCGGGGCCCAGTTCGGGCAGCGGCACGTCCTCGACGTGCAGGGACTTGCGCGGGTCCTTCTCGTGGGTCGCGAGTCCGGCGAACATCTCGGCCTCGTCCTTGTGGACGGTGACCGCGCGGTAGGACTCGGGGAGCGGCAGGGCGGCGAAGTCGTCGCGGGTGGTGTCGGGCGCGAGGATCGCGTCCAGGATTTCGTTCACGGTGTGCCTCCGGCGAAGCTCGTTCGGGAACGGCTTGAGGGAACGTCGGGGGTGGTGCGGTGCGCGGAGAGGGTCCGCTGGGGGTCGGCGCCGGTGAGCGCGGTTGCCTGTGACGCAGGCGCCCGAACGGACGGCCGTGGCACGGCCGTTGGGACATCCGGCGCGCGGGGATGGGTGCGTGCCGGTCGCTCGGACCCCCTCAACGTATGACACCGCGTGCCAGTGAACAAGACACTGAGTGCCAAGAATTTCTCTCAGATGAAAGAAAGTCTTCACATCTGAGCGATGATCGTTCAAAGGGGTGGCGTGGGCGAGCGATGATCGTTCAAAGGGCCCTGCGGATGAGGGATGATCGCGCAGAATGCGCCGGGTTCCGGACATGCCGCGGCCCCCGGAGCCCCGGCGCGCGGCGGCGTCGGGGCCCGGGGGCCGGGTGGTACGGGCTCGGGGTCCGGGCGGGGAGCGGCGGGCGGCGCCCGGGCGGTCAGCGCTTCTTCAGCGCCCGTTCGATCGTCTTCATGACCTCGTCCAGCGGGGCGTCCGTCCGCGCCACCGCGACCAGCACCTCGCCCTCGCGGGAGACCGCCGCGGGCGCACTCTCCCCGGAGGCGGTACGGCCCGCGCCGATGCCGGTGCCGAAGGTCTCCCGGACGATCTCGAAGGCGTGGTCCAGCTGGGTCTCCACATCGCCCTCCGCCCCGGCCCGTAGCCACCGCCGCAGCACGTGGTTGTGCGCGGTGACCACCGCCGACGCGGCGACCTCGGCGAGCAGCGGATCGTCGTCGCCCTCGCGGTGCGCGCCCTCGTCGAAATGGCCCAGGAGGTAGCGGGTGAACAGCCGCTCGTAGCGGGCCACCGACGCGATCTCCGCCTCCCGGAGAGTGGGCACCTCGCGGGTCAGGCGGTAGCGGGCCACGGAGACCGCGGGGGACGCCGCGTACATCCGCATGACTTCCTTGATGCCGCGGCAGACCGTGTCGAGCGGGTTCTCGTGCGCCGGTGCCGCGTCGAGGACCGCCTCGGCGCGGACCAGGGTGTCGTCGTGGTCGGGGAAGATCGCCTCTTCCTTGGAGCGGAAGTGGCGGAAGAACGTCCGCCGGGCGACACCGGCGGCCGCCGCGATCTCGTCGACCGTGGTCGCCTCGTAGCCCTTGGTCGCGAACAACTCCATGGCCGCGGCCGAGAGTTCGCGGCGCATCTTGAGCCGCTGGGCCGCCGCGCGGCGGGCGCCGGGAGTACTGGTCTCCGGGGTGTCGGGGGACGGGGAACGAGCGGGCTGGGACATGTGGGGACGGTACTTCATATTCCCGCGGCCCGTGGCATGCGGTGCCACCCGCGCCCCGCTGACCTGGGGCGGACCGCCCGAAGGCGCCAGCAGCCCGCCCCACCGGTCCCGGTCAGCGCCGGGCGTACTCACGGAAGCCGCGGCCGGTCTTACGGCCCAGGCAGCCCGCGGCGACAAGGTGCTCCAGCAGCGGCGCCGGGGCCAGTCCCGGATCGCGGAACGCCGCGTGCAGCACCTTCTCGATCGCCAGCGACACATCGAGCCCGACGACGTCCAGCAGCTCGAACGGGCCCATCGGGTAGCCGCCGCCCAGCCTCATCGCCGCATCGATGTCGTCCGGCGTCGCATAGTGCTCCTGCACCATCTTCACCGCGTTGTTGAGGTACGGGAACAGCAGCGCGTTCACGATGAACCCTGCGCGGTCACCGCAGTCCACCGCGTGCTTGCGCGCCGCCGCGCACACCTGCCGGACGGTGGCGTGCACGTCGTCGGCGGTCAGCACCGTCCGCACCACCTCGACCAGCTTCATCGCGGGCGCCGGGTTGAAGAAGTGCATCCCGATGACGTCCTGCGGCCGCGAGGTGGCGCGGGCGCAGGCGATGACCGGCAGCGACGAGGTGGTGGTCGCCAGGACCGCGCCCGGCTTGCAGACCGCGTCCAGGGCGGCGAACAGCTCCTGCTTGACGGCCAGATCCTCGGCCACCGCCTCGACGGCCAGATCGACATCGGCCAGCGCGTCCAGGGAACCGGCCGGGGTGATCGCGGCCAGCGCGGCGTCCCGCTCCCCGGCGGTCAGCCGGCCCTTCTCCACCGAGCGGCCCAGCGACTTCGCGATCCGCGCCACGGCCCGCTCCGCCTTCTGAGGGCTGCGGGCCGCCAGCACGACGTCGAAGCCCGCCTTCGCGAAGACCTCGGCGATACCGGACGCCATCGTCCCGGACCCGGCGACGCCGACGGCACGCACCGGCCGCCCGGCGCCGCGCCCGCCGCCGCTCGCCGGGGTCTGCGCGTCCGGCACGACGGTGGCCGAGCCCGGCGCCTCGTACGTGTAGAAGCCGCGGCCCGCCTTGCGGCCGGTCAGCCCCGCCTCGGCGAGCTGGCCGAGGATCGGCGCGGGCGCGTGCAGCCGGTCGTGGGACGCGGCGTACATCGCCTCCAGGACGGTGCGGGCGGTGTCCACGCCGATCAGGTCGAGCAGCGCCAGCGGGCCCATCGGCAGGCCGCAGCCCAGCCGCATCGCGGCGTCGATGTCCTCCCGCCCGGCGTACCGCGACTCGTACATCGCGGCCGCCTGGTTGAGGTAGCCGAACAGCAGACCGTCGGCGACGAAGCCGGGCCGGTCGCCCACCGCGATCGGGTCCTTGCCCAGGTCACGGGCGAGTTGGGTGACGGCGGCGACGGCGGTCGGCGCGGTCAGCACCGAGGAGACCACCTCGACCAGCTTCATCGCCGGTGCCGGGTTGAAGAAGTGCAGCCCGAGGACCCGCTCGGGGCGTTGGGAGTCGGCGGCGAGCCGGGTCACCGACAGGGCGTTGGTGCCGGTCGCGATGATCGTGTCCGGGCGCACCACCGCGTCCAGCGCGGCCAGCACCTCCCGCTTGAGCGCGTGGTCCTCGGGCACCACCTCGATGACGAGGTCGGCGTCGGCGGCGGCCCGCACTTCGGGGAAGGTACGGAACCGCGCCAGGACCGACTGCCGCTCCCGCTCGGTGATCCGGCCGCGCGCGACGGAGCGGGCGGTGGCGGCGGCGAGAGTGCCGACGGCGGTACGGGCGGCGGTGTCATCGGTGTCGACGCCGATGACCTCGCGCCCGGCGCGGGCGAGGATCTCGGCGATCTGGGTGCCCATCGTGCCGAGGCCGATCACGGCCACGGTCGTCAGGGGCGGCGTGGCGCCGGACGGGTCGGAGGAGAGATCGGGGGCGGACTGACGGTCCATCGGGGGACTCCAGAGGGTGTTCCCCTGCGGGCAGGGGCGAAGTGACGACTGAGGAGGGGGCGCACCACGGCGCGGCGCGGCGTACGGCGGCCACCACGGCGGACGTGCGCCGGGGCGGGCCGGGCACCGGGGGCGGTGCGGGCTGAGGGATGCGGGTGCGCGGAGAGGCGGGCGGCAGGCCCTGTCCCGGGGCCGTGCCGTGCTCTCCGTAACGGTGTCGCGCGGGATACCGGTCCGGGCGTGCGGATTGGACCGGGTGGTGCTCACCGGACCGACGTACTGCGGGCGGCTGCGTCACCAGGCCGCCGGAGCAGGGGTGCTGCTCGTTCCACGAGGCTAACCGGTGGGTAACCCCGGGTCCAGGGGTAGGGCGGGGCTGGAAGCGTGGCGCGGGCCACAGCGGGCGGGCCCGGCAGACGGTCGGCCGGTCGGCGGGAGAGAAGGCGGCAAATGGAAGAAGAATTCCACGAGTTGACGGACCGGGTGCGTGCCGAGCTGCGCACGGCGGACGATCTGGCGGCCTACGAGCGGCTGCTCGGCCTCGCCCGCCGCGGCAGCGCCGCCGGGCGCGACGAACTGGCCGCCGTACTGGTCGCGGTGGAGCGCCCGCTGTGGGCCCGCGAGATCGCCGCCTTCGTCCTCGGCTGCGCGGGCGACACCCGCGCCTTCGAGACGCTGGTGCTGCTGCTCAACTACCGCGACCCGGTGCGGTGCGCCACGGCCGCGCGCGCCTTGGCCCGGCTCGGCGACCCGCGCACCGCCCGCGCGGCCGCCGCCCTCGCCACCAATCCGCTGCGCACCGCCTACGCCCTGCACCCCGTTCGGCTGCTGGCCGAGCTACGGGCCCCGCAGTCCGTACCGGCGCTGATCGCCACCCTGGAACGGCTGACCGTCCCGCACACGCCGTACTGGCGCGTCGCCCTGGCCTGCGTCGAGGGCCTGGGCGCCCTCGGCGACCGGCGCGCCGTCCCCGCCCTGACCACGGCGATGGGGCATCCCCGGCTGGCGGCTGCGGCGGCGGCGGGGCTGGCGCGATTGGGGGCGCCGGGGGATACGTGACGGGCGAAGGGGTGAGCGGGGCGGGCGTACCCTCGGCTCATGCCTGCCAACTTGGGCGACCGGCTCAGGGAAGTCCGCAAGCGCCGGGGGAAGACGCAGAACGAGCTGGCCCGTGAATCCGGTGTGTCCGTGTCGCTGATCCGGAAGCTTGAACAGGGCGAGCGGGAGGACGCGCGCCTGGAGACGGTGCGTCGGCTCGCTGTGTCGCTCGGGGTGCCCACCATGCGGCTCGCGGCGGAGTCGGCGGAGGACGGAGCGAGTGCCGCCACCCTTGACCAGTGGGCAACCGTCAGAAGGGCGTTGACGGCGCCGTTGGGTGATGTCGCCGAACTGGATGAGCCGCCGACCCTGGAAGGGGTGCGCGATGCGCTCAGCGCTGCGGTACCGCTGTTCTCCGGCGACCGGATCGCGGACTTGCGGGTGGTCCTGCCCGCACTGTTGAGGGATGCCGGAACCGTGGCTCAGCTCGACCCCGAGGGGCACACCGTTCGCATGCGCCTGTTGCAGCTCACCGGTTGGCTCCTGACCCAGACCCGCCAGTTCGAAGCTGCTGAGTGGTGCCTGGGGGCCGCGCTGGACGGCTCCGCAGACCGGCTCCAAGGTGCGTCCACGGTGAATACGATGTGCTGGCTGCTGCTGCGACAGGGCAAGCTCCGTGAAGCGCGGGAGTTGGCCACCCAATGGGCCGACGACATGGAACCCCGGCTGTCACGGGCGACCCCGGACGAACTCGGCGCGTGGGGGTGGCTGCTGCTTCGCCTGTCGGCTGCCGCGGTGCGGGACAACCGGGCGGAAGAGGCCGAGGACGCGCTGAGACTCGCCCACTCTGCCGCCGCGGCCCTGGGGCGGGAGTTCGCCCCCGGTGGCGACTTCCTGCGGGCGTTCGGCCCCGTCACGGTGGTGCTCAAGCGAACCGAGAACGCCATGGTCGTGGACCGTCCGGACGTGGTGCTCAAGCTGGCCGCGAAGGTCCCGGCGGCAGGGTTCCGCCCCACCTCGAACAACCGCAACCGTCACCTGCTCGACGTGGCCAACGCGTACGCCAGGACGCGGCAGTACGGGCAAGCGGTCGACACCTTGGTGAGCATCCGCGACGCTGCCCCGGAGTGGCTGCCGAACCAGCGGTGCGCCCGTGACATTCTCGGCCGCATCATGGCCGGGCGACGGACCCTGACGGGGGAAATGCGCTCCCTCGCCGACACGGTGGGGCTGCCCGTGTAACGCCTTGTGGCACTTACCGCCGGGCGTGGGCAGAACTGCCATTGCTGCTGGTCGGAGGGGTCTCCAGCGTCGAGTGGCATGACAACCGAGCCGACTGGGGACCGCCCCCGACCTGTTGATCTGCCGCTACGGATGGACCGCGAACCGACTCCGGTCGAGGGGTGCAGGCAGTGTGTCGAACCAGCTGCCATACGGTCCAGGGCGCGCGCCGGTGGTGACATGTCGGCTGTCACTGGCGGCAACGTGCTCATGAACCGGCACCTGAGGGAGCATCAGTGATCGCCTGGGATGGCAGAGGTGCCCCGGTGGCCGAGTCGCGGTCGTTGCTGACGCTCCGCGTGTCGCGGGACGGCGGCCGCACATGGAGCCCTGAGAAGGTCATTCGCGGCAGGGAGAATCTCTCTCCGCTGGTGTCTGTCGTGTGGCCGCCGTGCGCATGCCCCAGGTGCAGCAAACGTGCTTAGCATCTGCCAAGCGGCCCCGTCCGGCGTTGGCGAACAACACAACTGGGCGGGGCCTTCCCCCTGCCGGTTCGCGCGTCCGTTGCCAGACGCGGACCTCGTTACGGGCGACCCGCGGAATTCCGGGGCGTTCGGAAGGGTTGCGCCGGATTTTGGGCGGGCGGCCCCGGGATGGTTGGCTGAGCGCGCATCGCAGGACCGCGCTGAGCAGGACCGCGCCGAAAACTGGAGGACAGCACACATGGGTCAGGTCGAGGCCGTCACCGAGCGGGAGATCGCTGCGGACCCGGAGAACGTGTTCGACGCGCTCGCCGACTACACCGGCACCCGCGGCAAGCTGCTGCCCGAGCAGTTCAGCGAGTACGAGGTCCGCGAGGGCGGCGACGGCAAGGGCACGCTGGTGCACTGGAAGCTCCAGGCGACCAGCAAGCGGGTCCGCGACTGCCTGCTGGAGGTCGACGAGCCGACCGACGGGCAGCTCGTCGAGAAGGACCGCAACTCCTCCATGGTCACCACCTGGGTCGTCACGCCCGCGGGCGAGAAGCGCGCCAAGGTCACGGTGACCACCACCTGGCAGGGCGCCGGCGGTATCGGCGGCTTCTTCGAGCGGACCTTCGCGCCCAAGGGCCTCGGCCGGATCTACGACGCGATTCTCGCCAATCTCGCCGCCGAGACGGAGAAGTGACCAACGCGGCATCCGGCGGCGTACGCTGCCGCTGATCCGGCGGGCCCGCGCACGGGCCCGCCGGGCACAACGCTCCGGCGGTGGGTTCCCGCGCCTCGTGCAGGGCGCGGGAACCCACCGCCGGTCCTTTTTCGGCGTCCGGGCGGACCGTGCGGCCCGCGGCGCCGGGGCGGGCCAGCAGGGCGGCGAACTCGCGGGCCACCGGCGAGGTCCGGCCGGTGTCCGGTGCCGGGCCGGACGCGCCGGGCAGCCGCAGCGCCTGGGCGATCAGGATGTGCAGCTGCGCCTGGAGCACCGAGGTGAACCCGTCGGCCCGCTTGCCGTACTCCCGGACCATCTCCGCCACCAGCGACGCGATCCGCGGCGCCGCCCCGGCGCTCACCCGTAACCCCGGGCAGCCGCCGAGCGTCGCCAGCGCGTCCCGGTCGCCGGGGTGCGCCAGCAGGAAGTCCTCGGTGAAGAGGATGACCCAGCCGTGCAGCTGAGCCACCCGCTCCCAGTGGTGGACCTGCCCCGGCACGATCACGCTCAGCTCCGGTGGCCCCAGCGGCCGCCGGACCAGGTCCACGACGTGGGTGCCGCGGCCCCCGGTGACGTAGGCGATCTCGTGGAACGAGTGCCGGTGCGGGAAGTTCGCGCGGGCGAGCGGGCCGATCGTGTCGAACGAGCCGATCGCGAAGGGGAGGAGATGCGGTGCGGGCACGTCGAGGCGGTGGAGGGGCACCGGATCATCGTGGCGGGGACCGTCGTTGACACCGCCGCGCGGGACGAAGACGTCGGGTGCGGGGCCCGCCGCACGACCACGCGCCGACCCGGCCTGTTCGCTGCGTCTGGGCACGCCCTCACCCTACGAACCGCCGCAAGGCCCGGACCCCGGCCAACGGACCACCTCTGATCGGCCAACGGGACGTAAAGAGAGGGGAGTTGGCCCCTCGTCATACGGCCCGGGCGCGAGGGAAGCATCCCCCGCGCCCGGTGTGGGGCAGGCGTCTCCGCCCGGCGGCCGCATTACGTCGGCACGCTCCACTTCTGCGCCGGGTTGCCCGAGCAGTTGGCGATCTGGACGCGCGTGCCGTTCGAGGCGTTGGCGGCGCGGATGTCCAGGCACTTGTTGGCCGGGAGGTTCACCAGGTCGTGCGGGGCGCCGGAGAACACCCACTGCTGCGACGGGCGGCCGTTGCAGTCCCACAGGTGGATCAGCGAACCGTCCGACGTGGCGTTGTCCGCGACGTCCATGCACTTGCCGTACGCGCGGACGGTGCCGTCCGACGCCATCGTCCAGCGCTGGGCGGGCATGCCGTTGCAGTCGTGGACCTGGATGGGCGTGCCGTTGGCGCGGTTGCCGTTGGCGACGTCCAGGCAGATGCCGTTCATACCGGTGATGGTCCCGGTCGGGCCGGTGACCTTGGGGGACTGCGCCGGGTGGTGCTTCGCACCGGCCGCGGAGCCGGACGGGTGGCCCGCCACCACGCCGCCGTTCTGCCCCTGCGACGGCGTATCCGGGGTGTCCTGGGTGCGCGGCGGGGGCACGTCACGCGCGGGCCGGTCGGCCGGGGGCGCGTCGTCGCCCTTCTTGCCGGGCGTGGCGGTGGGGCCCGCCTTCGTCGCGCTCGGCGACGGCTCGGGCTCGGCCTTCTTCGACGCCTCCGGCGACGGGCTCGCCACCGAGGCGGCGGCGACCCGGGTGTCGTCGGCGCTCATCCGCAACCCGCGCTGGGCCAGCGGCCCGAGCACCACGGCTCCGGCGACGAGCGCGACGGTCGAGCCGAGCGCGATCCACACCCGGCGCTCGGGCAGCAGCCCGATCCGGGTCCGGCCCGGGTCGCGGGCGAACGTACGGGAGAAACCACCGGGTGGTTCCTTCGACGGGGGATGGGGGGAGCGGGGAATGTCCGGTGGCACGGGTACCTCCGAGTCGGAACGGATGGGAGAGGGAAGGGGGTCAGTGGGTGAGGGCGGTTTCCGGCAGGTCCAGGGGCGACAGCTGCATCAGGACGTCGGCGTCCGGGGCGTCCAGCTCGGAGACGCGCATCGCCTGCCGTTCGGTCATCTCCTGGAACACCTGGCGCGCGGTGCGGCCGTTGCCGAAGCGGACGGTGCGCGGGATCGCCGCGAAGTGCCCCGACAGCGCCTCCCGCGCCTCGCCGGTCAGCTTGTACGCGTGCCGCTCCGCATGGTGCTCCACGATGTGCACCAGCTCGTCGGAGCTGTAGTCCTCGAACAGCAGGGTGCGGGAGAACCGCGAGGACAGACCGGGGTTGGAGCCGATGAAGCGGTCCATGTCGTCGGGGTAGCCCGCCGCGATGACGATGACCTCGTCGCGCTGGTCCTCCATCAGCTTCACCAGCGTGGCGATGGCCTCCGTACCGAAGTCGTTCCCGGCGATCGCCGGGGCCAGCGAGTACGCCTCGTCGATGAAGAGCACCCCGCCGCGCGCCCGGTTGAACGCCTCGGTGGTCTTCGGACCGGTGTGGCCGACGTACTCGCCGACCAGCGCGCTGCGGTCCACCTCCACCAGATGCCCGACGGCCAGCAGCCCCAGCGCCTTCAGCAGCCTGCCGTAGAGCCGGGCCACCGTCGTCTTGCCGGTGCCCGGGTTGCCCGCGAACACCAGATGGCGGCTGAGGGGCGGCGCGGGCAGCCCGGCCTCGCGGCGTCGCCGGACCGTCTGCATCAGCTTGACCATGCCGCCGACGTCGCGCTTGACCCGCTCCAAACCGACCAGTTCGCCCAGTTCGGTCAGCAGGTCCTCCAGCGACTCCGGCTCCGCCTCGGGCGCGCCCTCGTCGGCCAGCTCCTCCGTCTCGTCCGGCGTCCCCGCGTCGGACGACGGGCCTGACGGCTGACCGGACGCGCCGGGCCGGGCGGGTGCCGCAGGGCCGGGGCCGGTGGCCGTCGCGGTCGGCAGCACCGACTGCTCCACGCCGTGCGCCGTGCAGTCCTCGAACACCGGGGCCGCGTCCTTGGCGGTGCCCAGGTCCTGCGCGCAGTCGAAGACCCGGCAGCGGACGAAACGCGGCTCGGCCCGCTCGCCGATGTGCAGCGCGGGGAAGGCGGTGGCGCGGATGTCGCAGTACTCGAAGGTGCCGGACGCGTCGTCGCCGACGAGGATGCCGTTCTTCCCGGCGGTGTCGACGCGGACGCCGCGCACCGCGCAGTCGGTGTCCTTCCACAGCACCAGCGCGGTGCCACCGGCCCGGAACACCCCGCCGCCGTCCATCCGCAGCCGGGCACCGCCCGCCACCGTCACACCCGCGCTGCCCACGTCCGCGATCCGGGTGCCGGTCAGCCGCGCCCGCGCGCCCGGCCCCAGCTCCACACCGGCCTTGCGCTGCCCGGCGACCGTGCTCTCCGCCAGCTCCGACTCCTCGGTCGACAGCAGCCGTACGCCGCTCTCGCCGCCCGTCACCCGGCAGCCCGTCAGCGTCACCGCACCGGCCACCGCCACCTGCACCCCGCACATCGCGGCGTCGCTCAGCGCGGTGTCCTCGGCGCGCACCCGGGCCTCGTCCGTGACGACCAGCGCATGCTCCTCGCTGCCCGTCACCCGGCAGCCGGTCAGCTCACCGCTCGCCCGCTCGCCCAGGTGCAGGGCGCTGAACCCGCTGCCGGACACCGAGCAGTCCGCCAGGGCCAGCGCGCTGTCGCCCAGCGCCAGCGCGCCGTTGGCCGCGGGGGTCACCACCCGGCAGTCCCGCGCGGTCAGCTGGGCGGCGCCGCCGGTGACCAGGCCGCTGCCGCCCGGCGACACGATCCGGCAGCCGGTCATATCGACCCGCGCCTCGTGCTCGGCCTGCGCCCCGGAGCCCGCGGCGCCCTCCACCACGCAGTCGTCCAGCAGCACCTGCGCGGTGTCCTGCGCCAGCAGCCCGTGGCGGCCCGGCCCGGTCAGCCGGGCGGCGCGCACCGCCAGCCGGGTCGCGCCCCGGGCGCGCAGCGCCGACCCCGAACTCCCGGTGATCCGCAGCCCGTCGGCGACCACCCGCGCGGTGCCCGACAGCACCACGCCGATGCCGTCGACCGAGGTGATGGTGGAATCCTCGATCCGGGCCCGGCCGTCGCCGCTGACGTGCAGCGCGGCATGGCGGGCGCCGTGCAGCCGGGTGCGGCGCAGCAGCAGCACCCCGCCGGTCGTCGGATCCTGAAGGTCCTCCACCAGGTCCGCGGTGAGCGCGCCGTGCAGCGCCGCCAGCCGCGCGGCCTCCTCGGGCAGCTCGGCGGCCTCCGGTGCGTCCGGGGTGTCCGGTGCGTCGGGCCGCCCCAGCACCTCGATCCGGCCGTGGCTGAGCGCGCACTCCTCCAGCACCAGCCCGGCCGCGTCCTCGACCCGTACCAGCGCCTCCGCCGGATCGGTGCCCTGGAGCGTCAGCTGCCGCACCGCGCAGTCCGGAGCGGCGACGCTCAGCGCCGGGCCGTGCGCCGGACGGATCTCGACGGTGCCGGGCCCCTGCTCGGGCACGAGCACCACCCGGCGCTCCAGCCGGACGTTCTCCGGGTAGGTGCCCGGCGCGACGGCGATCACCGCGCCCGCGGGGACGGCCGCCACCGCGTCGGAGATCGTCCGGTGGGCACCGCGCCCCCGGGCGGCGACGCGGTACACGGGGTTCGTCATGACGTGCTCTCCTGCGGATCGTGCGGGGCGGGGTCGGACGGTTCCGGGCCGGGCTGCTGCCACCACGGTGGATCGGCCTTCCGCAGCTCGGGCGTGAGGACCAGCCCGCCGAACATCTTGTCGGCGAACTTGCTGATGCCGCCCACCAGGAACAGGTCCACCAGGCCCTGCCGATGGTAGAACCTGCCCGCCGCGGACTGTTGCAGCAGTGTCTTGCCCGCCCCGAAGGTGAGGCCACCCGCGAGGCCCGACGCCATGCCGAGACCGCCCTCGCGCAGCGCGTCCGTCCCGGAGAGGTGGACGAGGTTGCCGTTCGCGTCGTACACCCCGAAGATCGCGGCGCTCGCGGTGCCCGTGATGAGGCCGGAGACCAGGCCGGAGGTGATGCCGACGCTGAAGTCGTACGTTCCGGCGCGCCAGCGGGTGACCTTCTCGTTGCCCGCCCACTCCGACGCCCAGGTGTCGTCGGAGGCCGGGGGCCGGGCGAACGGTTTGCCGGAATCGACGTTGCTCATCCCGGTCTTGAGGGTGCCGCCGCGCCCGGCCATGTTGTGCAGTCCGCTCACGCCGATCTTCACCGTGGAGCCGACCGCCGCGCCGAACGCCGCCTTGGCCACGTCCGTCCAGCTGAACTCCCGTCCGGAGATCTCCGCCGCGACGGCGTTGACGATCAGGCCGACGGTGAAGTCGAGCGTGAACTCCTGGATGAACTCCACCAGCGCCTGACCGGCAGCCTTCTGCACGAACGGCGTGTACAGCGATTCGCCGTTCACATTCTTCGACCACGCGAAGCGGTTCGGCTCGCGCAGCATCCGGCTGCCGCCGCGGTACTCGGCGGCCCAGCCGCGGAAGTCGTTCTCCCGGCCGACCAGCGTCATCCGGCCGAAACTGTCCTTCTCCCAGACGTACCCGGCCATGGTCCGCTCCGACAGCAGCGTGGTGCCGTCGGCGCCGCCGTAGCGCCGCCACTGCTTGTTCCACGCGTCGGACTCCAGGAACGTCCCGTCGTCCAGCGCGGTACGCGTCCGCACCGCCACGCCGTTGTCGAACTCCCGCCACTCACCGGCCGTGTACTCCGCGTCCGGGGTGGACCGGTGCTCGCGGACCCGGACCGGCGGGTCGCCGAAGTGGTCCTGGAACGCCGAGCCGGAACGCGGCACGGGCGGGATCTCCTGGACGAGGTCGCCCTCGGCGCCGCCGGTGCGGTCGGCCCACAGGGCGCCCTTGCGCCAGTCGTCCAGCGGATTGCCCCGGGCGTCGGTCCAGGTGCGGATGCGGCCTTCGACGCCGTCGCCGAACTCCAGGAGGTGGCCGTCCTTGTCGACCTTGTTCCAGTGCCACACCGGCGGCTCGCCGTCCCGTCCGGCCACCCGCCAGGCGTCGACGAACGTGCCGTCGTCGAGCACCCGGTGATCGCGGATCAGCCGGCCCGCGGGGTCGAAGTCCTGGTACGAGGCGTTGTCCCAGTACCGGCCGGTGCCGCCGCCCGCCGACTGCACCCGGACGCCGGACTCGCCGCCGGCTTCCCAGGTGACCTCGGCGGCGCCGGGGCGGCCGCTCGCGGTGACCTCGATGCCGGAGCCGTCGGCGCCCGGCCAGGTGTCGCGGCGCGCCACGATCTCGCCGTGCTGGTTGATACGGATCCAGTCGTCGCCGGGCCCGGCGTGCACCGCGTCGCCGGCCGCGGCGCGGGGCGGGGTGCGGTACTCCACGACGGTGCCGTCGGCGAAGCCCTCCCGCGCCACGCGCCACTCCCCGGCGGTCCCCGGCGTGAACCAGTCGCCCTCGGTCGCGCCGGGACGGTAGCGGTCCTGCCACACCAACCGGCCGTGCCCGCGGTCGCCGCCGCCGGTGCCCGTGAAGTCGTCGGGGTGGAAGGTGCGGTGGCCCTTGAGCCCGTCGTCCCCCGCCGACCAGGGCAGATAGCCGTCCCGGGGAGTGGCGCCGGCCGGCAGCTCCACCTCGCCGACGGTGAGCTTGGAGCCGTCGGAGAGGGTGGAGGTGGCGCGGACGACGGTGCCGTCGGAGGCGATGTCGAGCGTCGAGCCGTCCCGGCCCACCAGCCGCACCCCGGTCGTCGCGGGCGCGTCACCACCGGCAGGCGTGTACTTCCAGGTGTGCACCTGGAAACCGCTGTCGGCGGTGAGCCAGCCCTTCCCGGCGAACGTGCGGTGCTCGACGGAGGACAGCAGCTGACGGACCCACGACGGCGGGCGCTGCTCCATGAGGCGCTGCGTCTCCAGGAACCCGCCGTCCTTGAGGGTCGTCCCCGCGGCGTTCTCCTTGCCGTGCGCGGAGTGCGAGACCCAGTCCCGCTGGAGAGTGCCGTCGGCCGCCATCTCCCGCTGGACGTACCGGCGGTTGTCGTCGGCGTGCAGCCGCCCGAACCGCTCGTGGACGGTCTCGGTGCGGCCCGTCCGCGGGTCGGTGAGGGTGTCGGTCCAGCCGCGCCCCGGGCTCCAGGTCCGCTCGCCCTGGGCGAGGTGCCCGTACTCGGCGTCGTAGCGGTGCCAGGTGGTGGGGCGGGTCGTCAGGCCCTGGGTGAGCGGGGTGCGGTCCAGTTCGGCGAGGACATGGCCGCCGTCGGGGTTCTCCCGCCAGTGCCGCACGCGGGTGGCGCCGTCCATGTCGTACCAGCTGCGGCCGCTGGTGCCGAAGTGGCGGTGGCCGTGGCGTCCGGCGGTGCCGTCGGCCAGGATCTCCTGCCAGTCGCTGCGCTGGTGGCCGAAGCGGGCGAAGCCGGTGGCGCCGGTGGGCCGCTGGACGTCGAGGTGGCCGCCGCCGGGCAGCGGACGCCGCTCGAAGACCTCGGCGCCGCTGTGGCTGAGCAGCTGCACCCGGCCGCCCGCGAGGCCCTTCTCGCCGACGGTGCCGGAGTCGAACCACTTCGCGGTGGTGTCCGCCCGCTCCGCGGAGCCGGGCACGATCCGCTTCCAGGTGGCCTTCGCGGCGTCGCCGCCGTCGGCGGGCTCGGCCGGGAACTCCACCTCGACGTGGTGGCCGGGCCGCGGTTCGCCGTGGTGGACGACGTTGATCCGCATCTTCTCCAGGCTGCCGTCCGCCCGGTAGCCCGTGAACTCGCCCTGGCGCAGCGGCCCGGAGCCGTTGACGCGGAATCCGCCGTCGTCCTGCCGGGCGACGCGGACACCGGTGCCGTTCAGATGGGCGTCGAGCAGGGTGTCGGAGCCCGTGCGCAGGAACCGGCCGTCGGGCGCGTCGGCGAGCCGCACGGCGTCGTACAGGTGGTTCCCGGCGCCGTCCGCCACATGGAAGGTGGTGCCCTCGGGGGTGACGACGTGCGTCGCCGTGCCGTCCTCGGCGACGAGCCGGAACCCGCCGTCGCCGTCCTCGACGCGGAAGCCGCCGCCGGGCCGGGTGCGGGCGGTGAAGCCCTCGGCCCGCTGGAGGTCGGCGCCGAGGACGTCCACCGCGCCGTGCTCGTACGTCCGCAGCGACTGGCCGGCGGCGCCGGGCACGTCCGGGAGGCGCAGCGCTCGGAACGCGTGCGCGCCCGAGGCGTCGAAGACGTGCACGGCGGTGCCGTCGGTCACCCGGAAGCCGTCGCCGTGCGCGGCGATGTCCGTACCGGGCAGCGGCGTGGAGTCGGCCGTGTGCAGCGGGCCGGACGGGGCGGGTGCCGGGCCGCCGGGCCGGGTGAGCGGCCGGTGGGCGAAGCGCGTGGCGCCGTCCGCGTCGGTGAGTTTCACCAGGTCGTGCAGGTGGACGCCCTGCTGGTCGAAGACCTGGTGGCCCTCGGTGGTGGAGACGCGGAGGTGGTCGCCGTACGCCTCGACGCGGGCGCCCGGCACCGGCGTGCCGTCGCCGAACCGCAGGACGTGGCCCTCGGGCGTCTCCACCACCTTGCGGTAGAGCGTCAGCCCCTCCGGGGTGTGCAGCGCCACCTCGCGGGGGCCACCGGTGCCCGCCGGTGCCTCGGGCGGCGGGGTGCCGTGCGGCGCCGGGTCGTGGGCGGGCGGTACCGGGACGGTGTGCTCCCCGGGCGTGGGCGTCCGGTGCACGGTCGGCGCGGGTGTCTCCGGCGGCGTGTGGACGGCCGGGACACCGGCCTGCTCCAGGTCCTGCATCTCGTGCCATGTGCCCGACGGCCGGGTCGAGCGTCCGGCGCCGCCCACCAGCCGGGGGCGTTCCTTGAGGGACGCGTCCAGGAGGCCGTCCAGCCGGGTGCGGACGGCATCGGGGTCCATGCCGTGCGCCCGGAACGCGTCCCGGGCCTCGCCGAACCGGGCCTGCGCGGCGTGCAGATCGGCGCGGGCCTGCTCGCCGACGCTGGGACCGCGGGACGAGCCGTCGACGCGACCGCCCTCGGTGTCGACGCGGAACTGCGCCTGGTCGAGGTCGATCTGCGCGCGCTGCACGTCGTGCCAGGCGTCGACCCGGGCCCGGACGACGTCCTCGGAGTCGCCGGGCCGCCGGAAGACGTCCAGCCGGGCCTCGGACTCGCGCACCCAGGCGGCGTCCAGCTCCGCACCGGTGGGACGCGTACCGGTACCCGGCGCGAGGTGGTCCGCCGGGGTGTGCGGCTGCTGCTCCCAACCGGCGGGCGTGGGCAGGCTGCTGAACTCCTCGCCATTGTGGAGGACGTTGCCGCGCAGGTCGGCGGCGATATGGGTGAAGCCGGTGCCGCTCCAGCTCTTGTCGAGCAGTTTCTCGCCGCCGGGGCCGGTGAACGTGACGTCGACGCTGTTGCCGTCGGGGTGGTGGGTGACGGTGATGGTGAGGTCGTCGGCGTGGCCGGGCTTGCTGACCGTGAGGGTCTTCACCAGCCCGTCCTCGCTGAGCGACGGGTGCACGGTGACGTCCTCGAAGCCGCTCCAGCGGACGATGGAGGGCTGGTCGAAGGCGCGGCCGAAGTCGTCGAAGGCGGTGCCCGAGGGGAGTCCGGGCCACTCCTCCCGCAGGACGGCGGCGAAGTCGTCCGGCGCGATCGCCTCGGCCCGCACCGGCACGACCGTCAGCCCGCTCTCGATGCGCGCGGGGCCCGTACGGATGAGCGTCGTCGGGGGGAGGGTGATCTCCCACTGATCGGGGCTGCGCGGGACCGGGGCGCCCGCGGCGACATGGTCGTAGTGCGGCGGGTACGCCATGACGAGCTTGGCGTGGTCGGCCGGGACCTGGATCTCGAAGACCACGCGGTTGCTCAGCACCAGGCCACTGGCCCATTCGGGCTGGAAGTCGAAGGTGTTGGAGGTGGAGATCGGCAGGCGCTCGGTGAAGGTGTCCGCCGCCTGGGAGGCGGGGTCCATCGAGACGCCGCGGTAGACGGTCAGCTCCTTGTTGGGGCCCTCGAACAGCAGGTCCTGCGTGACGCGGTGGAAATCCCGCACCGTGCCCAGGAGGTGGTCGGTCGCCGCCCCGGGGTTGAGGAAACCGCCGTAGCCGCGCTTGGAGGTGAACGAGCCGCCGATGACGTCCCGCATCAGTGCCGCAACCTTGCCGTCGGCCTCCGCGCGCCCGAGGTGGACGTGGGCGACGTCGATGAGGGAGTTCCAGTTCTCCGCGTACCTGCCGTGGAGACCGGCGGCCGCGGGCGGGGCGTCGGTGTGCGGTGCCGGGACCGGCGGGGCGTCGTGGAAGGCGCCGTCGGACCAGGTGTAGCGCTGCGGCCCGGAGGGCGTGGCGACGACGAGGCGGCCGTCCTCGTACTTCACCGGCCAGGTGTGGCCACCGGCCGCGTCCACCATCGGCGCCGGACGGGGCTCGTCGAGGTGCGGCGTGGTGGTGAGGGTGACGCCGTCGAGCGGCCCGCCGCGCAGGACCACGTCCTCACCGGCCGGGGTGAGCCGGTTGCCGAGGCCGACCCGGTAGTGCCAGGTACGCACGACGGCGCCGCCCGGCGCGTCCAGCAGGTCGACATGGAACTGCTTGTTCCGCGGACTGAAGTCCTCGGCGTGCATCACGAGCAGACCGCCCGCATCGTCCCCGTCGCGGAACTGCGGTTTCGCGCCACGCGGCGCCTCGACGACCGCGCCGTTGCCGAACGGCAGCTCCCTCTGGTGGGGCCCCAACTCGCCCCCGCTGCCGCCCAGCAGCCGCGGGCGTTCCTTGAGCGAGGCGGTGAGCAGATCGTCCAGGCGGGCGCCGATCACGTCCGGGTCCAGGCCGTGCGCCCGGAAGGCGTCCCGGGCGAGGCCGAGCCGGTGGACCGCCGCCTCGTGGTCGAGCCTCGCGTGCTCGCCGACGCTGAGAGGGCTGTCGGAGCCCCCGGCGTCGTTGCCGCCCTCGGTGTCGAGGCGGAACTGCGCCTGGTCCAGCCGCTTCTGCGCCCGCTCGACCTCGATCCACGCGTCGACCCGGGCCCGGACGACGTCCTCGGAGTCGCCGGGCCGCCGGAAGACGTCCAGCCGGGCCTCGGACTCCCGGGCCCATATCGCGTCCAGCTCCGCGCCGGTGGGACGGGAGATGTGCGGGGCGGGGATGCTGCCCTCGGGGAGCTTGCCCATGGCCTTGGCGCTCAGGCCGGAGGTGGGGCCGTCGTCCATGTGGAGGCCGTCGACGGACGTGCTGAGGTCGTCCACGACGCCGCCCGCCGGGGCGGGCGCAGGACCGTCCCAACTGCCGGGCTTCGGCAGGCTGCTGAACTCCTCCGCGTTGTGCAGGACGCCGCCCCGCAGGTCGGCGGCGATGTGGGTGAAGCCGGTGCCGCTCCAGCTCTTCTCCAGCAGCTTCTCGCCGCCCGCGCCCGTGAACGTCACCCCGACGCTGTTGCCGTCGAGGTGGTGGGTGACGGTGATGGTGAGGCTGTCGGGCGAGCCCGGCTTGTCGACGGTGAAGGTCTTGACCAGCCCTTCCTCGCTGACCGACGGACGCACGGTGACGTCCTCGAAGCCGCTCCAGCGGACGATGGAGGACTGGTCGAAGGCGCGGCCGAAGTCGTCGAAGGCGGCGCCCGACGGCAGGCCCGGCCACTCCGCCTTGATGACGGCGGCGAAATCGTCCGGGGAGATCGCCTCGGCCCGCACCGGCACGATCGTCAGGCCGCTGCCCGGATCGGTACGGGACGGGCCGGTGCGCACCAGCGTCGTCGGGGAGAGGGTGATCTCCCACTGGTCGGGGCTGCGCGGCGCCGGGTGCGCGCCGTGGTCGAAGTGCGGCGGGTACGCCATCGCGAGCTTGCCGTGATCGGCCGGGACCTGGATCTCGAAGACGACGCGGTTGCTCACCACCCCGTTCTTCGCCCACTCGGGCTGGAAATCGAAGGTGTTGGACGTCGAGATCGGCAGGCGCTCGGTGAAGGTGTCCGCCGCCTGGGAGGCGGGGTCCATCGAGACGCCGCGGTAGACGGTCAACTCCTTGTTGGGGCCCTCGAACAGCAGGTCCTGCGTGACGCGGTGGAAGTCCTCCACCTTGGCGAGCAGGGCGCCGTCCTCCAGCTTCGAGGGGATGACGAAACCGCCGTAGCCGCGCTTGGAGGTGAACGAGCCGCCGATGACGTCCCGCATCAGTGCCGCAACCTTGCCGTCGGCCTCGGCGCGCCCGAGGTGGACGTGGGCGACGTCGATGAGGGAGTTCCAGTTCTCCGCGTACCTGCCGTGGAGACCGGCGGCCGCGGGCGGGGCGTCGGTGTGCGGTGCCGGGACCGGCGGGGCGTCGTGGAAGGCGCCGTCGGACCAGGTGTAGCGCTGCGGACCGCCGGGCGACGCGACGACGATATGGCCGTCCTCGATCTTCACCGGCCAGGTGTGGCCACCGGCCGCGTCCAGCACCGGCGCCGCCGTCGACTTCCCCAGCTTCGACGTCGTACCGACCGTGATCCCGTCGAGCGGACCGCCGCGCAGCGCGATGCCCTCACCGGTCAGGGTCAGCCCGGCGAAGCCGCGCTGGTAGTGCCAGGTGCGGAGGGGGCTGCCGCCCGGCGCGTCCAGCAGCTGGACGTCGATCCGCGCGTCGGCGGCGCCGCCGTGGACGACGAGGCGGTCCCCGAAGCCCTCGGCGCCCGCGAGCGTCGGCACCTGGCGGCGCGGGGCCTGGACCACCACACCGTCGAGGCCTGGGAGGTCCTTCTCGAAGCGGTTTTGGGCCGAGGCACCGCCGAGCAGCCGCGGGCGGTCGGCGAGGGAGAGGTCGTCCAGGGCGCGCAGTTCGTGCGCGACGGTGTCCGGGTCCATGCCGAGCTGACGGAAGCTGTCGCGGGCGTGGCCGAGACGGTTGGCCGCCGCGTCGAGGTCGACCCGTGCCTGCTCGCCGACGGTCGGCCCGTCGGAACCGCCGTCCCCGCGGCCGCCGTTGACGTCGAAGTCCAGCTGTGCGTGGTCGAACTCCCGCTGCGCGCGCTGCACTTCGCCCCAGGCGCCGACCCGCGCCCCGACCACGTCGTCCGACGCGCCGGGGCTGCGGAAGACATCGAGGCGGGCGTCGGACTCCCGGGCCCAGATCGCGTCCAGCTCCGCGCCGGAGGGCCGGGACGGGGCGCCGTGACCGCCGGGCAGATGCGCGTCGAGCGGACCGGTGCCCTCCGGGAGCGTGCCGGTGGCGCCGCCGACCGGGCCCCGCACGCCGTCCGCGTCGACGGCACCGGGGGAGTGCGGGATCTCCGTGGGCGGGGTGCCGTGCCAGCCGTCGGGCAGCGGCAGTGGCTTCATCACCTCGTTGTTGTGCAGGACGTCGCCCCGCAGGTCCTGCCCGAGACCGCGGAACTTCTGCTGGTCGAAGGTCCGGTCGGAGAGGACCGTGCCGTCGGCGTCGGTGAAGGTCAGACGGACGGACTCCTGCTCCGGCAGATGGGTGATGCCGATGGTGAGGTCGCCGGAGTGGCCGGGCTTGGAGACGGTGACCGTCCGCACCAGGCCGTCCCCGCTCAGCTCGGCGCGGGCGGCGACGCCCTCCAGCCCCTCCCAGCGGCCGATCGCGCCCGGGTCGAAGGCGCGGCCGATGTCGTCGAAGGCGGTGCTCGACGGGAAGCCGGCCCACTCCTCCTTGATGAACGTGCCGAAGTCGTCCGGGGAGATCGCCTCGGCGCGCACCGGCACGATCGTCAGGCCGCTGCCCGGATCGATGCGGTTGGGCCCGGTACGCACCAGCGTCGTCGGCGGGAGGGTGACCTCCCACTGGTCGCTCTTGGGGGGCGTGGTGCCCGCGCCGGCGTGGTCGTAGTGCGGCGGGTACGACATGGCGAGCTTGCCGTGGTCGGCGGGGACGTCGATCTCGAAGACGACGCGGTTGCTCACCACCCCGTTCCTCGCCCACACCGGCTGGAACTCGAAGGTGTTGGATGTCGAGATCGGCAGCCGTTCGAGGAAGGTGTCCACCGTCTGGGCCGCCGGTTCCATCGACACACCGCGGTAGACGGTGATCCGCTCGTTGGCGCCCTTGAACAGCAGGTCCTGGGTGACGTCGTGGAACTTCTTCGTGTGGCCGACCAGGTCGCCGCGCTCCAGGGCCTCGGGGTCGACGAAACCGCCGTAGCCGCGCTTGCCGGTGAACCCGCCCCCTATGACCTTGGACATCATCGCGTCGACCGTCTTGTTGACGGCGGCCTCGCCCAGGTGCACATGGGCCAGGTCGACGAGCTTGCCCCAGTTCGCGGCGGTGTCGCCGCTCAGGCCCGCGGCGGCCGGGGGCGGGTCGGTGTGCGGCGCCGGGAGCGGCGGGCCCTCCTGGAAGGCGCCCGACCAGTGGTAGCGCTGCGGCCCGGCAGGTGAGGCGATGGTGACCTCGTCTCCGTCGATCCTGACCAGCCAGGCGTGCCCGTCCGCACCGAGGGGTGGCGCGATCGACCCGTGCGGCCTTGCGGTGGTGGGGAGGGTGGCGCCGTCGAAGAAACCGCCGCGCAGGACGAAGTCCTCGCCGCTGAGGGCGAGCCCGAAGCCGCGCTGGTAGTGCCAGGTGCGGACGGGGCTGCCGCCCGGCGCGTCCAGCAGCTGGACGCTGAACTGCTGGTCGCCCGCCCCGCCGTGGACGACGAGGCGGTCCCCGAGGGCACCGGCGTCGACGACGTCCGGGGCCGCGCCGCGCGGCGCGCGCACCACCGCGCCCTCCACACCGGGCAGCGCCTTCTCGAACCGGCCGCTCGGCGTCGCACCGCCGAGGAGCCGCGGACGCTCCTTCAGCGACGCGGCGTCCAGCGCGTCGAGCTTCCGGGTCACGTCGTGCGGGTCCATGCCGTGCGCCCGGAACGCGTTCTCGGCGTCGCCCAGGGCCTTCTCGGTGGCCTGGAAGTCGGCCAGCGCCTGCTCGCCGACGGACGGGCCCGACGACGGGCCGTCGATCCGGCCCCCGACCGCGTCCAGATGTCCCTTCGCCGCCGTGTGGTCGATCCGTGCCTGCCGCACCCGGTCCCAGGCGCCCAGCCGTGCCTCCAGGTCGCCGGGGAGGTCGCCCGGCTTGCGGAACACGTCCACCTTGGCGAGCGCCTCGTCCTTCCACTGCGCGAACGGGTCGGGCGCCTTGCCTTTGCCGCCGGTCCCGGCCCCGTCCGGCCCGCCGACGCTCACGCCGTCGGCCTTCCCGTGCGGCGCGCCCGGCGTGGGCGTGTGCGGGGCGGCCGGGCGGACGACTCCGGCGCCCGGTACGTCGATGCCCCCCGCGGTGTGCGCGACCACCGGCGTGGTCGCGCCGTCCAGCGCGGTGATGCCGTGCCCGGGCGTTCCGGTGCCGGGAACCTCCGGCAGCTTCGGTTCCGGCACGGCGGTGGTCGCCCCGGTCGCCGGGGTCTCCACCGGGTGGCCCGGCACGGCGCCCGGCCCGTCGAGCGCGCCGTGGCCGGGCGCGGGCGCCGGAACGGTCCGCTCGCCGAGCCCGGCGAGATCGCCGCCGAACCCGCCCTGCGGCGTGCGCACCGGACCGCCCGCCACGGGCACATCGGCGTGGGCCGCGGCGGCGGGCGGCGGGGTGACGCCGTGCGCGGTGGTGCCCGTCGTCGGCGGGGTGACGCCGTGGGGGGCGACGGTCGGCGGGGTGATGCCGGAGACGTCCACCCCGGCGCCGATACCGCGGCCCGCGCCGACGTCGGCGATCTTCCCGGCGCCCGCGTTGACGGCGGCGCCGGGCACCTCGGTGTGGGTCAGCCCGTGCACCGGGCCCGGCGTCACCGAGCCGGTGGCCGGGAGATGGATCGCGCCCGGCGCGGTCACCCCGGGCGCGGTGGTGCCCGTCGTGGGCAGGTCGATACGGCCGACGGACGGCGTGGACACCGGCGTGTGCGCCCCGGTGGCCGGGACGTCGAGATGCCCGACGGTGGGCATCGACCCCGGCGTCAGGGAGCCGGTGTGCAGCTCGAAGGTCCCGGCGGTGGGCACGCTCGGCGTCTCGACGTGGCCGAGGTCGACCAGGCCCGCGGACGAGCCGTGCGGCGCCGCGGCCGACGGCGACGGCAGATCGAAGGAACGCAGCGACGGCACGTCCGCGATCCGCGCGCCCGACCCGATGGTGCCCAGATCGCCCAGGTTGCCGGAGAAGTTGAAGTGCCCGCCGGAGACGGACCCCAGACCGTGTCCGCCCAGCCCCGTCGTGCCGCCCGGCGCCGCCACCCCGGACAGCCCGCCCTGCGGCGAGAGGTGCGAGACGGGGCCCGCGGTCGGCAGATCGCCGAGCACCCCGGAGTGACCGAGGTTCGACAGCCCGCCGAGCGACGAGTCGAGCCCGCCCACCCCCTGCATCGACGGCAGGTTCAGCCCGCCGTGCAGCCCGCCGAGGCCCTGGACCGACGGCATGGAGATGCCTCCGTGCAGCCCGCCGCCCATGCCCTGGAGCGAGGGCATCGACAGATGAGGGGTGCTCAGCCCGGCCACCGAACCGTCGAAATGCATCGCCGGCGGGGCGCCCACCCCGTGCGTCGACAGTGACGGCGAGAACGACCCGGGCCCGGCGAAGTTCCCGGTCCGCATCACCGTGAGGTCGCCGATCGGGTCGATGTGCACCGACGGGATGCCCCCGCCGCCCGCGCCCGCGAGGTGGTTGATCGGCCCGGCGCCGCCCAGCAGCCGCCCGCCCGCACCGACAGCGCCGAAGCGGTACTTGCCGAACACCCCGCGGTCGATGAAACCGATCTTGAGCGCCTTGCCGATGCCCAGCGCCTGGATCTCGGCGGCGTCCACCGGCAGGATCAGCCGCAGCGCCTTGAAGCCGGACAGGCCGTTGACGACCGACTTGCCCCCGGCGAGCAGCCCGGAGCCGATCCACTTGGCGGCGTTGCCGATGCCCTTCATCCCGCCGTACGCCAACGCCCCGGCGATGTGCAGCCCGTTGATGCCCTGCGGCAGCATCAGCGGCAGCGCCTTGAACGGCGTGACGATGTGGAACGAGCCGTTCATGCCGGTGAAGATCCGGCCGCCGAACCCGGGGATCTTGGTGAACGGGGTGTGCGTCCACAGGCCGTTCAGGCCCCGGCTCCAACTCGCCGCGCCCCGCGCGAAGTCCTTCGCGCCGAAGAACAGATGCAGCGACATGTTGAGGATGTTGCGCCCGGTGAAGACGTTCTTGAACGACGTGAACGCCGTCTTGATGCCGCCGATGCCCTTGGCGGCCAGCCCCCGCAGGCTCTGGAAGACCTTGGTGATCTGCAGGCCCTTGGTGCTGGGGGCGATCATGCCGAGCCCGGCCAGCAGCAGGTCCAGCGCGCTGGCGTCACCGTTGGCGAAGTCCACCGCGGTCTTGATGAAGATGGCGACGTTCAGCGCGACGGCGAACAGCGCCACCGGACCGCCCACGATGATCGCGGGGATGATCAGGATGATCGCCAGCCAGCTGAGCGCCTTCATGATCTCGTCGCAGGCGTCGATCGGCGAGGCGATCTTGTCACCGGCGTCCCGCACCGCCCGCGCCGCCGTCTTCGACGCCTCCCGCTGGACGTCCCCGGCGTCCTTCGCCGTCGACTTCAGCGAGTCGCGGCCGTCCTCGTCGTCCTCGGACAGCCCCTTGGCCTGCTGGAGCGCGGTGTCCGCCCGGCCCTGCTGCTCCTCCATGACCGCCTGGTACGTCCGCAGCGCGTTCTGCACGTCCTGCTGCGCCTCGCGGAACGTCGAGACGAAGTGGCGCAGTTTGCCGTCGATGACCTCACGCAGCGCGTCACCGGTCTTGCCGACGAAGGCGCCGTCCGTGGTGTTCTTCACCTCGGTGAGCCCGTTGTCGATCTTGTCGGCGAGGTCGACCAGCTCCTGCTGGGACGCGATGACCTCCCGGATCCTGGCCGCGTCACCCGGTGTCGGGTCCGAGTCCAGGCCCAGGGCGCTCCAGTCCGTTTCGCGGGGCAACGACGGTACCGGCCTTCCTTGAACGGCTGCCGCGGGCGGCGCGGCAGGGTGGTGCGGGTGGGGTGCGGTGCGGGCAGTACGGGCAGCTCGGGCGGGTGCGGGCCCCGTGTCCGCCGGAGAGGGGTCCGGCGTGGAGAAGGGCCCGTACGCATAACACGCACCACAGGGCCGGGAGGTTCACCGTCCCGCGCGGTAATTCCGCTTCCGGGTGAACCATCCGGCCCGCCCGTGCGTGAGAGGAGTGCAAGGTATTGCTTCCCCGTCGCCCGGCCGCAGGCCCCAGAGGTGCCCATGCCCGACTTCTCCATCGACTACGAGCTGCTGAACCAGGTGCAGACCCGGATGCGTCAGCTGGCCGACACCGCCGACTCCGGCGGTGCCAAGGGCGCGCTCAAGACCCTGACGGAGTCGACCGACGACGCCAAGAGCGTCATGGGATTCAGCGACCTCGGCGCGGCCATGTACGCCTTCTCGCACCGCTCGGCAAGCCGGGCGAAGGACGCGAAGGACGGCCTCAACAAGCTCGCCGACATCTTCAAGTCGGTGTCCGACAACTACTTCCAGGTCGACGCGGGGATGGCGGACAGCGCCGGGGTGATGGGCACCAGCATCGGCCTCGACGAGTGGAAGAACAAGAAGGCCGCCTGGGAGCAGTGGGACGAGGACACCAAGGCGTGGAACGACTACCTGAAGGAGATCGGCGCGGCCGACTACTTCAAGGAGCATCCCAAGGCCGACATCAACGAGGTCTGCTCCGCCGACGGCGCCCCCGGCTGGTGCGACCGGTACAACAACGACAAGGACGTGCCCTCGCAGCCCGGTGACCACCCCGAGGGCGAGCGGCCCAGCGACGCACCGCCCACCGAGAAGACCATCACCACGGACTCGGGCAGCACCCACGTCAAGGTGACCCTCGACGACGACAACAACGTCATGACCGAGGAGTCCACCGTCACGATCGGCTCCGGCGCCGACGAGCAGAAGTACACCAACAAGACGACGTACGACACGGCGCCGCAGCCCATCACCCTCAAGGACGGCAAGACGTTCGACGCCCGTGACTACACCACGGTGACGACCGGTCCGGACGGCTCGGAGACCACCAGCCGCTACGTCATCAACGACGACGGCAGCGGCACCATGACCGTCACCACGGACGACGAGACCGCGACCTACACCCGCTCCTCCCCCTTCGGCGACGGCGCCGAATGGAAGGAGAAGGAGGACGACTGAGCCGCGCCCCGCGCGCCGGCCGTCCGACATCCCGTAACCAAGGAGAGATCTTGGCCGCCAACATCAGCCTCGACTTCGCGGAGATCGAGCGCGTCTCGAACCTCCTCAAGAACAGCGCCGACAACACCCTTGTGCCCCGTATGACGGAGGCCAAGAACGAGGTCGACACGATGCTCAACTCCACGCTGAAGTTCAACAACTCCAGCCCCGCCCTCCAGCAGTCCTACGAGAAGCTCACGCAGTCGCTGACCGACGCGACGCAGAGCATCAAGGACTTCGCGGAGCAGTTCGAGAAGATCGTCCAGTCGATGCGGGACATGGACGACGAGATGGCGAACAAGATCCGCTCCAGCGGCTGACGCCTGCGCCGCCCGGCGGCACCCCGTACGACCCGACCGCATTCCCCGGAGGAACACATGGCGCAGGACGTCTTTCTCGACTACGACGACATCAAGCGTGTCGCCAACACCATGGAGAACAAGTTCACCGACATCGCCAACGAACTGGGCGATCTGGAGAACACGGTCAGCGCGCTGCTCAAGGACGGTCTCGTCTTCGAGCAGTCCAGCCCGGCGCTCGAAGAGGCGTACCAGGCGTTCAGCAAGCAGATGAAGGAGTCCTCCGCGAACATCAAGGTGTTCGCGCAGTCCTTCACCGACATCGTCAAGTCGATGACGGACTCCGACAGCCAGATCGCCGCGGGCGTCCGCAACAGCTCCAAGAGCTGACCGGCCGTACGCGCACGGGCCCGGCACCCACCGTGGGTGCCGGGCCCGTGCGCGTACCGGGGCCGTGCGTCAGCTCTCCAGGACCGTCAGCGGCACCTGCACCGGCACCACGCTGCCGGACGGGCCCGCCGTCCAGGCGCGGCCCGCGTTCATCCGGGTCCGGATGTGCTCGGCGCTGATGCGCGCGCCGATGATGTCGCCGTCCCCGATCGCCCGCGCCCCGAGCAGCAGACCCCGCCGAGACCGGCGGACCATACCGATCCAGCCCATGGAGCTCATGCCCTCCGACGGGCCGCCGATCAAGATGCCCTGGTTGCGGTCCCGGCCCGACGAGGCGATCTGCCGCAGCACCTTGTCCGCACCGCAGCTGGAGAGCAGATCGCTGTCGTCGGCGACCACGACCACCGGCTTGTCGCCGACGGCGCGCAGCGCCTCGTTGAGGGTGTTCGCCGACGGGTCGGTGTCCGTGATGACCTGCGCCAGACCGTGGTCGGCGAGCTTGCGCAGCGGCGACTCGCGCGGGGCGAGCACCACCAGCGACGTACCGCCGGTGATCAGCGAGACGGACATCGCCGCGAGGGCGGTGGAGCGGCCCGACCCGGGCGGGCCGACGACCGCGAAGCTGCCGCCGCCGGAGAGGAAGTCGAAGCCCAGCGGCCGCACCTCGTCCCCGCCGATGCCCAGCAGCGCCCACATCGGGCGGCGCGACGTCTCCGGGACCTGCTCCATCGCCTCCTGGAAGCCGATGACCTTCGGCATCTCCGCCACCCGGAACGGACGGCGCTGCGCGGGCAGCGCGGCGTCCCGCTCGGTGGCCAGGCGCCCGATCTCCCGCAGTGCGTCGGCCTGATCGGCACTGCCCCGGCCCGCCGCGCCGTCACCGGCGGTCGGCAACAGCGCGATCTGCGTCTCGACGGCCGCGGGGGTGTGCCAGCCGCGGCCCGGCGGGATGTGGCCCGGCACCCGGTTCGGCGACATCCCCGCGAGGTAGTAGTCGCCCTTGTCCGACTGGCGCAGCAGCAGCCGGAAGTCGTTGTGCGCGGAGAGCCGCCCGCCGAGCAGCCCGCGCTCGGACGACGCCACCAGGTGGATACCGGCCGCGGCGCCCTCCCGCAGCAGCCGCGTGACCTCCTCGAACAGCCGCCCGCCGTCGTACTCGTCGAGCATCTGGGAGATACCGTCCCAGCCGTCGATCAGCAGCATCAGATGGGCCGGGCGTTCGGCGGCCGGGAGGGCGGCGCGCAGCTCCGTCAGGCTCGCGCAGTCGTGCGCCGACATCTTCTCCTGACGCATGGTCAGCTCACGGATGAGGCGGCCCAGCAGCCGCGCCAGCCGCTCGGTGTCGAACCGGGAGACCACCGCACCGCAGTGCGGCAGCGCCTCCAGCGCCGACAGACCGCCGCCCGCCGCGTCGATCGCGTACAGATGCAGATCGGCGGCGGACAGCGTGCGCGCCGCCGAACCGGCGAGGGTGCGCAGCACCTGCGTACGGCCCGAGCGCGGCGCGCCCACGACGTAGAGGTGGCCGAACGACGAGAAGTCCAGGCAGCAGACCCGGCGCTCCTGGAGGCTCGGCAGGTCGAGCAGCGCGTACGGCACGGCCGCGGGACGCCCCGGCGGGGTCGGCGGGGCCTCGGGCAGATCGTCGAGGGTGACGTCGTCCGGCAGCGCGGGCAGCCACGGGCTGGCCTGCTCGCTGTGGTCCTCCAGCGCGGCGGTCGCCTTCCGGATCGTCTCGACCAGCGCGAGCAGATCGGTCGCGGTCTCCGGGGCCGCGGCCTCCCCGGCCTCCTCGTCGTCGAACAGCTCCACCGGACGGCCCAGCCGGTTCCAGGACAGTTCCACCCCGCGGACGTTGCGGGCCGCGGCGGTGACCGCACCCGGCTGCGCGGGCGCGTCGTCCTCCCCGGGCTCCTGACCGGCGCGGGCGGCGCCCACCCAGGCGGTCTGGAACGGCGTCGGCGCATGGTCACCGCGGCGCACCAGGGCACGGCCCGGCGTCGCGGAGGAGATGCTCACCGCGTCGCCGGAGTCGATGATGTCCTGGCTCTCGCTCTTGTCGGTGACCCGCAGCGCGATCCGCAGATTGGTGTTGGCCTTGATGTCGGTGGAGACCGAACCGCCGGGCCGCTGCGTGGCGAGGATCAGATGCAGACCGAGCGAACGGCCGCGCTGCGCCAGGCTGATGAGGCCCGGGACGAAGTCCGGCACCTCGCGCACCAGCGTCGCGAACTCGTCGATGACGATCAGCAGCCGCGGCAGCGCGGGCAGCTCACGGCTGCGGGACCGCTTGGCGCGGTAGTCGGCGTGGTCCTTTGCCTCGACGTCCGCGAGCAGCTGCTCACGGCGGCGCAGCTCCGCGTCGAGCGAGGCCAGCGCCCGCTGCACGAGGTGGCCGTCGAGGTCGGTGACCATGCCGAGGGTGTGCGGCAGTTCGGCGCATTCGCGGAACGCGCTGCCGCCCTTGTAGTCGATGAGGACGAACGCCAGCTCGTCGGGCCGGTTGGCGGCGGCGAGCGAGGCGATCATCGTCTGGAGCAGTTCGGACTTGCCGGAGCCGGTGGTGCCCGCGACCAGACCGTGCGGCCCGTCGCGCACCAGGTCCAGGCGGAGCGGCCCGTCGTACCCGGCGCCCAGCACGAACGTCGTCGACGCCGGACGCTTCTGCCACGACCGCAGCAACGCCTCGACGCTCGGCGGCTCCTGGCCGATCAGCCCGAGCAGCTTGACGCCGTCCGGCAGCCCCGAGTCGCCGTCGAGGGTGACGTCACGGACCGGGGCGAGCGCCCGGGCGACCTCCTCGCACCAGGCGGTGTCCACCAGATCCGCGCGGACGCCGCCGACCTTGGGTGAGCCGGTGGTGCGCACGGCGAGGTGGTTGCCGGTCGCGGTGATGACGGAGGTGCACTCCTCCGGCAGCAGCCGCTCCTGCTCGTCCACGCAGAGGCTGTAGATGTGCACCGGCGGCCCGGCCTTGAGGACCTGCACCATGCCCGGCACGTCCCGCAGCCGCCGCGCCCCGTCCGCGATGACCAGCACATCCGGTTCGTCCAGCAGGGTGCGGCCGAGCGCGGAGGCCGCGGCGGCGGTACGGGCCTGGATGTCGGCGACGAGTTCGTTGATGCGGTGCGCGGTGCTCTCGGGGTCGTTGCCGATCGCCACGACGCTGGTGCCGCGGCCGGTGTCCAGATGCGGCAGCCACCGCACCCACGACCAGGCTTCGGCGTTCTCGTCGCTGGTGAGGACCACGATGCGCAGATCGCGGGGGCTGTGCAGCACCGCGCTCTGCGCGACCGTCCAGGCGGCGACGGAGCGGGTGAGGGCGCCGGGCCCGGCCAGCCCGACGACGCCGAGGTCGGCCATCTCCAGGCCGTACGGCACATCGGCGAGCCGCCAGTGCACGGAGCGGTGGTTGGAGTCCCGCGCCTGGTCCTCGATGCGCCGCAGCGACGGGCGGGTCAGCGTGCCCAGCCGCACCGTGAGCCGGTCCGGGTCGCGGCGGCGCCGCTCCCAGAGGGAACCGGACGGGCCGGTGGCGGTCAGCAGCACCGTCGCCGGGTCGGGGAAGGTGGTGTTGCGCAGATGCCGTTCTTCGATGGCGGCCTCGCGCAGCTCCAGTTCGAGGGAGGCGCGGCGCAGCCGGTAGACGCGCAGCGACTCCTCGTACTGCTTGCGGCCGGTGCGGCGGCCGATGATCCAGTTGCTGACCGCCATCATCGGGCTGAAGAAGATGAAGATCATGAAGTAGAAGGACCGGAAGAGGCCCATCATGATCAGGCCCATCATCAGCGGCGCCAGCACGAACAGCAGCGGGAAGGCGCGCGGCCCGGGGCGCGACGGCGGGCCCTGCATCCGCATCGTCTCGGCGTCCAGATGCGGCGCGATCCGCGGCGGACGGTTGTACTCCACCGCCATACCGTCCGCCGACGGGTTCACCGCCGCGTCCGGCTGGAACGGCGCCGTCAGCCGCAGCAGATGCTCCCCCAGGGAGAGATCGGCGAAGGCCGGCCACTCCGCGGAACCGTCGCCCGGCGGCGGACGGTGGCCCGGGGGCCGCGGCGGCTCGGCCGGGGGCAGCCCGTCGGGGCCGGACGCGACCGAGTGGCCGCCGGTGCCACCGTCGCGGGTCCCGGCCGGTTCCTCCGCCGTCAGCGGGGTGCCGGTCTCGGGGTCCACCGGCGGCGGGGGCGTCAGGCTGCGCAGCCCGCAGCTGTCCTCGTCGGCGTCCTCCGGCAGCAGGTACGACACCGCGCCGTCCGGGCCGACGGTGAGCCAGACGCCGTGGTCGGGGGCGCCGCCGCCGGACAGCCGCAGCGCGCAGCCGCGGGCGGTGCCGATCTCGTGGCTGCCCGCGCCGAGCCGCCAGACCCGGCCCGCGCCGGGCCCGCCGACGTGCCGGACCTCGACGAGAACGGGGTCGCCCGGCGCCGGGGCCCACGCCCGCGAGGGGGGATCGACGGCGCACGGCGCGCCCAGACCGAGGACGGCGCCGTCCCGGATCCCGGAGCCGCGCAGCGGCAGCGCACCGTCCAGCGCGCGGTCACCGAGGTAGACCTGCGGGGGCGGCGAGGGCGGCGAGGGAGCATCGCCGGTGTCCGGCGGCGCCGGGGCCAGGGAGGCGGCGAGGTCGGCGACGGTCGCCTGCTCGGGCACATCGAGCAGATGGTCCGTCAGGCGTCCGGCGTCGGAGGTGGTGAGCGTCAGTTTCACGGGGGTCCCACTGATCGGTGCCGTCAAAGGCGCGGTACGGGGCGAGCGGCCGCCGGGCGGCGGCCGCTCGCGGTGCGGCGGGTCGGGTCAGGAACGCGCGGCGGGCCGGGCGGTGCCGCCGGGCGCTTCCTGCCCCCGGTCGACGGGCGCGGCCTGGCCGGGGAACCCGTCGGCGGCGTCCTGCGCGATGTCGTTCGCGGCGGCGCGCGCGGAGACGCCGGGCGCACCGGCGGCGCCGCTCCGGGCGGAGGCGCCCGGAGCCGACGGTTCCTCCGCTGTGGCGGCGCTCCTCGCGGTGGACACCGGGCGCCGCTCGGCGGGCGCCGGGGCGCGGCTGCCGACGGCCGCCGCCTCCGCGGCCGCGTCCTCGTCGAACAGCGCGTCCGGGTGGCCGTCGGCCATGCCCGCGGCGGGCGGCGGCGGCAGCACCGGCGGCAGGTCGGCCAGGACCCGGGACAGGGCCCGGCCCAGCGCGTTCGCCGAGGTCAGCAGCGAGGTACCGGCGAGCAGCAGCTGACCGTGGCGGTCCGTCAGCAGCCGCCGGGCGTGGCCGCGGGGGCGGCCCGGCACCACGAACCGCAGCCGGGGCGGGCCGCCGGGGCTGCGCCCGAAGTCGTCGGGCAGCGGATCGGGCAGCTCGGCGGCGGCGAGCACCGGTGCGATGCCGTGGCGCGGCTCCGTCTCCCGGGCGGCGCGGTACGCCTCACGGACCGGCGCGCCCGGATGCCGCGGGTGGACGCCCTCGGCTACGGTCACCAGGCCCTCCGGCAGTCGCGCGTCGAGCTGCGCGGTGAGCGCCCGCACCAGGGCGGGGGCGGTGCGGGCGTCGCCCTCCACCGCTGTGACGGCGGGCCCCGACGCCAGATCGAGGAAGGCGCAGCGGCCCTCCCCGACGCCGACCGCGACGAGCAGCGGCGGGCCGTCCTCCGCGGACGGCGCGACGGCGGGCAGGTCCTCGCGCCGCACCGTCCAGCGGCGCGGGTCCTCCGGGTCCGCGGACCACGGGGCGCCGGGCGCGTCCGTGGCGGTACCGGCGAACAGCACGGTGACGGTGGCGCCGTCGACCAGCGCCGCGTACGGCCGGGGGGCGCGGTCCGCGGCGGAGCCGGGCGCGGCCGCCTGCCGGGCGGCGGTCACGGCACGCTCGGCATCGCGCCAGGTGTGCGGGGACCTCAGATGGCGCACCAGCAGCCGCAGCGCCTTGCGGTGGGCGCGCAGCGCACGCAGCGGGGCACCGAAGGCGCGGGCGGTGGCGGCGGCCTCGCGGCGTACGGCGTCCTTGGACGCCTTCCAGCCACCGGCCCGCTGCACGGGGATCCGCAGCAACAGGAAGAGCAGCAGGACCATCCCGAGCACGCCGAGAATGGTGAAGATGAGGTTCTGATGGGCGGCGATGAAGGCGAACGGATCGCCGGAACGGCTCATGCGGCGGCGAGTTCACGCCGCATTGCGAGCAGAGCGTAGTGCGTACGGGACTTGACGGTGCCGCGCGGTATGCCCATGGCCCGCGCCGCCTCGGCGCCCGAGCGGTCCATCAGATGGACGTGGATGAGGGCGTCGCGGTGCTCGGGGGAGAGACGGCACAGCGCCTGGGTGATCACGCAGCGGTCCACGACGGCATCGGCCATGTCCGGGCCCGCGGGACGGGTCAGCGCCTCGACGGGCGCCGGGCCCACCGGAACGGCCCGCTCCCGGCGGTGCGCGTCGACGGCGAGGTTGTGCGCCACGGTGAACAGCCAGGACCCGAGCCGGGGGCGGGGCCGCCCGGCGTCCGTGTGCCCCGATCCGTAGGGGGCTTCGGCGGCGCGGAGGTCGTGGAGGTCTTCGTCGGCGAGGTCGAGGCGGTCGGCGGCGAGCCAGGCGCGCAGGAAGGTCTCCTGCACGATGTCCTCGGCGCGGTAGGGGTCACCGGAGGTCAGACGGGCGGCGTAGCGCAGCAGGGCCGGGCGGTGCCGCTCCATCGCGCCGCGCAGCAGCGCGTCCGCGTCGGCGGGCGGGCGCACCCCGCCGGAGCGGCCGCCGTCTGCGCGAGGTGTGGACGGGTGAGCCGTTCGCACAACGGGCACTCCTCCTCGGACAGGGCACGAACCGGGGACAGCTCTCTCGTGCCGTCGGTACGTGGCGTTTTCTCGGCGCGGGGCGCATGGGGTGAGGGGGTCCGCGGGGCTCCCCGGTCCCGGTCGGCCGCGAGCCGCTCCCGCCTCGGGCGGTCATCCCGGGAAGCGCGCCGGATACTTCGCGAGCTTGACGCAAAGTCCGGCCCGGCAACCTCAAGGAACCCTCTGAACTTCTCACAGAATACGTGAAGTGTGCAGCCGTGATCCGTGCCGATCCGGCCGTCCCGAAGCGTCTTCGGCACGCTGACACGCTCCGGCCTGCGGTGCCGCCGGATGAACTCCGCAGTGTTCCTATGAAGTTCACCGCACCGTCCGTCACACCTGCGGCCGGTGGGCCGGTTCCACCCCGTGGCCGACAATCGCCCCTGGGCCGCCGGGCGTCCGTACACCGCGTACCGGCCGTACCGGCCGTACCGGTCGTACCGGTACGCCGTGCGCCCGTCGTACCGGTACGCCACGCGACGGCCGGTGGCGCCGCGGCGCGGCTCGCCGCCGCCGAACGGGGAGGGGAAGCGCAGGCCGGACGGTGAGGATGCTTGGATGGGCCGGTCGAACACGGGACCTGGCGGTGCCCCTTGGGGGAACGGTCACCGGGGACCGCGACGGGCACGGACCGTTCCGACCGGCGAGAGGGCGCAACCACATGAAGATCCTCATCAGCGCGGACATGGAGGGCGCCACCGGCGTCACCTGGCCCGCCGACGTGCTGCCGGGCACGCCCCAATGGGAGCGCTGCCGCCATATGTTCACCTCCGACGTCAACGCCGCGGCCGCCGGGTTCTTCGCCGGGGGCGCCGACGAGGTGCTGATCAACGAGGCGCACTGGTCGATGCGGAACCTCCTGCTGGAACAGCTCGACGAACGCGTCCAGATGCTCACCGGCCGCCACAAGTCCCTGAGCATGGTCGAGGGCGTCCAGCACGGCGACGTCGACGGCATCGCCTTCATCGGCTACCACACCGGCGCCGGGACCGAGGGCGTCCTCGCCCACACCTACCTCGCCAACTCCCTCACCGGCGTCTGGGTCAACGGCACCCGCGCCAGCGAGGGCTACCTCAACGCCCTCGTCGTCGCCGAGTACGGCGTCCCCGTCGTCCTGGTCACCGGCGACGACCGCACCTGCGTGGACGCCCGCGGCTACGCCCCCGAGGCCCGTACCGTCGCCGTCAAGGATTACGTCTCCCGCTACGCCGCCGTCTGTCGGCCCCCGGCCCGTACCGCCGCCGACATCCGCGACGCCGCCCGCGCCGCCATCGCCCTGGCGGTCCGCCACGAACCGGCGCGCGGCGGCCCGTTCCGCGTGGAGATGGAGTTCGACGCCGAGCACCTCGTCGGCGCCGCCTCCTGCGTCCCCGGTGTCGAACGCTGCGGGGAGCGCCGCGTCGCCTACACCAGCGACGACATGTACGAAGGGATCCGCTGCTTCAAGGCGGTCACCACCCTCGCCTCGTCCGCAGTGGAGGAGCAGTATGGCTGAGCAGCACGGACCCGTCGACGACAAGGCCCTCGACGAGGTCGTCCGGTTCACCTCGGATCTGATCCGCATCGACACCACCAACCACGGCGACGGCACCTGCCGGGAACGCCCGGCCGCCGAGTACGTCGCCGAAGCCCTCACTGAGGCCGGGCTCGAACCGACGCTGCTGGAGCGGACCGAGGGCCGCACCAACGTCGTCGCTCGCATCGAGGGCACCGACCCGTCGGCCGACGCCCTCCTCGTCCACGGCCACCTCGACGTCGTCCCCGCCGAGCCCGCCGACTGGACCGTCCACCCCTTCTCCGGCGAGGTCCGCGACGGCGTCGTCTGGGGCCGTGGCGCCATCGACATGAAGAACATGGACGCGATGGTGCTCGCCACCGTCCGCCGCTGGGCCCGCGACGGCGTCCGCCCCCGCCGCGACATCGTCCTCGCCTTCACCGCCGACGAGGAGGCCAGCGCCGAGGACGGCTCCGGCTTCCTCGCCGACCGGCACGCCGCGCTCTTCGAGGGCTGCACCGAGGGCATCAGCGAATCCGGCGCCTTCTCCTTCCACACCGACACCGGGCTCCACCTCTACCCCGTCGCCGCAGGTGAACGCGGTACCGCCTGGCTCAAGCTGACCGCCCACGGCCGCGCCGGACACGGTTCGAAGGTCAACCGCGCCAACGCCGTCACCCGCCTCGCCGCCGCCGTCACCCGCATCGGCGAGCACCGCTGGCCGGTCCGCCTCACCCCCACCGTCCGCGCCGCCCTGCGCGAACTCGCCGCCCTGCACGGCATCACCGACGCCGACCCCGACGCGCCGGACTTCGACGTCGACGCCCTCCTCGCCCGCCTCGGCACCGCCGCCGCGCTCGTCGAGCCGACCGTCCGCAACAGCGCCAACCCGACGATGCTGGACGCCGGTTACAAGGTCAATGTCATCCCCGGCAGCGCCGGAGCCCAGGTGGACGGCCGGGTCGTGCCCGGCGGCGAGGACGAGTTCCGCGCCACCCTGGACCGCCTCACCGGACCCGACGTCAGCTGGGAGATCGACCACGGCGAGGTCGCCCTCCAGGCACCCGTCGACTCACCGGCCTTCGCGGGCATGCGCGCCGCCCTGGAGCGCTTCGACCCGGACGCCCATGTCGTGCCGTACTGCATGTCCGGCGGCACCGACGCCAAGCAGTTCTCCCGGCTCGGCATCACCGGCTACGGCTTCTCCCCGCTCAAGCTCCCGCCGGGCTTCGACTACCAGGCGCTCTTCCACGGCGTCGACGAACGCGTCCCCGTCGACGCCCTGCACTTCGGCGTCCGCGTCCTGGACCACTTCCTGCTCCGCGCCTGACCGCCGCCGCGCGTCCGGTGCCCCGCCCGGGGACCGGCCGCGCGTCCGGGCGGTCCCGTCGTCCGCGCACCCCACGCCCCGGCCCCGCCGGTGAACAAGGAGGAAGACCCGCATGGTGACCACGGCCCCCTACGGCGCCTGGACGTCCCCGGTGGACGCCCGGACCGTCGCCGCCCACGACGGACGCCCCGCCTTCGTCGGGGTGATCGGCGACGAGGTCTGGTGGACCGCGCCGCGCCCCGCCGAGGGCGGCCGCCGGGCGCTCATCCGCCGCCGCGCCGACGGCACGGAGGAGTCCGTGCTCCCCGCGCCGTGGAACGTCCGCAGCCGCGTCCACGAGTACGGCGGCCAGCCCTGGGCCGGGACCGTCACCGACCGCGGACCGCTCGTCGTCTTCAGCGACTTCGCCGACCAGCGCCTCTACGCCTACGCCCCCGACCACGACGCGGCGCCCCGCCCCCTCACCCCGCTCTCGCCGGCCGGCGACGGACTGCGCTGGGCCGACCCGGTGCTCGTCGGCGACGAGGTGTGGTGCGTCCTGGAGGAGTTCACCGGCGACGGGCCCACCGACGTGCGCCGTCTCGTCGCCGCCGTCCCCCTCGACGGCGCCGCCGCCGACGACCGCGCCGCCGTCCGCGAACTGGGCGACGACCGCCACCGCTTCGTCACCGGCCCCCGCCTCTCGCCCGACGGCCGCCACGCCGCCTGGCTCGCCTGGGACCATCCCCGGATGCCCTGGGACGGCACCCTCGTGATGCTCGCGGACACCACCGCCGACGGGGAGTTCACCGTCGTCCGCCCGATACTCGGCGACCTCGGGCCCGACGTGCCCGCGCCCGGGCAGCGCGGTGAGTCCGTCGCCCAGATCGAATGGGCCCCGGACGGCGCCCTGCTCTTCGTCTCGGACCGCGAGGGCTGGTGGGAGCTGTACCGCACCGAGGTCGCCGACGGCCGCGCCGCGGAGCCCCGGCGGCTGTGCGCCGCCCGCCGGGAGGAGTTCGGCGGCCCGCTGTGGAACGTCGGCTCGCGGTGGTTCCTGCCCCTGGAGAGCGGCACCCTCGCCACCCTCCACGGCCACGGCACCACCACACTCGGCATCCTCGACCCGGTCAGCGGCGACCTCGTCGACACCGCCGGACCCTGGACCGAGTGGGCATCGACCCTCGCCGTCCACGGCAGCCGCGTCATCGGCGTCGCCGCCGGGCCGCACACCGGATACGAGATCGTCGAACTGGACACCTGCACCGGCCGCGCCCGCGTCCTCGCCCACCACCACACCGACGCCGTCGACCCGGCCTACTACCCGCGGCCCGAGGCCCGCACCTTCACCGGCCCCGGCGGACGCGACGTCCACGCCCATCTCTATCCGCCGCACAACCCGGACCACACGGCGCCCGATGGGGAGTTTCCGCCGTACGTCGTCTGGGCCCACGGCGGTCCCACCGGCCACTCCCCGCTCGTCCTCGACCTGGAGATCGCCTACTTCACCTCCCGCGGCATCGGCGTCGCCGAGGTCAACTACGGCGGCTCCACGGGCTACGGCCGCGCCTACCGTGAACGGCTGCGCGGCCGGTGGGGCGTGGTCGACGTCGAGGACTGCGCGGCCGTCGCCGAGGCGCTGGCCGACGAGGGCACCGCCGACCGCGCCCGGCTCGCCATCCGCGGCGGCAGCGCCGGGGGCTGGACCACCGCCGCGTCCCTCACCTCCACCGACCTGTACGCGTGCGGCACCATCAGCTACCCGATCCTGGACCTCGCGGGCTGGGCGACCGGCGAGACGCACGACTTCGAATCGCAGTACCTGGAATCCCTCGTCGGACCCCTCGCGGAGGTCCCCGACCGCTACCGCGAGCGTTCGCCGCTGCACCGCGCCGACCACATCCGGGCACCGTTCCTGCTGCTCCAGGGCCTCGACGACGTCATCTGTCCGCCCGCGCAGTGCGACCGCTTCCTCGCCGAGGTCGCCGGGCGCGGCATCCCGCACGCCTACCTCGCCTTCGAGGGGGAGGGCCACGGCTTCCGCCGCGCCGACACCTTGATCAGCGCCCTGGAGTGTGAACTCGCCCTCTACGCCCATGCGTTCGGCGTGGAGCGCCCGGATCTGACGCCGCTCGCCCTACGGCACTGAATCCGGCGACCGGGCCGCCCCGCACGGGGGAGCGGCCCGGCCCACCCGGCGGGACGCTGCGCAGGGGCGGGCGCGGGGCGCCTCGCGCACGCCCAGGTTTTCTCTGTTCCCGCCGTTGACACGCCAGTTGGGCATCCCCGAGCATGAGCGCGCCGTTACCGACTGGTTGGTACGGCATGTCCATGTGGAGGTCCCCGTGCCCAGCGTCTTCCGCCCCGCGCACCGCCGCACCACCCGCCCCGCGCTCCGCACCGCCCTGACCGTGCTGACCGCCACGGCGCTCACCGCCCCGCTCGCCCTCGCCGCCCCGGCCACCGCCGCGTCCGCCGACCCGTACACCGCCACCGCGCTCAAGCTCACCGTCCGCGCGGGCGACCGCGACTGCACCGTGGACGCCGACCTCTACCGCCCGGCGGGCGTCGACGCGGCGCATCCGGCGCCCGCGGTGCTGACCACCAACGGCTTCGGCGGGAGCAAGTCCGACGGCTCGACCGCCGCGACGGCCAAGGCGTTCGCGTCCCGCGGCTATGTCGCCCTTGCCTACTCCGGGCTGGGCTTCGGCAAGTCCGGCTGCCCGATCTCGCTGGACGACCCGAAGACCGACGGCAAGGCGGCGAGCCAGCTCATCGACTTCCTCGCCGGGTCCCGCACCGCCGACGACGGCACCCGCGTCGACTACGTCACCAAGGACCGCACCGCGAAGGGCGCCGCCCCGGACCCGCGCGTCGGCATGATCGGCGGCTCCTACGGCGGCGCGATCCAGATGGCCACCGCCGCCGTCGACCACCGCGTCGACGCGCTCGTCCCCCTCATCACCTGGAACGACCTCGCGTACTCCCTCGACCCCAACAACGCGGGCCGCACCGACGGGGTGACCGGCCCGGTCCCCGGCGCATACAAGAAGGAGTGGACCAGCGGGTTCTTCCTGATAGGCGAGGCGCAGGGGCTGCTCAACCCGAGCTTGGACCCGTCCCGGCTCGGCGGCGCGGGCTGTCTGCACTTCGTCGCCGACGCCTGCCGCACCAAGCGGCTGCTGGACTCCGGCCGTTACCCCGCCGACCGCGCCGCGGAGATGCTGACGTACGCGCGCAGCGTCTCCCCGGTCTCGTACCTGAAGTCGGTCAAGGCGCCGACCCTGCTCGTCCAGGGGGAGGCCGACACCCTCTTCAACCTCAACGAGGCGACCGCCACCTACCGGACGCTGAAGGGCCAGGGCACCGACGCCAAGATGATCTGGCAGTCCTGGGGCCACAGCGGCGGCATGGACAAGCCCGCGCCCGGTGAACTCGACCTGGGCAAGGGCAACCTGGAGACCAGCTACGTCGGCCGCCGCATCCTGGCGTGGTTCGACCGCTACCTGAACCACCGCACCGGTACGGACACCGGCCCGGCGTTCGCCTACTACCGCGACTGGGCCGCCGACGGCGACACGTACGGCACCGCGGACGCTTTCCCGACGGGCGGTGCGCGCACGCTCTACCTTTCGGGCGACGGCACGCTCGTCGACAGCCGCGCGAAGGTGGTCCGCGGCAGCCGCGAGTACCGCAACTGGCTGGTGCCCACCAGCCATTCGGAGAACTCCCTCGCCGGGGTGCTGGGCCTGCCCGACCGCGCGCCGTACGACACCCGGGGCACCGCCCTGGACTGGACGTCCGAGCCGGTCACCGGCGGTCCGCTGGACGTCGCGGGCATCCCCCGGGCGACGCTGAAGGTCGTCTCGCCCCGGACCGAGCGGACGCAGGGCAGCTCCGACGCCGCCGACCGGCTGGTGCTCTTCGCCAAGCTCTACGACGTCGCACCGGACGGCTCGCAGACGCTGGTGCACCGCCTGGTGGCGCCGGTGCGGGTACCGGACGTCACCCGGAAGTTCACCGTCCAGCTGCCGGGCATCGTCCACCGCTACGCCCCGGGGCACCGGCTGCGCTTCACCCTCGCGGCCAGCGACGGCGCGTACCACGGCAACCGCGGCGTCAAGCCGGTGACGGTCACCAGCGCGCCCGGCGACACCGGAGTCCTCGAACTCCCCGTCGTCCAGGGGAGCGTGCGGTAGCGGAGAGGGCGCATCCGAAGGCATCGCGCGCCGCCCTCCGCCGCCGACCGACGGCGCGGGGCGGCGCGCCCCTCGGAGCCGGGCGGGCGTGCGCTCCCCGGGCACGGCCACGACGGAGCGCCGCCCGGCCCGGCCCCCGCACGGCAGCGGACCGGGACCTGTCTCTTATACACCTCTCCGAGCCCACGAGACGCTCATGAAGCTCGTATGCCGTCTTCTGCTTGAAAAAAAAAAATAATAAAATCGAGAGACTGCTTTAGATAAAAAGTAAGCAATAATA
>NZ_VKJP01000130.1 GCF_007280575.1 Streptomyces benahoarensis
GCGTGACCGGGGCGCCCGAGGCAAAGCGGCCGAGCCGGGGCGGCCAGGCCGGAGCGCCGCGTTGAGGCCGAGCCAAGCCGGACCAACCGACCTGGAGCGCCATCATTGCGGGCAATTCGATCACCGCATCAGCCACTCCCCCACCCTCAACTCCCTTCCCTCACACGGAGTCCAGCCCCCGGACCACCCTTCCGGGCGGTGGAAATCAAACCACCGAGTTGGTTTTATGGGGCCATGACCCGCCCTCACCCGCACCTTCCCCCCACTTCCGCGCGGCGCTCCACGCGCGCGGCGTCCGGTCCGGCCCGGCGCGTCCGGGTCCTGGGAGGTGCCCGATGAGCCGGCAGCCGCGGTCCGCGCAGACGCGGCGGGCGTTGATCCGTTCCGCCGCGCAGACCTTCGACGAGCACGGGTACCCGCGGGCGAAGCTCACCGCGATCAGCGCGGGCGCCGGGGTGAGCACCGGCGCGCTGCACTTCCATTTCGACACCAAGGCCGCGGTCGCCGCGGCCGTCGAGGACGAGGCGGCGCGCACGCTGCACGATTCCGCCCGCACCGTGCGGCACCTCACCCCGGACCCGCTCCAGGCACTCGTCGACACCACGCACGTCCTGGCCCGGCAGCTGGCCACCGACGTCGTCGCGCGGGCCGGATACCGCCTCAACTGCCAGTCCGCGTACCGCTCCGGACCGGATCTGCGGACACGCTGGCATGTGTGCGTTCGCGAACTCCTCGACCGGGCCGGGGAGCAGGAACTGCTGGTGCCGGGCCTGGCGGCGGAGGAGTCGGCGACGGCACTCGTGGGGGCGACGACCGGTTTCGAGGTGCTGGCGCGCGAGGACGCGAACTGGCTCACCCCGTCCGCGGTGACGGGCCTGTGGCGGTCGTTCCTGCCGATGCTGGCGGGCCCCGGGGCGCCACAGACCCCGGAGCCGTCCGGTACGCGGACGACGCCGCGGGTACGGCGGCGAACCGCGGCGGCGCAGCGGACCGCATCGGAGCTGGTGCGGTAGCCCGGCGGGTGAAACGCCCGCCGCGGCGGGTCCGTTCAGCCGCCGGTGGCGGGGGCGTCCGAACCGCCGGACCGCCGGTGGGCGCGCCACATCCGGGCGCCGCGGTCGGCGGCGGTGTCCAGTCGGCCCAGCACGCCCGGGACGGCTATGCCCGGCAGCACATGGTCGTACAGCGCCGCGATCTTCGTTTCGAGGCGGCCGCCGTCGATGGCGGAGTTGACCACCTCGACGCCGGTCCAGGCGCCGACGAAGAGCACGGCGGTCTCCTGCGGGTCGATGTGCGGCAGCAGTTCGCCCTGGTCCTTGGCCTGTTGCAGCATGTCGGCGAGGTAGTCGATCCAGCCCGGCCAGGAGGTGCCGAGGAGCGCGCGGGCGTGCCGGTCGGCGGAGAGCGTGATGGAGGCCCGCAGCAGCGGCTCCTGGGGCAGGCGGTGGGCCAGCACCATGCCGACGTCGACCCATTCCTGCAGCTTGGAGTCCTGCGGCAGCACGCCCTCGGTGGTCAGCGCCTCGCCGAGCACGCCCCGGGCGAGGTCTTCCTTCGAGGTGAAGTGGAAGTACAGGGCGC
This sequence comes from Streptomyces benahoarensis, assembly GCF_007280575.1. GTDB lineage: Bacteria > Actinomycetota > Actinomycetes > Streptomycetales > Streptomycetaceae > Streptomyces > Streptomyces benahoarensis. Next base: position 1,582 of record NZ_VKJP01000130.1, read on the forward strand.
CCTTGGTCACACCCGCCCGGCCGAGGATCTCCGCGATGGTCGCGGCGTCGTAACCGCGTTCGTCGAAGACCTCACCGGCGGCCTCCAGAATCGTGCGCCGAGTCTGGATCGCCCGTGCCTGCCGCGCCATCAGGGGACCTCATTCGTCTGTCGCCGCCGGTGTTTCCGGCATCCAACGAGCCGGGTTTCCGATGGGCCCGAGCACCGGATTGTCATTATCTTCAGCGACGCATTGCAAAGAAAACCGGGCAGTACGTATCTTAGCATTTGCCGGAGCCGCCGGTTCAGTACCAGACCACCGCACCAGGGGAGTCGAGTGCCCAATGTTGCTCATACCGAGCCACTCCGACCGGCCTGAACTGCCGCACGGCGCACGGCAGCCCGATGCTCCGGAGCGGGCAACCTCCGCGGTGCGCAAGGAATTCCTCCACCTCAGCTTCGACGACTCCGTTTTCCTGACGGGGTGCGAGCGGCGCGGGGCGATGGAGTTCGCTCTCACGGCGCGCTGGCCCGGCTTCATCCGGGCCGCAGAGAGCGGCGGGGTGCGGCACGAATCCCTGGTCGTGGCGCAGACCATCCGGCAGGCCGGACTGCTGATCGCCCATACGGAGTTCGAGACGCCACTGAACCACGCAATGCTGCTGCGGACCTTCGGCTTCCGCCTGGACGCGTCCTTCCAGCCGCCGGAGGGCGTACCGGTCGAGGTCGTCCTGCACGCGTCCGGCACGGAGCAGGGGCGGCGCGGTACCCGGCTGACACGGCTGCGCCTGGAGATGGAGCTGACCTCCCCGGAGGGCGTGCGGATCGGCAGCGGGTCCACGGATTTCGAGTGGATCGCCCCGGCGGTCTACAGACGGTTGCGCGGCAATCACGTCGAGGCCGTCCTGGACCAGCCGCCGCTGCCCGTGCCGGTGGCGCCCGAGCGGGTGGGGCGCCACGACCCGGCGGAGGTGGCGCTGTCGCCGACCGAGCGCTCCCGGCGCTGGCAGCTGCGGTGCGACTTCTCCAACCGGCTGCTGTACGACCACCCGGTCGACCACACGCCGGGGCTGGTACTGATCGAAGCCGCCCACCAGGCGGCGCGGTTGACGGCACCCGCCTCGTTCGTACCCCGGACGGTCACGACGGCGTTCGACCAGTACGTCGAGTTCGACGCGCCGTGCTGGATCGAGGCGGAGACCTCCGGCGGCGAGGCCGACGGGGACGGTTTCCGGGTCGTGGTGCGCGGCTACCAGGGCGACCGGCAGGTCTTCCGCAGCACGCTGACGTAACGGCAGCCCCGGCGGGCGGAGGCCGGTGGCCCGGGAGTACGCGCCCCGGACCGCGGTGCTCCGGCCGTCGCCGGGGCGCCGCGGTCCATCGGGACGGACGGTGCCGCCGCTCCCGTCACACCATCGTGAAGCCGCCGTCGACCGGCATCACGACGCCCGTGACGAACGACGAGCGGTCACTGCACAGCCAGGCCGCGGCCTCGGCGATCTCCTCGGCGCGGGCGGTGCGTGCCTGCGGGGTGGCGGCGTGCAGCCGGGGTTCCAGCTCCGGATTGCGGGCGAACCAGTCGGCGATGATCTCGCTGCGCGTGGTGCCCGGGGCGACGCTGTTGACGCGGATGGACCGATCCGCGTATTCGGCCGCGGCGGCTTTGGTCAGCCCGGCGACGGCATGCTTCGACGCAACATAGGGCGCGGCGGCCGGAATGGACTGCAATCCGCCGACGCTGCTGTTGTTCACAATGGAGCCACCGCGAGGGTTTTCCAACATCGCGCGTATTTCGTACCGCAGGCAATTCCAGGTGCCTCGTACATTCGTTTCCATGATCTGTTCGTAGACCGTGTCGTCCATGAGATGCATGGCGTTCTGATCGCCGCCGATCCCGGCGTTGTTGAATGCCGAATCCAGACGGCCGAAGGTGTCGAGCGCGAGATCCACGACCCTGCGCACCTCGTCCGGGCGTGTGACATCCGTCGGCGCGTACACCACCTGGGCGCCCCTTTCCCTCAGCTCAGTGGCTACCTCGGCGAGCCGGTCGGCGCGTCGGGCGGCGAGCACGAGGGTGGCCTGTTCGGCGGCGAAGACCCGTGCCGCGGCGGCGCCGATGCCGCTGCTGGCCCCCGTGATCAGAACGACTTTGCCGGCGAGAAGGCCGTGTTCGGTAGTCACGGCCGGATTGTGCCACGCCCGTTTCAGGCGAATTCCCGGAGAATTGTACGCGGCGGTCTGGTTTTATGGGCGATGAGCGCACACGGGCACCCGGAAGGTCGCCTTCGGGTACCTGATCCCGCGTGGAGCGCCGGTTTTTTCAGACCGTGCGGTTTGGAAATTACGCGCCCGGCGCATTCCGGGGATTCGGAGGCGGCGGGATGGTATGGCGCGCGGGGCCCCGGCGCGCGGCGGGCCGTGCGTCCGAATCCGGCGGGCTGGCCGCGTCAGCTGAAGGTGCCGGGCTCGACCGCGGTGATGGTGAACTCACCGCCGCAGACCCGGAGGTTGCCGCTGCCCGTCGTCATGGACTCCTTCGAGCCCGGCGCGTAGACGTACACATAGGCGCCGCGCTTCCAGCACGGGGTGTCGGAGACGCCGTCGTTGACGGTGTGGACCAGGGCGTGGGCGCTCGCGCCGGGCGCCAGGCGGACGACGCCGCCCGCGCCGCCCTCGCGGGTGGCGGGCCTGCCGATGCGGGTGCCGTCGCGGGAGATCAGCGAGACGCCGGGGTATCCGCGCAGCGTGCACGCCTTCTTGCCCTTGTTGGTGAAGGTCAGCGGGTACCGGAAGTTCCCGGCACCGGCGTCGGGGGCGCCCAGGCTCAGCGACATCTGGGCGGAAGTGCAGCGGTCCGATGCGGCGAGCGCGGACGGGGGCTCCTCCTTGGCACCCGGGGTGGCCTTGCCGGGGGCGTGCCCGGGGCTCGCGGACGTCGCGTTGCCCGCTCCGGGGGCGTCGGTGGGCGCGGCGGACTCCTTGGCCCCGGCGCTCGGCCCGTCGCCGGAGGGCTGCGTGTCGACGCCGGAGGGCCGGGTCGCGTCCTGACCGGCGGCGGTGGGCGACGAGGCCGGAGCGGCGTGCGAGCCGGAGCCGGAACCCTCCTGGCAGGCGGTCAGTGCGAGCGCGGCGACGGCGATCAGCGACCCGGCTGCCAGACGGCGGCCGCGGCCGAGAGCCTTGCTGGTGAGCGTCATGCGGCTCCCCCTCGGATGGTGGGTGGGTACCCGCCTTGCGTGGGTACGCACGGTCGAATCGGCTGCCCGGCCAGCGTGCCCCGAGGCGCTGGCAGGCGGCTAACGGGGCGCTAACGCCTCACTAACGGCGGCGCGGTGCGTTCGGTCGCCCGTCGGCCGCGCCGACCCTCGACGGCAGTATGAACCTCTCGGCCACCCGGCGCCTTCGGACGGCATCTGCCCTCGTGAAGCCCCAGGTCCCGGGCCGCGTGCGCGACCCCGCCCGGTGCCGGGTGGCCGACCGGGGTGGCCGTCCACGGACCGGCTCCGTCGCGTAGGGCAGGTACGTCGATCGGGGAGGGCCCGCACGGCGTACGCCCGGGGACGATACGGCGGGCGCACGGCCGCGTCCAGGGCCCGGCGGCGGGTGGTCACCACCGTCGGGGCGGGGATGACGGCCCGACGGAGCGGCCGACCACCATGGCGGATTTCCGCCGGTCCCCCGCCAGGCCGCGGCGCAGAATTCGGGGGTGACCATCCATGACAGGAGTCGGTACCGCTCGGCCCGGTGCCCGGTGGCGGGGCGCCGCCGGGGCGTCCGCGCGAGCACCGGACGAGGGGCCCGTGATGTCCGCGCGCAGCGGTGAGGGGCGGCGTGCGGCGAGCCCGCTGCTCTCCGCCGCGGAGGTGACCGCGCAGCTCGGCGACGTTCCCCCGCCCGCCGGTCACACGGACGCCGAACTGGCCGCGGTGCTCGGTCTGCTGACGGATCCGACGGGCGCCGGGCGCCGCCGCTCCCGGATCGAGGCGGTCGTCGTCGGGCACAGCCGGGACGCGGCGTCGGCCGCGGCGGCGCGGGCGTTCGCCGGGGCGTGGCGGGCGGCCGGGCGGCCGGTGTGGGCCACTGTCGACTGGCCGGAAGAGGCCGCCTCGTGGCTCCGGTTCGCGGGCCGTCTCACCGCTCCGGAGCCGGACGCCTGGGTGATCGCCGCGGCGGCGCCGGGCTGGGCGCAGATGAGTCGGCGGCTGCGGCACAGCACCGGCTGGGATCCTGCCCGTACGGTCGGTTTCGCGGCGCTCGGCGACTCCCGACTCGCCGCGCTCGCGGGCCCCGGCACCCTCGACGGCATGCGGGGCGCCACCGCCGACGGACACACCTGGGTCATCGACCGGGGCTGGGTCACCCGGTCCCTGCCGGGGCCGCCCGCGTAGCGCGTCGGGAGTGGCAGCCTGGAAGAGGCGTGGCAACAGGCCCGCCTGGAGTGAAGGGGTACGGATGACGACGCCACTGCCCGGTTTCGAGGGGCTCGACGGCCCGGCGGACGGCGCGCCGCGCGCCCGGCGGCAGCTCGCGCCCGGTGCGGTGCACGTCCCGGACTGGCTGGACGTGCGGGCGCAGCGGGAGCTGGTCGCGGCGTGCCGGGACTGGGCGCGCGGACCGGCGCCGATCCGGCACACCAAGCTGCCCCGGGGCGGCGTGATGTCGGTGCAGACGGTCTGCATCGGGTGGCACTGGCAGCCGTACGCGTACACCCGCACCGCCGACGATGTGAACGGCGCGCGGGTGGCCGCCTTCCCGGACTGGATGGTGGAGCTGGGGCGGCGGGCGGTGACCGAGGCGTACGGGGACGCGGCGGCGGGCGACGGCTACACCCCCGACACGGCGCTGATCAACTTCTACGACGAGGCGGCGCGGCTCGGAATGCACCAGGACAAGGAGGAGCGGTCCGGGGCGCCGGTCGTGTCGCTGAGCATCGGTGACGCCTGCGTCTTCCGGTTCGGCAACACCGAGAACCGCGGCCGGCCGTACACCGATGTGGAGCTGCGGTCCGGGGATCTCTTCGTGTTCGGCGGGCCGTCCCGGTTCGCGTACCACGGGGTGCCGAAGGTGTATCCGGGGACCTGCGATCCGGCGTGCGGGCTGCGGGGCGGACGGCTCAACATCACGATGCGGGTCACCGGTCTCGGCTGACCGGGGGGGCCGCTTCCGGTCCGGGTGCCCGCAAGGCCCGTTGCCGTCCGGCTGCCCGGTGGCGCCGGGCGGAGGCAGACTGGGGACATGTGCCGCAGCATCACCGCCCGCCCATGACGCCCGAGGTCACCGACGACGACATCAGGGCGGCGGCCCCGCAGTACGTCCGTAAGGTGTCCGGGTCAGGAGCGCCCGCCGCCGGTCAGGCGCCGGAGGTGGTCGGTCCCTGCCAGTCCGCGTAGCGGATGCGCGGGGTGACGTGGACGCCGCCGACGGTGCCCCATTCGTCCTTGCCGAGGCGGCTCAGCGGGCGCAGCCGGTCGATCTCGGCGTGCCCGTCGACCAGGACCTCCTCGGAGATCGCGGCGTGCACCACGCGTCCGAAGACGACGGTCGAGTCACCGATCCGCAGCGTGCTGTGCAGTTCGCATTCGAGCGCCACCGGTGAGTCGGCGACCCGCGGCGGCTTGACGCGCAGGCTGGGCTCGGCGGCGATCCCGGCGGCCTCGAACTCACTGATGCCGTGCGGGAAATCCGTCGCGGTGTCGTTGATCTGCGCGGCGAGCCCTTCGGGGGCGAAGTTGACCACGAACTCGCCGGTGGCCTCGACATTGCGCAGCGAGTCCTTGCGGCCGACGGAGGAGAACTGCACGACGGGCGGGGCGACGGCGGCGATGCTGAAGAACGAGTGCGGGGCAAGATTCGCAGAAACGCCATACCGGTCGATGGTTGACACCCAGGCGATCGGCCGGGGCACGACCGTGGCGGTCAGCAGCTTGTAGAAATCGCTACGGGGCATCTCTGCAGGATCGAAGTCAACGCGCATGGCGATCAGTATCCACCAGCGAAACCGCGGATTCTACAAAGGATCCACGGCACCGCCCCACCGCGGGGTCCGACGGACAGTGCCCGGTATCGGAAGCATCGCTCACCAGGAGCCGACACCGTGCCAGCCACCGCCCTCACCACCGCCTGGGAAGACTTCGAGGTCCCCGCACACGCCCGCGGCGGGCAGGTCACCCTCAACCTCCACGACCACCTGGCCTCCTATGTCCCGAAGCGCCCCGGCGCCTACCTCCACATCTCATCCGACCGCTTCGGACTGGAGGCCGGCGTCGACCGCGAGCTCGAAGACGCCGAGGAGAGCCGGGCCCGACTCCGCTGGAGCCCGTTCGTCAAGATCTACAGGGAGAACGACACCTCCGCCTTCAAGAAGCGCAAGATCACCAAACCCGACGGCACCATCGACTGGGTCGTTCTGCGGCCCGAGTTCCGTCAACTGCTCGCCGACCTCGCCCTCGGCGTGAGCGACGGCGTCACCTTCTACAACCTCGACCGGCTCGTGCGTCAGCCACGCGATCTCGGCCCGCCGCCACCGCCGAGGCCGCGCCGAGCTCGTCGCCCACACCACGGCCGCACTGCTGGAGGTCCGCGCCCGCCGGGCCGCCGACCAGTACAGCCACCTGGGCGGCGGCGTCGCCGCCCCCCATCGGCCTGCTGCCCGCCACATCAGCCACGCCGGGTCAGCCACCGTCATGGGCAAAACCGGTATGAGTCAACGCTCACGACGCAAGAAGTCACAGGCGCCGCGGAGCGTGGTGTCCAAAATGCGCTGCGTCCGAGCGCTGTCCAGACGGACGTCCAATGCCCCCGGAGAACCGGTGCCGGCGCGGCAGCCGACCGTCAGCGTGGAGGCGTCCCATGCATCACGGCCAGTGATCATGACACCGAGCTCGTGACGGCTGAGGGCGTCTGGCCCTGCCAGGTGGCACACACCTGCGTGTTCGGAGGTGGCCAGCTCAAGGAGAGCTCGGGCGAGGTCGCGGAGCAGGTGGAGTGCGAGAAGCGGGTTTTTGGGGCGGTTTCGTCGTTGATCGAGGCGTTTCAGACGCGACGGGCTGCGGTGTCGGCTGGCGCCCTGGCCGTAGCCGTGGTCGGCATGCTGCCCTCGTCCGCGGCTCAGTCCCACAGCCCCCGTGATGCCGTACGCAAGGGTATGGAACGCCTGGTACAGGACGACAGGTTCCCCGCAGCCCTGGCCGCCACCGTCGACCGTGACGGGCACACCCAGAACTACACCACCGGCGTCGCCGACCTGAAGACCATGGCGAAGGTACCGGTCGACGGACAGATACGGGCGGGCAGCAACACCAAGACGTTCACCGCTACGGTCGTCCTGCAACTGGTCGGCGAAGGCAAAGTCGCCCTCGACGCCCCCATCGAGAAGTACCTGCCCGACCTCGTGCGCGGCGAGGGCATCGACGGCCACCACATCACCGTGCGCCAGCTCCTCCAGCACACCAGCGGACTGCCCGACTACACCAACTTCCTGGGTGAAGAGGCCATATTCGGCACCGGCCGCCACACCTACTACCAGCCCCGCACGCTGCTCGATGTGGCGCTCGCCCACAAGGCGGAGTTCGCCCCCGGGACCAACTGGTCGTACAGCAACACCAATTACGTCCTGGCCGGGCTGCTCATCGAGAAGGTCACCGGCCGCCCGGTCGCCGAGCAGATCACCCACCGGGTCATCGACCGCATCGGCCTACGCCACACCTACTTCCCCAGCACCGGCGACGAACGCATCCGAGAAGCTCACCCCAAGGGCTACTCCGCGACGAAGCCCGGAGCCCCGCTGGAAGACATCACACGGATAGACCCCTCCTGGGCCTGGTCCGCAGGGCAGCTGATCTCCACCCCCAGCGACCTGAACCGCTTCTTCTCCGCCCTGATCGGCGGCGAGCTCCTGGGGCCCAACGAGCTCGCCCAGATGCGCACCACCGTCAAGGTTGCCGACACATTCGACTCGGGTTCCGGCATCCGGTTCGGCTTGGGACTGACAAGCACACCGCTGAGTTGCGGCGGCCTGATGTGGGGGCACCGCGGTGACACCCCCGGCTACCACACGCGCACCGGTGCCACCGATGACGGCCGCGCCGCCACGATCGCCACCACCGCCAGACCGGCACCCACCTCAAGGGGCCTCAACCACGCCGACGCCCTCCTCAACACCGCCCTGTGCAAGAGGTAACGGCCGACGCGCCCGGGCTGCTGATGCGATGAGGGGCGGGGCCTCCCGCTCCCGCCGGGTGCGCAGGATGCTCGGCTCGGGCAAAGATCCGAACTCGGGGAGGCGATCGAAGAGTTCACCGTACGACGGTGAGCAGTGGGCGGGATGGACCTACCGCTTCGTTGCGCTTCGGCCGGGCGGGCAAGGCAAGCCGTGTGGCCGCGGACGTGGATGCCGCGGCAGTCGATGGGGTCGGCAGCAGGGTCTGCGCCGTGTGCGCAGTACGGCCAGGAGGGCTCCCGCACCTCGTTGCTCCCGTCTAGGTCGGGTCCCGGCCGCCGCGGCCCGCGGCGCGGCCATTCGCCAGCAGCTCCTCGAACTGCCCGCCCCGTCGTCGCGGACGCGCTCGGCTACCACGACAAGACCACCACCCGACTCCGCAACGAGACCGGCCGAAAGCCGCTCGAAGAACCACTTCGACAGCCTGCGCGCATCGCGCGGCGCGATCTGGCAGGCGTCTTCCAGCGCGGGCAATGCCGGGTACGGCCAGTTGGTGCGGGGTGGATCAGGTGAGGGGGCGGCACAGCAGGGCGTCGGGGCGGCCGCGCTGGAGCGACTTCCAGGTCATGGCGACACCGGCGACGTACTCGTTGTCGGCACACTGGCCCTTGTAGTCGTTCTCGGCCCAATCACTGCCCTTGGCGCCGCCGGTGGCGGGGCGGTTGTCGCCCTTGTCGAACCACACGCTACGGCCCTTGGTGGGCAGCGGGGTGGCGGAGGGTGCGCAGAGCAGGGAGACCATGGCGGGGCCGTTCATGCTGTAACCGACCGCGAAGCTGTCGACCGGGCACTGGAGCTTGTTGTAGCCGTTGGCCCAGTCGCCCTGCTGGACGTAGCGCTCGTCGTTGACCATCTCCCAGTCACCCGCTGCCTTGAGCGGCTCGGCGACGTCGGTGCACAGGCCGCGGCCGTAGCTGTGGCTGAGTCCGATCAGACGCTCGGTGTCGGGGCAGTTGCCCTTGGAGTTGCCCGGGCTCCAGTCCGCCTTGGCGAGCATGGTGCGGGAGAGGTTCCAGTCGCCGTGATCGATGTAGACGATGTTCCAGTGGTTGACCGGGGCGATGGGGCCGCTCTTGGCGGGGGCGTTGACCAGCTTGTTCCAGTCGGTGGCCCGCCAGTCGCCGTCGTCCTCGACGCTGAGCCCGTTTCCGGATGCGTCGTACGAGATCAGCGCCCAGTTGTCGTTCGGCGTGCCCTTGTCGTCGCTCCAGCCCACCAGCGGCCACTGGGCGAAGTCGGTGTCGTTCTTCACCAGGATATCGGTGAAGTTCTTGAACCAGGTCTTCTCCTTGGCGTCGGTGGAGCCGCGCCCGGCGGCGCCGAACTCGCTGACCCAGACCGGGGCGGTGAAGTGCTTCCCCTCCTCGGTGACGAACAGGCCCTCGTCGTTCACGACCTGGGCGAGCTTCTCGGGGGTGAAGTCCTGGTAGCGCGGGTCGTCGGTCGATCCCGGGCCACTGCCCGCACCGGTGTTGGCCGGGCCGGTGTAGCCGTAGAAGTGCACCGCGTAGACCAGCTTGTTCGAGTCGATCAGTGTGTGGGACAGAGTGCGGACCGGCTTGAGGTCCGGACGCTGGTGAGGGAGGCCGGCAGCAGGGATGCCCTGCCAGTTGATGCCCTCCATGATGATCAGCATGTCGGGGTCGGCCTGGAGGATCTTGTTGCCGGCCTGCTCGAAGGCGGTGTACTCGTCGTGCTCGTCGCCCAAGCCCCAGTTGGCGTCGTCCCAGGTGTCACGGCGGACCTCGTTGCGCAGGTCGGCACCGACCACGCGCTTGTTGGCCTGGTAGCGCTTGGTCATGAACACCCAGTCGTCGATCCACTGTTGGGTCGACTGTCCGCTGTTCCAGCGCTCGTTGCCGTCCAGGCCGCAGCAGAAGCGGTAGCTGGTGGTGTGGTTGTTGAGGATCACCGCGAAGCCGTCGGCGGTCAGCGCCGCGATGACGGCGTCGAACACTTCCAGCGGCGTCTTCCCCTTGAGCTGGGAGTTGGCCGCGACCGCGGTGTCCGGCACCACGGACTTGTCGTGCACCAGTGCGTTGGCGAACGGCAGCCGGATGCTGTTGATGCCGAGGCTGTGGAAGTCGGCCATGATCTGGCCGATCGGGGTACGGTCCAGGCCGAGCGGAACGTTGTTCGACTTCTGGTGCGCCTGGTGGTTCGCCACGTCGCCGACGTCGCCGCTGCCCACGTACGTCCCCTGGGCTCCCGCCCAGTTGCCGGACTTGAGCTTGAAGCGGTCGCCGTTGGCGTCGACGATGTACCGGCCCCGGGTGCTGAGCGGGCCGGTCCACGAGGTCGCAAGATCATCGCCCGTCAACGCGGCAGGAGCCGAGGCGGGAACGGCGTCCGGAGCGGCGACGGCTCCGGGAACGGCCGTGACCAGCAGCACGGCGGCGACGAGCAACGCCGGGATGCCACGCGTGACGGATCTGACGGTTCTCATGGAGCCCTCCGGGTGTGGTGGGGTCAAGGAGCAGGTCGGTACGGGTCCCGGGCCACGGCCTCATCAGCCACCACGCGAGCCCTTGGCCGCCGTGGACGACGGCACCGTCGCCGAGGAGCACGGCGAGGTGTGGTCCATCGCCCTTTCCAGGAGCGGCAGTTGGCGGATCACCGTACACGGCGACCCCGTCGACCGCACCACCTGGACCGGCGGCTTGCGCCCGGCGAGACCCTGCACACTCCGGTCTTCGCCGGTCTGTGCAGCGCGAGCGGCTACGGCGGCGCCAGCCGCGCCTGGCACACCCACGTCCGCACGCAGGCCCTCCCCGAACCGGAACGGGACCGGCCCGTCCTCTCCAACTCCTGGGAGGCCACCGGCTGCGCTGTCGACCGGGCCACCGACCACCCCGACCCCGACCGGCTTCGGACCGATCACGTAGCGCCGTCCACCGGACCAGCGACCGGCTCCGCGCCGACCACCCGGGTCCAGGCCGCCGAGTCCGCCCTCGGCGTCTCCGGTGGTGGCGGAGGGCCTGCGGCAGCGAGTTTCTCCATCCATCCGGAGGGGCTCCATGCACGGGCGGAGCAGCTCCACGCGCATGCACGGACGGTGGCCGGGCACGCCGCCGACTTCCGGGCGAAGGCCGCGGGGGCGAGCTTCGTATGACCAATCCGATCGTCAAGGCGCTGGAGCACGGTGCGGCAAAGCTGGGCCAGACGCTGGGGAAGGACGCGGGCAAGGCGGTCGAGGACCTCTACCACGGGACGGGGAAGCGGCTGAAGAAGGCCGCCACCCACCACGCCGAGAACGACGCCAAGCACGCCAAGGAACTCGACAAGATCCTCAAGGGCGACAAGGAGAACATGCCGCACGCGCCTCACAGCACGAGCGGCGGCGGACGGCCGTCCGATGGCGGCCGGCCCGGCGGGGCCCACGAGCAGGCCAGAGCAGGCAACGCCCATGACAGCACCCGCGAGGAGAAGGGGAGGTGCACCGATGGCACGGACCCGGTCGATCTCGCCACGGGCAGGGTGTTCCTTTCCGACACCGACATCGCCCTGCCTGGTGCCCTGTCGCTTGTCTTCACCCGCACATACGAGTCATCGACCCGCATCGGGCGCCACATCGGGCCGTCGTGGTCCTCCACCATCGACCAGCGCCCGGAAATCGGCACCGCCGAGATAATCTTCGTCACCGAGTCCGGGATGCTGCTGCGCTACCCAAGACCCGAGATCGGCGAACGCGTACTGCCCCGGTACGGCCCGCGCTGGCCCCTGATGCGCACCCTCCGCGGGACGACTGGGCCGTCCACGACCCCGAGACCGGCCGGACTCGCTATTTCAGCGACGCCTTACACGCCCCCGGCCTGGCCCTGCCCAATGAGGTCACCGACCGCAACGGCCACCGGATCACCTTCGACTACGCCGACGAGACCGGCATCCCGTACGCCATCCGTCACAGCGCAGGCTGCGAGCTCAAGCTCACCTGCGACGAGAGCGGTCGCCTGACCGCCCTGCACCTGGTGGGCGTCTCCGAGGACGGCACGGATCAGCTGATCCGCTCCTACGGCCACGATGAGGACGGCAACCTCACCACCGTCACCAACTCCGCGGGCGGCGTGACGCGGTTCGCGTACGACGCCGAGCACCGGATGACCGCCTGGGTCGAGTCCAACGGCTTCCGCTACGAGTACACCTATGATCACCGTCACCGCTGCCTCACTCAGTCGGGCGCTGAGGGCCACTCGGCCAACCGGTTCACCTACGGTGAGGCCGACCCGCAGACTGGCCACCGCACCACCACGCGTACCAACGGAGAAGGGTTCGCAAGCCGGTACCTCATCAACGACCGCCTCCAGGTCCTTGCGATCACTGATCCGCTCGGACACACCACTCTCACCACCTACGACACCGGCGACCGGCCCCTGACGATCACCGATCCGCTGGGCAACACGACACACCTCACCTACGGCGAGGACGGGCGCCTCGTCTCCATCCTCCGCCCGGACGGCTCGACCAGCACCGCCGCTTACACCGACCTTGGACTCCCGACGGAGAGCACGCGATGTGATGGCCTCACCTTCCGCCAGGAGTACGACGCCAAAGGCAATCGGATCGCCGTCACCGACCCGACCGGCCGCATCATCCGTTTCACCCGTTTCACCCGTTTCACCCGTTTCACCCGTTTCACCCACGATGACCGCGGAGGCGTCACCTCGATCACCGGCCCGCTGGGAAGCGTCACTCGTATCGAGTGTGACGAGGCCGGTCTCCCGCTCACGATCAATTTCGGCGAGCAGTGGTTTGCAGCGAGTGGCGGAGCTGCGCTGCTGCGGTGCAACCGACATCACCGCGTCGACGCCCCTCTTCGGGCGGGGCGTTCCGCTGCTCAGGGTGCCCCTCCGCCGATCTTCCGGGGCACCCACGCTGGTAGCGTCTGCGCCGTTGTTGAGGGCGTGTCACCGTGCACGCCGGACGGGGAGGACGAACGCACCATGATGGGCCATTCGCACGCGATGAGCGGCGCCCTGCTCTTCGCAGGCACCACACCCTTTCTGCCGCCGATGGTGATGCACGCTCATCTGGCGCCGGAGGAGATCCTGATGGGCACGGTGCTCTGCGCCGGCGCCGCGCTGCTGCCGGACCTGGACCACCACGACGGCACCATCGCCAACTTCCTCGGCCCGGTGTCCAAGACCCTGTGCCGCTTCGTGGCCTGGATCTCCGGCGGCCACCGCCACGCCACCCACTCGCTGTTCTTCGTGGCCCTGATGACTGTGGGCACCTGGGCCGGAGTGACGTACCTGGGCAGGCCGTTCACGCTCGGCCTGACCTTCTTCCTCCTGGCCCTGGCGGTCCGCGCGCTCAACCTCTGCCCGCCCGGACACGGCTTCTCCGCCTGGGGCACGATCGTTGCCATGGCCGGGATCGGCACCGCCGTCATCGCCAAGTTCATCCCCTCGGCCCCCGGTTGGCTGCCGTACGCCGTCGGCCTGGGCTGCCTGGCCCACCTGCTCGGCGACTCCATCACCAAACAGGGCGCGCCGTGGCTCTGGCCGCTGAAGAACCGCTACGAGATCGTCATCATCCAGCACAGCGGCAACAAGCTGGAGACGGAGATACTGACCCCGATCATGGGGATCGCCACCGTCGTCCTGCTGTGGTTCACGGCACTGTCGCCGCACCCCTTCAGCTAAGGGTTGTCCCGTAAATGATCTTCGAATCACCTCGGGCATGGCTGACCGCGGTGCGGCCCGCTGGCCTATCCGGCGAGGGTGAGGTTGTGCATGCGGGCGATGCCGAGCATGGCGTGGTGGACGCCGTCGCCTTTGA
>NZ_VKJP01000131.1 GCF_007280575.1 Streptomyces benahoarensis
CCCCTCCCCCACCAGCGCGTCAGCCCTTACCATTCACTCCGGTGGGTCGTCCGGCCCGCCGACGCCGGAGACGGCGACATGGGAGGAAGCCCGGTGAGAGTCCGGCGCGGTCCCGCCACTGTGAGCCCGGCAGCTGCCGGGTGAGTCAGGAACTCCCGCCGTCCAACGAACCACCCGGGGCGCGGATACCCCGAGGAAGGCTCTGCGCTCGCATGCTTCTGCTGCTGTCGACCTCCGACACCGATCTCCTCAGCGCCCGCGCCGCCGGCGGCCCCGTGCCGTTCCGGCTCGCCAACCCGGCCCGGCTCGACCTCGCCGAACTCCCCGCGCTGCTCGACGGCGTCGACCTCGTCGTGGTCCGCCTGCTCGGCGGCATCCGCGCCTGGGAGGAGGGCCTGAACCTCCTCCTCGCCGAGGACCAGCACCGCCCCGTCGTCGTCCTCACCGGCGAACAGGCCCCCGACGCCCAGCTGATGGAGGCGTCCACCGTCCCGGTCGGCACCGCCGCCGAGGCGCACGCCTACCTCGCGCACGGCGGGCCCGAGAACCTCGGCCGCCTCGCCCGTTTCCTCTCCGACACCGTCCTGCTGACCGGTCACGGCTTCGCACCGCCGCAGCCCGCGCCGACCTGGGGCGAGCTGGAGCGGCCCACGGCCCGTAAGGACATCGACGGCCCGCTCATCCCGGTGCTCTACTACCGCGCCCACCACATGAGCGGCAACACCGGCTTCATCGACGCGCTGTGCACCAAGATCGAGGAGGCCGGGGGCCGCCCGCTGCCGCTCTTCGTCGCCTCGCTGCGGGCGCCCGAGCCGGAGCTGATCGACGCGCTGCGCCCGGCCGACGCCCTCGTCACCACCGTCCTCGCGGCGGGCGGCACCAAGCCCGCCGAGGCGTCCGCCGGCGGCGACGACGAGTCCTGGGACGCGGGCGCGCTCGCCGCCCTGGACGTGCCGATCCTTCAGGCACTCTGCCTGACAGGTAACCGCGCCGCCTGGGAGGAGAGCGACGAGGGCCTCTCCCCGCTGGACGCCGCCACCCAGATCGCGGTCCCCGAGTTCGACGGCCGCCTGATCACCGTCCCGTTCTCCTTCAAGGAGATCGACGAGGACGGCCTGCCGACGTACGCCGCCGACCCCGAGCGCGCCGCCCGCGTCGCCGGGATCGCCGTCCGCCACGCCCGCCTGCGCCACATCCCGGCCCAGGACAAGAAGCTGGCGCTGGTCCTCTCCGCGTACCCCACCAAGCACTCCCGCATCGGCAACGCCGTCGGCCTCGACACCCCCGCCTCCGCCGTCGCCCTCCTGCGCCGCCTGCGCGAAGAGGGCTACGACTTCGGCGACGAGGACGTACCCGGCCTGGCATCCGAAGAGGAAGAGGCGGCGCGCAGCGCCTCGGTTGAGGGCGGTGGCGGGCGACGGGCGGGCGGCGACGAGCTGATCTACGCCCTCATCGAGGCGGGCGGCCACGACCAGGAGTGGCTGACGGAGGAACAGCTCGCCCGTAACCCCGTCCGCATCCCCGCCGCCGACTACAAGCGCTGGTACGCCACGCTCCCGCAGGTGCTGCGCGACGCCGTCGAGGAGCACTGGGGCCCGCCGCCCGGCGAGATGTTCCTCGACCGCAGCCACGCGGACAAGCCGGGCCGCGACCCGGAGGGCGACATCGTCCTCGCCGCCCTGCGCCGCGGCAATCTGCTGATCCTCATCCAGCCGCCGCGCGGCTTCGGCGAGAACCCGATCGCGATCTACCACGACCCCGATCTGCCGCCGTCCCACCACTACCTGGCCGCCTACCGCTGGATCGCGGCCTCCGCCGACGACGGCGGCTTCGGCGCCGACGCGATGATCCACCTCGGCAAGCACGGCAACCTGGAGTGGCTGCCCGGCAAGAACGCGGGCCTCTCCGCCGCCTGCGGCCCGGACGCCGCCCTCGGCGATCTCCCCCTCATCTACCCGTTCCTCGTCAATGACCCCGGCGAGGGCACCCAGGCCAAGCGCCGCGTCCACGCCACCCTCGTCGACCACCTCGTCCCGCCGATGGCGCGCGCCGACTCGTACGGCGACATCGCCCGCCTGGAACAACTCCTCGACGAGTACGCGCAGATCAGCGCCATGGACCCGGCGAAGCTCCCGGCGATCCGCGCCCAGATCTGGACCCTCATCCAGGCCGCCAGGCTCGACCACGACCTCGGCCTTGCGGACCGCCCCGACGACGACGGCTTCGACGACTTCCTGCTGCACGTCGACGGCTGGCTCTGCGAGGTCAAGGACGCCCAGATCCGCGACGGTCTGCACGTCCTGGGCGCCGCCCCGGCCGGCGAGGCCCGCGTCAACCTCGTCCTCGCGATCCTCCGCGCCCGGCAGATCTGGGGCGGTACGTCCGCGCTGCCCGGTCTGCGGGAGGCGCTGGGCCTGGACGAATCCGCCGCGACCCGCACCGCCGCCGACGATGCGGAGGAGCGCGCCCGCGCCCTCGTCCAGGCGATGGAGGACGCCGACTGGGCGCCGTCCGCCGTGGCCGAGGTGGCCGCCGGGCAGCCGGAGCAGGTTGCCGCGATCCTCGACTTCGCCGCCCGCGAGGTCGTCCCGCGGCTGACCGCCACCACCGCCGAGATCGACCACGCCGTCCACGCCCTGAACGGCGGCTTCGTCCCCGCGGGCCCGTCCGGCTCCCCGCTCCGCGGCCTGGTGAACGTCCTGCCGACCGGCCGCAACTTCTACTCCGTCGACCCGAAGGCCGTCCCGTCCCGCCTCGCCTGGGAGACCGGCCAGGCGCTCGCCGACTCCCTCCTGGAGCGCTACCGCTCCGACAACGGCGCATGGCCCACCTCCGTCGGCCTCTCCCTCTGGGGCACCAGCGCCATGCGCACCTCCGGGGACGATGTCGCCGAGGCCCTCGCGCTGCTCGGCGTCCGCCCCGTCTGGGACGACGCCTCCCGCCGCGTCACCGGCCTGGAGCCGATCGCCCTGGAGGAGCTGGGCCGCCCACGTATCGACGTCACCCTCCGCATCTCCGGCTTCTTCCGCGACGCGTTCCCGCACGTCATCGGCCTGCTGGACGACGCGGTACGGCTCGCGGCGGGCCTCGACGAGCCCGCGTCCGACAACCACATCCGCGCCCACGCCCAGGCCGACCTCGCCGCCCACGGCGACGAACGCCGTGCCACCACCCGCATCTTCGGCTCCCGCCCCGGTACGTACGGCGCGGGTCTGCTCCAGCTCATCGACTCCCGCGACTGGCGCACCGACGCCGACCTTGCCGAGGTCTACACCGTCTGGGGCGGCTACGCGTACGGCCGCGGCCTGGAGGGCCGCCCGGCCCGCGACGAGATGGAGACCGCGTACAAGCGCATCGCCGTCGCCGCGAAGAACACCGACACCCGCGAACACGACATCGCCGACTCCGACGACTACTTCCAGTACCACGGCGGCATGGTCGCCACCGTCAAGGCACTCAAGGGCACGGCCCCCGAGGCGTACATCGGCGACTCCACCCGCCCCGAGACGGTCCGCACCCGCTCCCTCGTCGAGGAGACGTCCCGCGTCTTCCGCGCCCGCGTCGTCAACCCCCGCTGGATCGAGGCGATGCGCCGCCACGGCTACAAGGGCGCCTTCGAACTGGCCGCCACCGTCGACTACCTCTTCGGCTACGACGCGACCACCGGCGTCGTCGCCGACTGGATGTACGACAAGCTCGCCCAGACCTACGTCCTCGACCCCGAAAACCGCGCCTTCCTCCAGGAAGCCAACCCCTGGGCCCTCCACGGCATCGCCGAACGCCTCCTGGAGGCCGAGTCCCGCGGCATGTGGGAAAAGCCTGATGCGGAGACGCTGGCTGCGCTGCGGGAGGCGTTCTTGGAGACGGAGGGGGAGCTGGAGGGGGAGGAGTGAGCGGGGCGGTACTTCTCCGTGTGACCGGCTCGCCGATCCCCGGTTGACCGGCTCGTTCCTGGCCTGAGAGGCCATGGCCCGTCCCGCCCGCACCGTGGGTGGGACGGGCTGTTTGCGTACGTGGCTGCCGCCCGGGTACCGACCCCCGGAGGCGATCACGTTGCTCGGCACCAAAATCACCCTGTTTTCATCCGGTTCGTCGCTCCACCCGAACAGGATGCTGCGAGCCTGGAGCACTTGGTTACCCCGCGGTGGAGCTGCTCTGCTCCTTGCGGTGGTCGGTCGACACCATGGAGCCCTGGCAGGTCGGTTGGGGTGTCTCATTTACCACCAGGCCTGTGCATGAGCCTTGGTAGGGTCCAGCCACTCATAGGTGCCAGTGCAGAATAAGCTTTATTTGGGGGAGATGTGTCGGGATATTATCGCGTCGAATTGCAGGGCATGGGGCGTCTCGCCAAGGACTTGGAGTCCAGTGCGGGTAATATGCGTGGCGCTATGAGGCCGTTGAAGGATTCGGCCAGTCAATCTGTTGGTCACGAGGAACTCCAGAAAGCCTGCGAGAATTTCCAGTCAGCGTGGGACTACGGTGTTGGTCAGATAGCCGACGCAACCGACGGAATCACCGAAGGTCTGCGCACCTCAAGCCGTCTCTACCAGTCTCTGGAGGAGTCGGTCGCAGAGCTCTTCACGGGTGGGAAGACCGCCAAGTGACCACGAACGTGACGACCACTCTTCCTGAGGCATCGGATGGTCCCCTGTTCCGGTTCCGGGTACCGCAGGGGTTCCATGAAGTGCCCTTGGGCGTTACGCCTGAGGCGCATGCGGAGTTGCTTCAGGAATTCGCTCGGGAATACTGGGGGCAAGGCGCTGAGCTGGAACCTCTGCGCGCCATGACCGGAGCCCTGTACGGAGCAGCTCGACAGGCGCTGGCAGCTCAAGGTGTGCGGTATCAGGCGGTGGGTGTCTTCCCGCGGCGCGAGTTCGTAGAGGGCCGGACGGGGATTCCTGGAGAAGAGGGCGAGCCATTGCCCTACGTGCGTAACACGCTCCTCGCGACCGTACGCGATCTGAACTCCCCCGATCAGGATCTCGCGGCTGCCGGGATCGCTGAGCTCCTCTTCCGTCAGTATCCCGATGACGAAGTCGTACGGGTGAGCCTGCCGGCCGGCCCTGCCGTTCTTCACCTGGCCGCGTCCCGTCTGCTCTGGGGCGGGCCGGATACGCCTGATCAGTTGGCGGGAACCGTGCGTACGACGGTACGCCTGGAGCTGTGGATCCCTTTCCCTTCCGGTGACCGGATCCTGCTGCTTGCCCTGACGACGCCCGACACCGGAGACCTGGACACTCATCAGGCATTGCTGGCGGAGGTCGCGAGCACGGTCGAGTTCCCCGTCGAAGGAGATTTCCTTCCCGACGAGCCTGCCGATTCAGGCGCTCAGATCAATCCGTTCGGCTGAATCACAGGGGGGGGCATATATGGCTACCGAACAGTTCGAGGCGCTCGGATTTGATCCTGCTCCGGGTATTCCTGAGTCCGTGCAGCAGATGGCGTCCAAACTCGGCCGGGCGGGCCAGCAGTTGGGGGAAACCCACTCCACGCTTTCCAGGATTGGAAAGAACGGCGGAGTCTGGGAAGGTGAAGCAGCCGCTCAATTCGCCGGAACCGTAGGGAAACTTCCCTCGCAGCTCGATGCGGCACGAGAGTCCCTCCTGCACGCCGCCGGAGTGATGCAGCGTTGGGAAAGCCGACTAGGGGATTACCAGTCCCTGGCTCGTTCCCTCGAAAAGCAGGCGAAAGATGCCCAGCGGAACTTGAAGAGCGCACAGTCGCACCCAGACCTTGGGCTTGCTGGCCAGACTTTCGACAGCGAGGAAGCGCTTGCGTCCGCGCAGCAGCGGCTGAATGCAGCGCAGAGCCGCGTGAACAAGGCGCAGGGTGAACTGGACAGCCTGGTCCGGCGGGCGCAAGATCTCCAGGGCAACCACAACGACACGGCGATCGCCACTGCGCAGGCTCTCAACGCGGCTGCCAAATCTGCACCGGATAGACCGGGTCGCTTCGAGATGCTCCTGAATGCCGTCAAGGAGCTGGGATCGAAGCTCGCAGACCTGGCGGGGGACGTTCTGGCATGGGTCAAGGATCATGCCGATCTCATTTACGAGATCGGCACCATGATGGGCTATGCCAGCGCCGCGTGTGACCTTCTTGCGGTCGTCTTCTCGGAGACACTTGTCGGGGCAGCCATCTTCGAGGGCGCTTCGCGGGCTTTCGGAGTTGGGGGGCTGGTACTCCATGCCGTTGGCGGGCTGGCAGGATCGGACGACTTCAAGTGGGAAGATGTCGCCCTTGACGCATTCGCACTGGTGCCATTCGGAGGACTGGCCAAGGGCGGCGTGGGGATCGTCGACAAGGGAGCGGACCTCGTACACGCCGTGGACGGCGCCGGGCGGATCGGGCAGATCGCGAACGACATCTACGGGCTCGGCAACGCCGCCAAGGACAAGGTTGTCGAGATCGCGTCGGATCTGTGGACGGTTGATGACGACAAAAAGCAGACTGTCGCACCAGGCGCGCCGGAGCCGGTGCAGCCGATGTCTGTCGCCAGCGCCGCCGGGCTGGACGGGACGGGCTCGGAGCGCCTGTTGCCACGGACCGAGAGCGTTCCGGCCAAGGAGCTCACAGGGCAGAACGGCACTGTGATCAACCGGACCACCTGGGACGTGAGGGAACCTGCACAGGGGCCCGTCGGCTCTGCCGCCACGGTTCCCGCGTCGGGCCCCTCGGCTGCCGCCCCTGCCTTCGGCTGACTGCAGTCCCGTCACCCATTTCTTACCCTAAGGACTCACCGTGCAGGTTCCCCGAGCGGCCACGCACACACCAGCTGTGCGCAAAGCTCCCCGCCGACGGTTCGCCGCATGGAACCGGGCGTTCGCATGCGTGACGATCTTCGTCGGCTTCGGCGTCACAGCCTTCGGGCTGGCAAGTGTCGCCGCGTCGCTCGGGTACGTGGGGGCGCCGGGCACGTTGACGGTCAAGGAGTGCCGGGAGGTGGGCGGGAGGACCCACGGGCAGAAGTGTTTCGGACCGGTGCGCGCCACGGACGGCACGCTCCTGGAGAAGGAGGCTTCCGTGGACGCCGAGTTGCCGGTCGGCGCCCGTGTGGCGGTCCGCCGTGTCGTCGGGCTCACGTCGGTCGAGGGATGCCGGCACATCGGTGTGCCGGGGCTGGTCGCCGGCGCGGGGCTGCTGTTGGCCGGTTACTCGGTGCCCTACTTCACCACGGGCACCTTCCCCTGGCGAGGTACCCCACCGCCCGGGGCCGAGCTGTGCAAGCCCGGCCCCCGCGCGCGCCTGACCCGCACGGTCCTGTGCATCGTTGGCGTCTGCATCGGCGGAGTGTGCGTGATTGCTTCGCTGGTCTGACTCCTCGGGCCGAAGGACGCCCGTCCTGCTGTGTCCCAGTCGAGGCGCGCGGCAGGAGGCCGGCCCGGGAATGGCCGATATCTGCCGGGAACGGGCCCCATCGAGGCCGTGGGTATTGACGCCTTCCTTCCACTGCCCCGAAGCTCGTGCAAGTTGGCGTAAGCCGCTCGGCACCGGAGGCAGCTATGGCACTGCGGTTCATCGGGATCGATCCGGAAACGGGCCAGGAGGGTTCTCCCGCCATCTGGTTCGATGAGGCACAGGGGGAGCTGGTGCTTCAAGGCTGGAAGCCGGACGCACGGCTGGAGGCGGAGTGCGCCGCATTCGAGGCCCCCGGTCACGCGCCAGGGATTCCCCCGCACGAAGCAGTGATCCGAATCCCGGCACGCATGGTGCCGATGCTGAGAAAGGCGTGCGATGTCGCAGAAGGAACCAGGATTCCGCGAGCTGCTGGCAGCGGCCCGGTATTCGGCCGTGCATCTGGAGATGCGCGACGCGTACGGCGTGGGTAATGAGGCCGAGGACTTCGAGAACTGGAAGCGCACGGGCCACCGGGACGCCGATCCGGGTTCGGCCTATTGGATGCCCTGGGTGAAACTGATCGGCGACACCGTGGCCCGGGGGGTTACCGTCCGCCGTGCACGCGTGGTCTCGGAACCGGTCACGGAGTACATCCGGTACGAGCACGCCGGTACCCCGGTCAACCTTCACGCTGGGGAGCAGGTCCGTTGGCTGCCCCGTCGCCAGGCGTCGGACATCGCGCTGCCCGGCAACGACTGCTGGGTATTCGACGGCGAGACGGTGCTCTTCAATCACTTCACCGGCGACGGGAACTGGTCCGATCCGGGCTGGGAGATCCGGACGGAACCGGCTGTGGCGCGTCTCGCCTCGGCAGCCTTCGAGGCCGTCTGGGAACGCGGAACTCCACACGAGAACTACCAGGTCTGACACGACGAACCGCGAAGAGCCACCTCATGTCCGTCTCCCCTTCCTCCAGCGCCCAGGCCGCACGCGAAGCCCTCGCCGCCCGCCTCGGGGAGCTGCGCAGAGAGGCGGAACTGACCGGGCATGAGTTGGCTCGCCGGTGCGGCTGGAGTCCGGCCAAGTCGTCCCGCATCGAGCGGGCCAGGACTCCCGCGTCCGACGCCGACATCCGTGCGTGGTGCACGGCGTGCGGCGCGGAGGAGCAGGCCACCGACCTGATCGCCGTGAACCGCCAGGTCGATCAGATGTATGTGCACTGGCAGAAGCTCCACCGGCACGGCATGCGCCAGGCCCAGGAGGAGGTCGTGCCCCTGTACGAGCAGACCCGTCACTTCCGGGTGTACTGCTCGAACGTGGTTCCCGGCATGCTCCAGACCGAGGCGTACGCCACGGCCCTGCTCTCGACGATCGCCGCGTTTCAGGGAACGCCGGACGATTCCGAGCAGGCGGCCGCTTCCCGGATCGAGCGTTCACGCGTCCTGTATGAGGGGCGGCACAGCTTCGCTCTGCTCATGGAAGAGACCGTCCTGTGTTACCGCATCGGCGACAATGCCACCATGGCCGGGCAACTCGGCTATCTCCTGGCCACGATGGCCCTGCCGAACGTGAGCATCGGGGTGATCCCCTTCACCGCCCGTCGCAGCATGTGGCCGCTGGAAGCCTTCTACCTCTTCGACAACCGGCAATCGAGCGTCGAATTGCTGACAGCCGGCGTGCGAAACACTGCGCCGAGCGAACTCGCCACCTACGCGAAGGCGTTCTCCGAGCTGTCCGCGATGGCTGTGTACGGGGGCGCAGCCCGAGCGCTGATCTCGGATGCGATCACCTCGCTCGGGTGATTCACATGCAATCTGATGCAAGAACGTGGCGGCGTGGATCTGCCGATTCCTAGGGTCGTTCCAGGACCTGCCGCCTGACGGGGCGGCGGAAGGCCGGCATGCGGCCGGCCGAAGGCAGCTCAGGAAGGGCACGAGATGACCGACCTGTACGGACTTCCCATCGACGGAGCAGAGTTCAGCAGCGCGTGTGGAGGAAACACCCACCCGGATGGCGAGGCGTGCGTGACGCTGGCCCGGATTGGGACGGATGCCTGGGCGCTGGGCGACAGCAAGCGCCCGGCCGGTGAACCGTTGCGTTTCACCTCGGCGGAGCTGGCAGCGGCCGGGATCGACCCGGCGCGGTTCGGGCTGTCCGCCTGATCTTCCGATCCATCCGACCGACGGCCCCGCCTCGCACACCGACAGGCGGGGCCGTCGCCATCTCCGGAACGGAGCGGCGGTGCACCATCACGGCTACGCATGGCTCGGTGAGAAGAAGGCGTTCGACAACGAAGCGCTGAGGCGACCTCCGCACCCCGATCCGCCGCCTTCCGCGGCTGCGGACGATGCGGCGGGGCAGCGGCTGGCGGCACGGTACCGGGAGGTGGCCGCGGAGTTCACCGTGACGGATCTCCCGCCCTTGCAGACCGCACACTGGCTGATGAAACCGGCGTCCGTAGTCCGGGGCACCTGGCAGGAGCCGAAAGAGGCCGGCGTCTGGCTGGGCACCCAACTCGGCACGGCAGCGGGTCGATTCACCGCTGCGTCCGAACGGGATGAGGCGCGCCTGGAGCACCTGGTTGCCACGGCCGTGGAGCGGCTGGTGTGGGGCGGCGATATCTCCCTGGGGCACTACCTGGTCGGCACGCTCTTCCACTCGGTTGCCCTGGTGACCTGCTCCCCGAACCGCGCGAGCCCGGAGCTGCGCTGCCCGCTGCGGTAGCGGATCGACGTGACGGAGCCCGGCCAGCCGGCCGGGGCTCCGTCACGTCGATGTACTCAGTCAGCTGTGCCATCGTCCTTGAGCGACAGCATGAACGTGTCCCAGGTGGCTGCGTCGAAGGTGATGCGAGGTCCGGCAGGGCGCTTGCTGTCGCGGACGGCCGTGGTCCTGGGGACGTTACGGGCGACCTCCACGCACTCCCCTTGGGAACCGCTGTAGCTGGACTTGTGGAACTCGAATGCGGTCACCGGTACTCCTTGAGCGGCTGGCTGGGCGAGAGGAGGCGTCACAGGGACGTGTCGGTTGATGTCCATTCCAGCGAAGGAGCCCCGGGCCTTCAAGACGGCCAGGGGCTCCGGGGCGAGCTGGTGTGCTCAGCTGCTTGCGTCGCCCTTGAGCGCCCGTACGAACGAGTCCCAGGCAGCACCCTCGAAGGTGAGCCGCGGCCCGGCAGGCCGCTTGCTGTCGCGTACCGCGCGGCCGTTGGCCGAGGTGCGGGCAACCTCGACGCAGTCGCCGTTCTGTCCCGAGTGGGACGACTTCCGGAACGGGGTGACGATCTCAGGCTTCACGCTTCCTCTTCCCGCGCTGCTTACTGTCTTCAAGGATCTGCCGGATCCGCTGGGCAGTCTCGTCAGGTGATAGCGCCGCTGAGCGTAGCTGATCGAAAACATTGACGTAGAGGGCCAGATCGGCCGGGGATTCCACGAAGTTGGTGTTCGCAGGATTCTCCAGCGAGACGGCTTCCACATTCGCCTCCCCGGCGAAGGAGAAGGCAACGAAGGCGCCTGACATACCCGCCGCCATGTTCGCCTCGGCGGGAAGCAGCTGCACGATGACGTTCTGGCGCTGCCCCGCTTCAAGGAGACGTTCGAGTTGATCGGAGCGCACGTCGCGTCCGCAGGTCAGGGCCGTGACGGCGGGCTCCCAGATGATCGCGGCGAAGTGCGCCCCGCCCTCCTCGATCCTCCGCTGCCGCTCCTGGCGGAGCTTGACCAGTTCTGCCATCCGTTCAGGAGTGGTGATCCTCGGCCCTATGGCGATGACGGCTTCCGTGTAGTCCGGGGTCTGGAGCAACCCAGGGATCAGCATGGGTCCCCAGGCCCGGATGTACGTGGCATCGCTCTCCAACGAGATGTGGTCGGCGTAGCCGTACCGGCCGGACTCCGGGTAATCGACCCACCAGCCGCGCTGGTTGCTCTTGCGGGCCCACTCCATCAGCCGGTCCCGTTCCTCCGCGTCCTGGACGCCGTAGAGGTCCAGCAGCGTGCGGACCTCCAGGGCCGAGGCGGAGGTCTGGCCGTTCTCCATGCGGCTGACCTTGGCCACCGACTTCATGATCGCCTCGGCGCCATGGGACTGATCGAGGCCGGCGGCCTCCCGGTGACGCTTGAGAGCAGTCCCCAGCGTGCGGCTTCGTACCGTTGGTTTCCCACCTGCGGGCATGTGCGCTCCTTTCAACGGCCGTCCCAGTGTGCCGCGTTGTGACATTACCGAGCCAACCCGAACCCTGACGGACAGTAGCTGTAAATTTGCAATCTCGCACTTGCGAGAGTGGGTGAACGCCCCTAGTTTGGAGTCGTCACGCACCGCGCATGTTCGTTGGCGGTGCGTGGTCTTGAGCCACCGTCATGCGCTCTCAAGGGGACTCCCATGTCCGTATCCGCTGGCCCCGTAATCGCTCAACTCCCTTTTCTTATCCGTCAGTTGCCCATGGAGACGCGCAGCGTCAGCCGTGCCCGGCTCGCACTGCGCCAGCGCCTGCGGGCATGGGGTATCGGCCGGGGCGCAGCCGACGTCGCCGAGCTCCTGCTCTCCGAGCTGGTGACCAACGCGATCAAGGCACGGGCACCCGTGATGGCTGTGGTGGGCGTCCGGTGCGGCGTGCAGGGGGACGGCCGGTTGCGGCTGGAGGTGCAGGACGGGAGCGGGGAGCGGCCCGTGATCGAGGAATGTCCAGGGGAGGACGCGGAATGTGGGCGAGGCTTGATGCTGGTGGACGCGTTGGCCGATGGCTGGGGCGTCGAGCGGCACGTCATCGGGAAGACGGTGTGGGCGGAGCTGGCGGTCCCGCCTGCGGAGGGGCCGGGGCCGTCGCTCCGGGCCCGGTGAAACGGCCGGAACTCATCGCGTACCGGGTGCGGGCCACGGCCCGGCGACCGGACGGCCGGGAAATCTCGCTCGGCGGCTGGGTGTCGTACTCCCCCGGCGGCGCGGTGGCCTGGATGCGGCGGCGGTCCGTGCAGGTCGCGCAGCAGGTGGGCGCGCCGTACGACGGGACGGTGCGAGCCTGGCTGGCGGACCCCGTCGAGCAGGACGGGGCGCGGGAAGCCCTGACGGCAGGGGTCGGCATCACGGTACGGGCCGTGGACGCGTACGGATGTCTCTACACGGTCGCCGCCCGCCCGGAGCGGCCCGCCGCCGGGGACCGGCTCCGTACGCGGCGGGGGCTGGGGACGGCGTGGTGCGGCGCACGACTGAGCGGGGGCTCGTCTCGTCCGGTTACTGGTGTGAGCGGTACGTGTACCGGTCGCGGGAGTGCGAGGCCGTCACCTCGTGGACGTTCGCCGCCGTGCACAGCGCCGCCACGGCGGTACGCCATATCGCTGATGACGCACGGCGGTTGAGTGACGGATGCGCGCTGTGGGAACGGGATCGCGTACGGCGGGTGCTGGACGGGCCGGAGTCGACCGAGGCGGCGCTCGCGCTGCGTGTGGGGGCGGCGCGTGGGCTGACGCTCGCCTGCGGGGCGACGTGGGTGGAGTGGTCGGCGCGGCCGGTGCGGTTTCTGCGGTTGGTGGACCGGACGGGGCCGTCGTGCGCGGGGCTCATCGGTTCGCGGGGCGGGGATTTTTCAGGAACCTTCCCTGAAGAATCCCCGCCCCGCCTCGAACAGCACCTTCAGGAACCCTCTCTGTAAGTTCTCTCGGCTCTCTCAGCCCTCTGCCCGCAGCCGCACCCAAGCCGCCGCCCCGTCCCGCAGGCTCTGCGTGATCGGGTTCGGGTACTCCGTCGCCAGGGTGTGCCAGTAGCCGGAGAGGGCGGTGGCGAAGAGGTCGAGGGAGTGCTTGGGGGCGGTGGACCAGGACGGGACCTTGGCGGCCCACTGTTCGGCCTGGTGGGCGGGGTGGCCGGAGTGGATGAGCCAGACGATCCAGCAGGCCGGGTCGATCCAGGCGGCGCCGCGGGTGGCGTAGGCCCAGTCGACGAGGCGGGCCGGGGCGGCGCCGTCGATCAGGACGTTGGCGGGGTTGAGGTCGGTGTGCAGCAGCGCCGGGCCGGCGAAGGCGGTGCCGTCGGCGGGGTCGTCGAGGTGGCGGGCCCAGCGGTCCACCGCGTCCTCGGTCCGTACGTCCGGGCAGCGGAGGTCGCCGAGGGTGGCCAGGGCGTCGACGACGAGTGGCAGGTCGGCGGAGTCCGGGGCGTAGTCGGCGCCGCGTCCGGTGAGGTGCTCGAAGCCGAGGAGGTCCCAGCCGTCCGCGTCGATCCGCCAGCGCACGGCGGGGGCGAGCGGTGCGGCATGGGGCGCGATGTCCGCCTCGCGCTGCTGATTCCAGGCGAAGGTGTAGTCGTGGCGCAGGCCTTTGACGAAGACGCGACCGCTTTCGGTGTGCAGGGTGGTGGCGAGTTGGCTGACGTATCCGGCGGCGATGTCGTCGGCGCGGTGGACGGCGCCGGTCTGCGCGAGGACCGCCGCGTGGACGTCGGCGGGGAGGGAGTTCCAGGTCTGTTGGACGGGCATGGTGGGAGAGTGTAGGCCCCGACACCTCTCCCTTACGGGAAGCCAGGTCCCGTAAGGGATAGGGGAGTTGGGTCTCAGGGGCGCGCGGCATGGCGCGATGCGCCGGAGGGTGTGCGGCGGGTCAGGGGGCGTGCGGCGTCACGTGGTGCGCCGGAGGGTGTGCGGCGGGTCAGGGGGCGTGCGGCGTCACGCGGTGCGCCGGAGGGCGTGCGGTGTGGCGGGGGCGCGCCGGGCGGTCACCGCACCTCGTGCACCGTGCGCCGGTACGTCGAGCGGCGGTCGTCGATGGCCTCCCAGCCCTCGCCGTAGACGTTCGTGGTGACGACCGGATCGCGCAGGAAGGCGTGCGGGAAGCCGAGCGGGACGGCGCTGACCGCGTCGAGGCGGGCGAGGGCGTCGGCGTCGAGGGTGACGTCGAGGCTGCCGAGGTTGTCGGCGAGCTGGGACTCCTTGGTGGCGGCGATGATCGGGACGATGTTGCCGGGGCGGGAGCGCAGCCAGGCGAGTGCCACCTGGGCGGGGCTCCAGCCGCCCTGCGCGGCGATGTCCAGGACGGCGTCGAGCACGGCGTCCTCGTGGGCGTCGGCCCGGCCCTCCCCGCCGGACAGCCGGCCGCTCTCCCCGCGGCGGTACTTGCCCGTCAGCTTCCCGGCGGCCAGCGGCGCCCACGCCAGCACCGCCTGGTCGAATGCACGGGCCTGCGGCAGGAGTTCGCGCTCCGGGGTGCGCTCCAGGAGGTTGTAGCGCAGCTGCGATCCGGCGAACGACGTCCAGCCGCGCAGTTCCGCGAGGGTGTTGGCCTGCGCGATCTCCCAGGCCGGCCAGTCGGACACCCCGAGGTAGAGGACCTTCCCGGAGCGTACGACGTCGTCAAGTGCCCGCATCACCTCCTCGACGGGGGTGAAGTTGTCGCGGGCGTGCACCCACAGGACGTCGACGTGGTCGGTGCGCAGCCGGGTGAGGCTGTCCTCCAGGGAGCGGACGAGGTTCTTGCGGTGGTTGCCCGCCGCGTTCGGGTCGCCGGGCCGGGTGCCGCAGGTGTACTTCGTGGCGAGGACGAAGCGGTCCCGGCGGCCCTCCAGCAGCTCGCCGAGGAGGGTCTCCGAGCCGCTGCCGGAGTAGTTGTTGGCCGTGTCGATGAAGTTCCCGCCGGCGTCCGCGTACGCGTCGACGAGGCGGGCGGCGGTCTCCCGGGGCGCGCCCCCACTCGCGTCGCCGCCGATGGTCATGGTGCCGAGGCTCAGCTCGCTCACCCGAAGACCGGTCCTGCCGAAAAGCGTGTACCGCACGGTGTTCCTAATTCGTGAGTAGGCGGTTCCAGCCGGCTCGTGGGTGAGTCGCTGGAATGTTGGTTGGGTCCGTAGTGGCCGCGTGGGCGTCGGGCAGACTCCTGTGGGTTCCCGGTCCGTTGAGGCCTTACGAAAGAACGGCGGCGCCCGGCGTCTTCGGGTCACTACGGAACTCAGCCCGACCTCCCGCTCGTAGATCGTTACGGTGTGAGCCCGTTGCAGGGCGACCTCTTCGCTTCGTCCCGAGCCGCCGAGCTCTGCATAAGACGGAGGCCCCTGCGGTGCGCTGGTGCCGCGAACGGCTAGTGAGATGGCGGACCGAAGAGTCCTGGAATTAGGTCGCCGCGTGGCCCGCACAGGCTCACCACCTGCGCGAACAGCAAGAGATGGGAGAACTGCATGACCGTGTTCTGCGGGATCGACTGGG
>NZ_VKJP01000132.1 GCF_007280575.1 Streptomyces benahoarensis
ACACCCGCCCCGCCCGCACCCGACGACGCGACCACCGGCCCGGCGGCGCTCCCCGCGGACCCGGACGTCCGCCGGATCACGCTGGACGGCGCGGGTATCCCCCTGTCCGCGCTGCTGGCCGAACCGCGTCACGCCACGCCGCGCGCGGTGGTCGTCGCCGTGCACGGCGGCGGAATGCGGGCGGGGTACTTCCACGGCCGGGCGCACCCCACCCTGTCCCTGCTCGACCTCGGCGCGCGGCTGGGCTACACCGTGCTGGCCCTCGACCGCCCCGGCTACGGGGCCTCCGCCGGGCGGCTGCCGCTCGGCCAGGGCCTGGCCGAGCAGTCCGCCACGCTCGCCGCCGCGCTCACGGCCTTCGCCGACGGGCACCGGACGGGGACGGGCTTCTTCGCCGTCGCCCATTCCTACGGCGGCAAGCTCGCCCTGCGCGCGGCCGCCGAGGGGGCGTTCGGCCCGGACCTCATCGGCGTGGACGTGTCCGGTATCGGCCATCGCCCCGCGGTGGACTTCAGCAGGCTGTCCGCCTCCGACGGCCGCCCGAACGGTTCGCTGCACTGGGGACCGCTCAGCCTGTATCCGCCGGGCACGTTCCGGCTGGCCGGGACGCTGGTCACCCCGATGCCCGAACGCGAAGTGCGGGAGATGGCCCACTGGCCCGAACAGTTCGCGGGCATCGCCACACGGATCCGCGTCCCGGTGCGTTTCACCTTCGCCGAGCACGAGCGCTGGTGGCGGCACGACGGGCAGACCGTGGCCGCCATGACCGCGCTGTTCACCGGCGCGACGGTCACCGTCGACCGGCAACTCGCGGCGGGGCACAACATCAGCCTGGGCTGGGCCGCCAGGTCGTACCACCTGCGCGCCCTGGGGTTCCTGGAGGAATGCGTCACCGCACGACGGGCACGCCTTCGATGAGACGACCGGCCGGGCGGGCCGACCGCTCAGTCCGCGGCCGCCACCAGGCGGGCGAGCAGCTGGTGGAACTGGTCACGCTCCTCCTCACTGAAGGACGCGAACATCGCCTCGTCCGCCCGGGCCACCGCCTCGTCCATCCGGCGGTACAGCCGGCGCCCCTGCGGGGTGCACCGCACGAGGTTGCGGCGCCGGTTGGCCGGGTCGGGCTCGCGCGTGACGGCGCGCGCCTCCTCAAGGTCGCCCAGCAGCGCGACCAGGTTCCCGGCGTCCAGTTCGAGCGCCCGGCCCAGCTCCGCCTGGGTGCACTCGCCCAGTTCGGTCAGCCCGGCCATGACCCGGTAGTGCTGCATGCGCAGACCCGTCCGGTCCAGGTGCGCGCAGAGCAGGCGTTTCGCCTGATGGGCGGCGTTGGACAAGAGCCAGACATCCAGCTGCGCCAAGCGTCCCGACATTTTCATGAGGCGATCCTACGCCTCCTATATTGCACCGACCAACATAAAACTCTATCGTTGAGCCAACCAATATTGGAGCGACCAATATTGCAGCCCTCTTTCCCCGTTGCGCGACACCGGACCAGAACCCTGACACGGGCCACGAAGGCGAAGGTCGTCACATGACTGCACACCCCTTACGCATGGGCGTCATCGGCTGCGCCGCGATCGCCGCGCGCCGCATGCTGCCCGCACTCGTGGCCCATCCCGCCACGGAAGTGGCCGCGATCGCCAGCAGGCAGGAGGCCAAGGCCCGCTCGTTCACCGACCGCTTCGGCGGCGAACCGGTCGAGGGGTACGACCGACTGCTCGAACGCCCCGACATCGACGCGGTGTACGTGCCACTGCCCGCACTCCTGCACGCCGAGTGGATCGAGCGGGCCCTTCAGGCCGGCAAGCACGTCCTGTCAGAGAAACCGCTGGCCACGACCCGGAAGGACGCCGAGGAACTCCTCACGCTCGCCGCGGCACGTGATCTGGTGCTGCTGGAGAGCTTCATGTTCCTGACGCACAGCCAGCACGCCTTCGTCCAGCGGAAGGTGGCCGAGGGGGCCATCGGCGACCTGCGTCACCTCACCGCCGAATTCGCCTTCCCGGCCAAGGCCGCGGACGACATCCGCTACCGGCCGGACGTGGGCGGCGGCGCGCTGACCGACATCGGCGTCTACCCGATCCGTACGGCCCTGATGTACCTCGGCGGCGAGCTCGACGTGCTCGGCGCATGGCTCCACGTCGACGAGGACCGCGGGGTGGACCTGGGCGGATCGGCGTTGCTCGGCTCGCCCGACGGGGTCGCCGCGCACCTCACCTTCGGCATGGAGCACTCCTACCGCTCCCAGTACGCGCTGTGGGGCAGCCACGGAAGGATCTCCGTCCGCTGGGCCTACACACCGCCGCCGACGCACTCCCCCCTCATCCGCATCGAGCAGCAGGACCACGTCGAAGACATCACCCTGCCGCCCGAGGACCAGTTCGCCAACGTCGTCGCCGCCTTCGTGGCCCGGATACGACAGGGCACCCCGTCCGGTCTGGAGGGCGAGTCCGTCCTCGCCCAGGCCGCCCTGGTCGACGACGTCCGCGCCCGGGCCCTGGCGGTCCCGCGCAGCGGTGGCGCGCGCTCGCTTCTCCCCTGAAACACCGCCGTCTCCCTTGGACGGCACCGCAACGAAACGAACGAGAAAGAGGTACTACGTCGTGGTCGCTCCACCCAAGGCAGGCCGGAGGGAATGGGCAGGACTCGCCATTCTGGCCTTGCCGACCCTGCTCGTCTCCATGGACCTGACGGTCCTGCACCTGACGGTCCCAGGACTCACCGAGGACCTGCACCCGAGCAGTACCCAGCTGCTGTGGATCGTGGACATCTACGGCTTCATGATCGCCGGCTGTCTCGTCACCGCCGGCTCCATCGGCGACCGCATCGGCCGGCGCCGTCTGATGCTGTACGGCGCCGCGGTCTTCGGCGTGGCCTCCGTACTGGCCGCGCTGTCCGACAGCGCGGGCATGCTGATCGTGACACGCGGGCTGCTGGGCGTCGCGGGAGCGACCTTGATGCCCTCCACGATGGCCCTCATCCGCACCATGTTCCATGACGACGTCCAGCGTTCGCGTGCCATCGGCATCTGGATGACCAGCTTCATGGCCGGAGCGGCACTCGGCCCGCTGGTCGGCGGGGCGCTGCTGAACTTCTTCTGGTGGGGCTCGGTCTTCCTCATGGGCGTACCGGTCATGCTGTTGCTGCTGGTGCTCGGCCCCAAGGTGCTGCCCGAGTACCGTGCCGATGCGGCGGGCCCCATGGACCTCGTCAGCGTGGTGCTGTCGCTGGTGGGCATGTTGTCCGTGGTCTACGGGGTCAAGCAGATCGCCGGACACGGGGTGACGCCGCTCTCCGTCGGCATCGCCGTCGCCGGCCTGCTCGTCGGCTGGGCCTTCCTCCACCGGCAGCGGAGCTCCGCCAACCCGCTGCTCGATCTGGGGCTGTTCGGCAACATCCGGTTCAACGTGGCCGTCGTCGCCCTGGTCGTGAACACCGGCGTCATGATGGGCCTCAACTTCTTCGCCGCCCAGTACCTCCAGCTCGTCCACGGCAGCTCCCCCCTGGAAGCGGGCCTGTGGACGCTGCCGATGACCATCGCGGGCATCCCCGTCGCCCTCCTGATCCCCTCCGTGGCCCGGAAGGTCCGTCCGGCCTACGTCATGGCGCTGGGACTGGTGGTGGCGGCGGTCGGCTTCGTCCTCATCACGCAGGTACAGGTGTCCCATCTGACCCTGCTGGTGATCGGCACCGTGGTGATGTTCGTCGGGCTGTCCGCCATGGGTGTGTTCGGCACCGACATGGCGGTCAGCGCCGCTCCGCCGGAGCGGGCCGGTGCGGCGTCCGCGGTCACCTCGACCGCCAACGAACTCGGCGGCGCCCTGGGGCTGGCCCTCCTCGGCAGTGTCGGAACCGCCGTCTACCGGTCGGGCATGACGGACGGCGATCTCGCCGGGATTCCCGCCCGTGCCGCGCAGGACGCCCATGAGTCTCTGGGCGGGGCGGTCGAGGCCGCGGGCCGGCTGTCGGCCCAGGCCGGCGCCGACCTGCTGAGGACCGCCCGAAGCGCGTTCCTCGACAGCCTCCACGCCGTCTCCCTCGTCTGCGCGGTCGCGGTGCTGGCGCTGGCCGTGGCGATCGCGGTCCTGCTCCGCAACACCGCCCGGCCCGGCGAGGACCAGGAGGCGTCGCCGCCTCAGGCCGCACCGGACGGCGTCGAGACCGCCTGAGGAATCCTGCCGTCGAACGGGCCGCGCGACCGGCGCCGCCTCCGCACACCGCTCGCCCGACGCGTCGGGCACTGTGAAGGAGTTACCGCATGCGCATCATGTTCACCGTCTTACCCGTCACCTCCCACGTCATGGCGCTGGCCCCCCTGGCCACCGCCCTGCAGAGCGCGGGACACCAGGTACGGGTGGTGACGCACGATCACCCGGGAACCGTCGCCGCCATCACGGGAGCGGGCCTGACCGCGGTACCGCTCGACGGCAGGATCGACCTGGCCACCGCGGTCCAGGAAACCTTCGCCAACGAGACGTTGGAGGGGATCGCCCGGACCACGGGGGTGGACCCCGACGACGACAACACCTGGCCCATGATCCGCAACTACGTCGTGGCCTCGTACGCGTTCTACTACCCGGCAACCGCCGAATCCGCCGGGGTCACCGACGAGATGGTCCGCTTCGCCCAGGAGTGGCAGCCGGAACTCGTCATCTGGGACCCGCTGTTCTTCCCCTCGCCGATCGCCGCCCGGTCCTGCGGCGCCGCCCACGCGCGGCTGCTGTGGGGCCTGGACCGCTTCGGCTGGCTGCGCGATCAGTACACCCGGGGCCGGCGCGGCCGTGGCGCCTCGGAACCGGACCTGATGGCCGAGCTGATGCGGCCCCAGCTCAGCCGCTACGGCATCGAATTCGGCGAGGACCTGATCGTCGGCCAGTGGAGCATCGACCCCTGGCCCGAGGTCATGCGGCTGCCGCTGGACCTGGACCACCTCGCGATGCGCCCGGTGCCGTTCAACGGCGCCACGGCCGTCCCCGGCTGGCTGCGCGAGGTCCCCGAGCGGCCCCGCGTCTGTCTGACGCTGGGCACCAGCGGCCGGGACCTGTTCGGGGACAACGGCATCTCCATCAGCGAGGTGTTCGCGATGGCCGCCCAGCTGGACATCGAGATGGTCGCCACGCTCAACGAGGCGCAGCTGGCGGGCGCCGGCACCATCCCGGAGAACGTCCGCCTGACGGACTACACCCCGCTGAACCAGCTCCTGCCGACCTGTGACGCGGTTATCCACCTCGGCGGAACGGGGACCTGGGCGGCCGCCATCGTGCACGGCGTACCGCAGCTCCTGCTGCCCAAGACCGGTTCCGAGTACGTGGACTTCGCCCGCTACACCGCGGCCAAGGGCGCGGGTCTGGTCATCGAGGACGAGAAGCCCACCGTGGCAGCCCTGCGCGAGGGGCTGCTGCGGCTGCTCGGCGACCCCGCGTTCAAGGAGGCCACCACGGCACTGCACCAGGAGTTCACCCGGATCCCGAGCCCCGTCGAGATCATCCCGGAGCTGGAGAGCCGCACCCGCCGGCACCGGAGCCGGTGAACGGCTCCCGCACCGAGCACACCGCACCACCCGCACACGCACCCGAGAACAGAAGCAAGAGGAGAAAGCCGTGACCCCGCCCGCCTTCCCCACCGTCAACCGCCCGGACTCCGAACTGGTGCTGGTGACCCCCCTGTACGTGGGCACCGCCGATGTCCAGCAGGCGGTGGCCGATGCCCTCCTCGCCGAATGGGAGGCGACGAGCCGACCGGAGGGGCTGCTCTCGCAGACCTGCTACGTGAGCACCGAGGGCGAGAACG
Organism: Streptomyces benahoarensis; assembly: GCF_007280575.1. Lineage (GTDB taxonomy): Bacteria > Actinomycetota > Actinomycetes > Streptomycetales > Streptomycetaceae > Streptomyces > Streptomyces benahoarensis. Next base: position 5,791 of record NZ_VKJP01000132.1, read on the forward strand.
TGTGGACCTACGAACAGTGGACCGGCCTGGCGGCCTACCGCGCATCCGGCCGCATGTACCTGCAGCCCCCGACACTGCGCGGCCGCGGCGTGGACGGGGCGGACGTCGAACGCTGTGCCCCCATAGCGTTCAAGCGCTACCGGAGCACCGTCTTCGACACCGTCAGCACCCCCACCCGCATCGTCGCGCCGATGTTCGACGTCGACGGCCGTGCCACGCAGCGCACCATCATCGACCGGCTGCTCGACGGCCCGCTCACCGAGGCGACACCGGGCCTGCTCTCGGCGCACTTCCACTACAGCCTGGACGGCAGCCGCGTGCTGAACTACGCGGAATTCACCGAGGACGAGGCCCACGTGGACTTCCTGGCCAGCCCCATCGCCCAGGCGACCACCAAGCTCACCCAAGACACTCCGGGAGTCCGGGGCATAGGCGGCAAGCGGTACCTGCTGCACGGCAGCGTCGGCGCACCGCCGGCCGCGAGCTGATCGCTCCCCGTTCTCCACCGGTCAACGCAAGGAGGATCCCGTGAAAGCCCTGGTGTTATCGGGTGGATCAGGCACCCGTCTGCGCCCCTTCAGCCACTCCATGCCCAAACAGCTCATTCCCATCGTCAACAAGCCGGTCCTTGAGCACGTGCTGGGAAACATCAGGGATCTGGGTGTCACCGAGGTCGGCATCGTCGTGGGCAGCTGGGCCGCGGAGATCGCCGAAGTCGTGGGGGACGGTTCGCGGCTGGGCATCCGCGTGACGTACCTACCCCAGGAACAGCCGCTCGGCCTGGCTCACTGTGTATCGCTCGCCCGCACCTTCCTGGGCGACGACGACTTCGTGATGTACCTCGGGGACAACATGCTCCCCGAGGGCATCGCCCAGGCCGCGGACGAGTTCCGGGCCCAGCGCCCGGCCGCGGCGGTCGTCGTCCACCAGGTGGCGGACCCGCGGGCGTTCGGTGTCGTGGAGCTGGAGCCGGACGGCACCGTCGCCCGGCTCGTCGAGAAGCCCCCGCACCCCCGCAGCAACCTCGCGTTGATCGGCGTCTACTTCTTCACCCCGGCCATCCACGAGGCCGTCCGGTCGATCAAGCCCAGTGCCCGCGGCGAACTGGAGATCACCGACGCGCTCCAGTGGCTGGTCGAGAACGGCTTCCGCATCAAGGCCGACGAGTATCGCGGCTACTGGAAGGACACCGGCCAGGCCGCGGACATCCTGGACTGCAACGAGAGGCTGCTGGCCGATCTGCGCCCGGGCAACCTGGGCAGCGTGGACGCCGCCAGCCAACTCGGCGACCGGGTACGCATCGAGGCGGGCGCCCGCATCGTCCGCTCACGCATCGACAGCCCGGCCGTCATCGGAGCGGGCACCGTCATCGAGGACTGCCACATCGGGCCGAACACCTCCATCGGCTCCGGCTGCACATTGCGGGCGACCCGGGTCCGGGACTCCATCGTGATGGACGGCGCCGAGATCGCCCACGGGCCCGGCCTGCGGAATTCGCTGATCGGCCGCAACGCCGTCATCGGCGCGGGCCTGGCCGGTGCCGCCTGCCACACCCTGGTCGTGGGCGACCACACCCGGATCAGGGTGGCCGCCTGATGCCCGCGTCGCGCGGCACACCGACGCGGCTGCTGGTCACCGGTGGCGCCGGGTTCATCGGCTCCCACTTCGTCCGCACCCTCCTGCACGGCGGTTACCCGGGCCACGAGTCGACCCGGGTGACCGTGCTCGACAAACTGACCTACGCGGGCAACCGCGACAACCTCCCCGCTCACCACCCCCGCCTGGAGTTCGTGGCGGGCGACGTCTGCGACGGCCCGCTGCTGCGCGAGCTGTTGCCCGGGCACGACGCGGTCGTCCATTTCGCGGCGGAGTCGCACGTCGACCGGTCCGTGGACTCGGGGGCCGCGTTCGTACGGACGAACGTGCAGGGCACACAGACCCTGCTGGAGGCCTGCGTCCGGGCGGAGGTGGGCAGGGTCGTCCACATCTCCACGGACGAGGTGTACGGCTCCCTCGCGGAAGGCGCCTGGACCGAGGAGTGGCCACTGGCGCCCAACTCCCCCTACGCCGCCTCCAAGGCCGCGTCCGATCTGCTCGCCCGCGCCTACTGGCGTACGCACGGGCTGCATGTGTCGGTCACCCGCTGCTCGAACAATTACGGCCCCTACCAGCACCCCGAGAAGCTGATCCCGCTCTTCGTCACCAACCTGCTCGAAGGGCTGCCCGTTCCGCTGTACGGCGACGGACGCAACGTCCGCGAATGGCTGCACGTCGACGACCACTGCCGCGCGATCGCCCTCGTCCTGGACGGCGGCGGGCCCGGCGAGATCTACCACATCGGCGGCGGCGAGGAACGGACGAACCTGCACGTCACCGAGCGCCTGCTCGACCTGTGCGGTGCGGAGGCCGGCAGCGTCCGCCGGGTCGCCGACCGCAAGGGACACGATCTGCGCTACGCCCTCGACTCGACCAAGATCCGTGAACAGCTCGGCTACCGCCCCCGCATCTCCTTCGAGCAGGGCCTGGCCGACACCGTCGAGTGGTACCGCTCCCACCTGGCCTGGTGGAAGGCCGTGAAGTACGCGGCCGAGGACACCGGACAGCAGCACCGAGGGGACATCGCGTGAGGAACGCCCACAAGGAACTGATTCTCGACGAGACCGCGAAGTACCACATGGACGCCCGGGCGGAGGAGCCCTTCGTCCCGGGCGTCACCGAGATCTGGCCCTCGGGCGCGGTCCTGGACGAAACGGACCGGGCCGCGCTGGTCGAAGCCGCCCTGGAGATGCGGATAGCCGCCGGGCCCAGCTCGCGCAGGTTCGAATCCCGGTTCGCCCGCAAACTGGGGCACCGCAAGGCTCATCTCACCAATTCCGGCTCCTCCGCGAACCTTCTGGCCATGACCGCGTTCACCTCACATCTGCTGGAAGAGCGGCGGCTGCGCCCGCAGGACGAGGTGATCACGGTCGCGGCGGGCTTTCCCACCACCGTCAACCCGATCCTGCAGAACGGACTCGTCCCGGTCTTCGTCGATGTCGAGCTGGGCACCTACAACACGACGGCTGCCCGCGTCGCCGAGGCGATCGGGCCACGCACCCGGGCCATCATGATCGCCCACGCCCTCGGCAACCCGTTCGAGGTCGCCGAGATCGCCCAACTCGCGGCGGATCACGATCTGTTCCTGATCGAGGACAACTGCGACGCGGTCGGTTCGACCTACGACGGAAAGCTGACCGGCACCTTCGGCGACCTCACGACCGTCAGCTTCTACCCGGCCCACCACCTGACGACGGGCGAGGGAGGCTGCGTACTGACCTCCAACCTGGCGCTCGCCCGGATCGTGGAGTCACTCCGTGACTGGGGCCGCGACTGCTGGTGCGAGCCCGGCGAGACCAACAAGTGCCTCAAGCGGTTCCAGTACCAGATGGGCACCCTGCCCGAAGGCTACGACCACAAATACATTTTCTCGCACGTCGGTTACAACCTGAAGGCGACCGATATCCAGGCCGCCCTGGGCCTGACCCAGCTGGACAAGCTCGACGCGTTCTGCGCAGCCCGGCGCCGCAACTGGCAGCGGCTGCGGGACGGCCTGGAGGGCACCCCGCACCTGTTGCTGCCCAGGGCGACCGAGCGCAGCGACCCGAGCTGGTTCGGGTTCGCGCTGACCGTGGATCCCGAGGCCCCCTTCAGCCGGGGCGCGTTGGTGGACTTTCTCGAATCCCGCAAGATCGGCACCCGGCGGCTCTTCGCCGGCAACCTGACACGGCATCCGGCCTATATCGACCAGCCGCACCGCGTCGTCGGCGACCTGACCAACAGCGACATCGTTACCGAGCAGACCTTCTGGATCGGGGTGTACCCGGCGCTGACCGAGGAGATGCTCGACTACGTCATCTCCTCGGTGACGGAGTTCGTGGAGAAGCACTCATGACCCCGCGGACCGCGTCCCTCACCGCGGCTCCCGCCGACCGTGACCGCGGACTGAGACCACGGCACGACAACGCTCTCCTCCCTCGCATCGCCCGGTCCGCGGCCACCCGCCAAGGTGCAGGGCCGCAGACCGCGGAAGTCCACACCTGGCTCGACGAGCGCCGCCGGTCCCACCGCTTCCACGTGGAGCGCATCCCCTTCGCCCAGCTGGACAACTGGTCGTTCGACGGGGACACCGGCAACCTCGTACACGACAGCGGCCGGTTCTTCACCGTCGAGGGACTGCGCGTCACCGTGGACGAGGGCCCCTACCGGGAATGGCACCAGCCCATCATCCGCCAGCCCGAAGTCGGCATCCTCGGCATCCTCGCCAAGGAGTTCGACGGGGTGCTCCACTTCCTGATGCAGGCCAAGATGGAGCCGGGCAACCCCAACCTGGTGCAGCTCTCCCCGACCGTCCAAGCCACCCGCAGCAACTACACCAAGGTGCACAAGGGCGCGGCCGTGAAGTACGTGGAGCACTTCACCCGCCCGGCCCCCCACAGGATCATCGCCGACGTTCTCCAGTCCGAGCACGGCTCCTGGTTCTTCCGCAAGAGCAACCGGAACATGATCGTGGAGACCACGGAGCCGGTCCCGCTCGACGACGACTTCTGCTGGCTGACCCTCGGCCAGATCGGTGAGCTGCTGCACTCCGACAATGTCGTCAACATGGACGCACGCACCGTGCTCTCCTGCGTTCCGTACCGCGACGAGCAGCCCGGCGCCCTGCACTCGGACACCGAGCTGCTGTCGTGGTTCACCGCCGAACGTTCCCGGCACGACGTACGCGCCGAGCCGCTGCCGCTGGCCGGGCTCCCCAGCTGGAACCGCGGCGAATCGAGCATCGACCACGCGGAAGGCCGCTACTTCAGCGTCGTGGCGGTCCGCGTACAGGCCGACAGCAGGGAGGTCACCGGCTGGACCCAGCCGCTGTTCGAGCCGCGCGCGAGGGGCGTCACGGCCTTCCTCATCCGGCGGTTCGGCGACGTACCCCACGTCCTGGTCCAGGCACGCGTCGAAGGGGGCTTCCTCGACACCGTGGAACTCGGCCCCACGGTCCAGTGCACCCCCGCCGCCCACGCGCATCTGCCCGCCGAAGACCGGCCACCGTTCCTGGACGACGTGCTGAACGCGCGCGCCTCCTTCCCCTCGCGCATCAGCTACGAGGCCGTGCACTCGGAGGAGGGCGGCCGGTTCCGCAACGCGGAGAGCCGCCATCTCCTCGTCGAGGCCGACGAGGCAACGGCTCCCCTCGACCCACCCGCCGGATTCCGTTGGGTCACCCCGGGACAGCTCACCTCTCTGGTCCGGCACAACCACTATGTGAACGTCCAGGCCCGGACCCTGCTCGCCTGCCTCAACGCGACCGGCACGCGGGCCTGACAACGGAAGGCCACAAGGGTGAGGGTGAGCGTCCTGCGCTCACCCTCACCGGCTGCGCTCCTGACGGCGGACGTCGGCGTGCGGACGTTCCGGCCGCCTCCACCGGCATGGGCACCGTGGTTACAGCCTCGTCGCGTAGAAGGCCACGGCAGAGGCCGCGGCGACGTTGAGGGAATCCACTCCGGCGGCCATCGGGATCCGGACCCATTCGTCGGCCGCGCGGAGAGCCTCGATCGACAGGCCGTCGCCTTCGGTGCCGAGCATGAGCGCCAGCTTCTCGTACCGGCGGGCGGCGAGTTCGTCCATCGTGATCGACTTCTCGTCGAGGCACAGGGAAGCCGTCACGAAGCCGTCCTGGCGGAAGAGCTCAATCTCCTCCGGCCAGGAGGTCAGCCGGGTCCAGGGAACGTGGAAGACCGCACCCATCGACACCTTCACCGCCCGCCGGTACAGGGGGTCGGCGCAGCGTGGGGTGAGGAAGACGGCGTCCACGCCCAGAGCGGCTGCGTTGCGGAAGGCGGCACCCAGGTTCGCGTGATCGACGATGTCCTCGAAGATGGCGACGCGCCGGCCTGCACTCCGTTGCAGACCCACAGGCGACATCGCGCCGATGTCGGTGTGGTCGTCGACCGCCTCCACGGCGGCGATGCGGCGGTCCGTGGCGAGCAGCGACGCGGGGTCCGGGAGCGGTTTGCGCTGCATGGAGGCGAGGGCGCCGCGGTGGACGTGGTAGCCGGTGACCCGCTCGGCGAGGTCAGGGGTGACCGCGTAGACCGGCGCCGGGACCTCGTCGATGACGTCGCGCATGACGTCGACCCACTTGGCCGAGAGCAGCATCGAGCGCATCTCGTAACCGGCGTGCCGGGCACGGCGGATGACCTTCTCGCCCTCGGCGATGAACAGGCCCTCGGCGGGCTCCCGGCGGCGCCGCAGCTCGACGTCGGTGAGGCCGGTGTAGTCGCGCAGCCGCGGGTCGTCGGGGTCGTCGACGGTGATGATTTCTGCCACGGGGAGATAGTGCCTTGTCGGTGTCGGGGTGCCAATGCCGGGTGCGGGACGGCTACTTTCCGGGGGTGACGGCGACGACGTCACCGATGACGAGGACCGCCGGGGGCCGTACGCCCTCGGCGCGGACGGTCTCGCCGAGGGTGGCGAGGGTGGCGTCGACGCGGCGCTGGGCGGCCGTGGTGCCCTCCTGGACGACCGCGGCGGGGGTGTCGCCGGAGCGGCCGTGGGCCATGAGCGTGGCGGCGATGGCGGCGCTGTTGCCGACGCCCATCAGGACGACGAGGGTGCCGCGCAGCCGGGCGAGGGCCGCCCAGTCGACGAGGGAGCGCTCGTCGTCGGGGGCGATATGGCCGCTGACGACGGTGAACTCGTGGGCGACGCCGCGGTGGGTGACGGGGATACCGGCGGCGCCGGGTACCGAGATGGTGCTGGAGATGCCGGGGACGACGGTGCAGGGGATCCCGGCCTCGGTGAGCGCCTGGACCTCCTCCATGCCGCGGCCGAAGACGAAGGGGTCGCCGCCCTTGAGCCGGACCACGGCCTTACCGGCCCTGGCGTGGTCGATGAGGGCCTGGTTGATGGCCTCCTGCGCCATGAACCGGCCGTAAGGGATCTTCGCCGCGTCGATGATCTCGACGTGCGGGGGGAGTTCGGCGAGGAGGTCGCGGGGGCCGAGGCGGTCGGCGATGACGACGTCGGCCTCGGCGAGCAGGCGGCGGCCGCGCACGGTGATCAGGTCCGGGTCGCCCGGGCCGCCGCCGACGAGAGCGACGCCCTTGGTGCGGGCGCGGTGGTGGGGCGCGGCGAGGGAGCCGTCGCGCAGGCCCTCGACGACGGCGTCGCGGACGGCGGCGGAGCGGCGGGGGTCGCGGCCGGTGAGGACGGCGACGGTGACACCTTCGCTGTGGCCGGTGGCCGGGGTCCAGGCGGTGGCGGCCTCGGCGTCGTCGGAGCGGACGGCCCAGACGCGGCGCTCCTCGGCCTCCTGGGAGGCGGCGGCGTTGGCTTCGGCGTCGTCGGTGGAGATCAGCGCGTACCAGGCGCCCGCGAGGTCGCCGGGGCGGTAGCGGCGGCGCTCCCAGCGGAGTTCGCCGGTGTCGGCCATCGCCTCGACGGAGGGGGTGGCGGACGGGGAGACGAGCAGGACGTCGGCCCCGGCGGCGAGGAGGGCGGGGAGCCGGCGCTGGGCGACCTGACCGGCGCCGAGGACGACGACGCGGCGGCCCGACAGGCGCAGGCCGACGGGGTAGGCGGCGTGTTCGGCGGCATGCTCGGCCATGGGTGCGGCTCCTTGTGCGGGTGGGGCGGCTCCGGAGGACGCAGCCGCTGCGGCGGTGGAACGGCTGGGAGGCATCCACGGGACGCCGCCGGGTCCGGCCCCGGCGCGGGTGGCGGCCCGACTCCCAGCCTATAGGGGAGGTGGTGCCGGTCTTCGGGGGCCTGTGACGCACGGTGTGACGTCGTGCGGCGGTGCCGCCCCGGCCCCGGCCCGAGGGGTGGCCTTGGGGGATACCGCGGCCCGCCCCCGAGAAAACAGGAAGGGTTCCTGAAGGCGCGGGCCCGGCGTCCCGTCGGCAGGCGGGGCGCCGGGCCCGTGGTCGGGTGGCCCGGGTCAGTCCTTCTCGGTCACGCCCGCGGTGTCGAAGGTGGCGACCTCGTGCATGGCGCGGGCGGCGCTCTGCACCAGCGGCAGGGCGAGCAGGGCGCCGGTGCCCTCGCCGAGCCGCAGATCGAGGTCGACCAGCGGACGCAGGCCGAGCTTGGTCAGGGCGGCGACATGGCCCGGTTCGGCGCTGCGGTGCCCGGCGATGCAGGCGGCCAGCGCCTCGGGGGCGATGGCGTGGGCGACGAGGGCGGCGGCTCCGGTGCTGACGCCGTCCAGGATCACCGGCGTCCGCAGGGACGCGCCGCCGAGGATCAGGCCGACGAGGGCGGCGTGCTCCAGACCGCCGACCGCGGCGAGGACGCCGATGGGGTCGGCCGGGTCGGGGCGGTGCAGCTCCAGTGCGCGGCGCACCACGTCGACCTTGTGGGCGTGCGTCTCGTCGTTGATACCGGTGCCCCGGCCGGTGATCTCGGCGGGGTCGGCGCCGGTGTAGACGCTGACGAGGGCCGCCGAAGCGGTGGTGTTGGCGATGCCCATCTCGCCGGTGAGCAGCGCCTTGTTACCGGCCGCGACGAGGTCCCGGGCGGTCTCGATACCCGCCTCGATCGCCTTGAGCACGTCCTCCTGGGACATGGCCGGCCCGGCCGTGAAGTCGTCCGTACCGGCGCGGACCTTACGGGGCAGCAGGCCCGGTGCGGCGGGGAGTTCGGCGGCGACACCGACATCGACGACGCAGACCTCGGCGCCGACCTGGGTGGCGAAGGCGTTGCAGACCGCGCCGCCGCCCAGGAAGTTGGCGACCATCTGACCGGTGACCTCCTGGGGCCAGGGGGTCACACCCTGGGCGTGCACGCCGTGGTCGCCCGCGAAGATCGCGACGGCGGCGGGCTCGGGGATCGGCGGCGGGCACTTGCGGGAGAGGCCGCACAGCTGCGCGGCGATGATCTCCAGCATGCCCAGCGCCCCGGCGGGCTTCGTCATCCGCTTCTGGCGCTCCCACGCCTCACCGAGCGCCTTGGCGTCGAGCGGGCGGATGCCGTGCAGGGTCTCCCGGAGCAGGTCGTGCGGGTCCTCGCCGGGCAGGGCGCGGCGGCCGTAGGTCTCCTCGTGGACGACCCAGGACAGCGGGCGCCGCTCGGCCCATCCGGCCTGCATCAGCTCCGGCTCCTCGGGGAACTCGTCGACGTAGCCGATGCAGAGGTAGGCGACGACCTCCAGGTGCTCGGGCAGGCCGAGTTCGGTGACCATCTGCCGCTCGTCGAAGAAGCTGACCCAGCCGACACCGAGGCCCTCGGCGCGGGCGGCGAGCCAGAGGTTCTCGACGGCGAGCGCGGAGGAGTACGGCGCCATCTGCGGCTGGGTGTGACGGCCGAGGGTGTGACGGCCGCCGCGGGTGGGGTCGGCGGTGACGACGATGTTCACCGGCGTGTCGAGGATGGCCTCGATCTTCAGCTCACGGAACTGCTTGGCCCGGCCCTTGGGCAACGATGCGGCGTACGCCTTCCGCTGGCCGGTGGCGAGCTGGTGCATCCGCTCGCGGGTCTCCCCGGAGCGGATCACGACGAAGTCCCACGGCTGCGAGTGCCCGACGCTGGGCGCGGTGTGCGCCGCCTCCAGGACGCGCAGCAGCACGTCGTTGGGGATCGGGTCGGGGCGGAAGCCGTTACGGATGTCGCGGCGTTCGCGCATGACGCGGTGGACGGCGGCACGGTCGGAGTCGTCGTAACCGGCGGCCGGGGGGCGGGTGGGGG
>NZ_VKJP01000133.1 GCF_007280575.1 Streptomyces benahoarensis
GCAGAGCCCACGCCTGCGGCGTGGAACGGCGCCGCACCCACCCCTCCAGCGCAGCCCGTTCCTCATCCGACAGGATCAACTCGGCCTTCGGCCGCCCAGTACGCACCACAGACCAAGCCTATACATCCGAACAGAATTCCCGACTCAGAACACTAGGCGAGCAGCCGGTCCGCGATCTCCTCGATCCGGGCGCGCAGCCCCTCCTGGTTCGCGCTGCCGTCCAGCAGTTCCCCGCCGATGACGTACGTGGGGGTGCCACGCACGCCGATCGCCTTGCCCTCGGCCTGGTCGGCGTCGACGATCAGCAGATGGCGGCCGTCGATCAGCGCGGTGTCCAGCTCGTCGGAGTCCAGCCCCACGGCGTCCGCGACCTCCAGCAGCAGCCGTTCACCGGAGCGGCCCAGCTCCTCGGTGCGGGCCAGCACCGCCTCGATGAATTCCTGGCCCTTGCCTTGCTCGGCGGCCTCCTCGGCCGCCTGCGCCGCCGCGTAGGCGTACTTGTGCTTCTCCAGCGGGAAGTGCCGCAGCCGGATGTCCAGCCGGTCACCGTAGCGCTCGCGCAGGGCACGCAGATCGTCCTGGGCGGTGTGGCAGTCAGGGCACTGCAGCTCACACCAGACGTCCAGGACGACGGGCTCGGGGGAAGGGGTGCCGGCGGCGGGGGAGTCGTTCATGGGGCCAGTCTTCCAGCCCGCCGGGCGGCAGGGGCACCTGGACCTCGGGAGAAGCCGACCCGGAGATCTCCCTGATCACCGCGGCCGGGCATGGCCGCAAAGACGCCGGGCAGGGCAGGATGGAGGAAGGGGACGCAGGGTGCGCTCCCTCCCACCTAGGGCAGGAGGACCCGATGCTGACGTCGACCGTATGCGCCGCGGTGTCGGCGGCGGGCCTGGCCGTCGCCGCACTGACGGCCTACCGCAAGCGTTTCCTCGCCGCGACGCGCGTCGCGGCGTTCGCCCTCATCCCGATCGGCCTGGCGATGACCGGCATCATCGACTGGATCACCGGGCTCGTCCTCAAGCCGACGGTCTGGGCCGGGTTCGGCCTGCTGGCGCTCTCGGCCGTGCTGTTCGTGATCGGCCGCGCCGTGGAGCGACGCCGGGGCGGGATCGGCGGCCGCAAGGAGCGCCGGGCCGCCGCGGCCGCCCGTGGTCACGCGGTGGCCCCGGGTGCCTCCGCGCCGTCCCTCGGATCGGGGCGTACGGCCTCCGGTCCCGCGGCCGTGGCCAAGGGCGGAGCGGCCGCCCCCAAGGATGACTTCTCGGACATCGAAGCGATCCTCAAAAAACACGGGATCTGATGAACTCCCGCCACTGAGGGGCTAATTGGGCATTCGCGACCGATCGGCTGCGCCATGATCGTCGCGAAATGAACGATGAGTGCGCCCTGGCCCGGGATGAAGCCCCGGCCCCCGAACCGCGCGGATGTCTTTTCGCGCTGTCCCAGCCGCCCCTGATGCTCTTCCTCGCCTTCATCGGCTTGCTGTTGCTGCTGGGCGCCGTCCACGACCTGTACCTCCAGTGAGGGCCGGGACGTGGCCGGTGCGGCTCAGTCCGCGGCCTCCCGCTGCCGTGCCCGGTAGGCGGCGACATGCAGCCGGTTACCGCAGGTCCGGCTGGAGCAGTAGCGCCGGGAGCGGTTCCGGGAGAGATCGACGAACGTGTGGCGGCAGCCCGGCGCCTCGCAGCGCCGCAGCCGCTCCCGCTCACCCGCCACGACCAGGAACGCCAGCGCCATGCCGCAGTCGGCCGCCAGATGGTGGGCGACCGAGGCGCCCGGCGCGAAGTAGTGGACGTGCCAGTCGTAGCCGTCGTGGTCCGTCAGCTGCGGGGTGGTGCCCGCGGAGGCGATCAGCGTGTTCAGCAGCTCGGCGGCGTTGCGGTCGTCGGGGGCGGCGAAAACCTCCGCGAAGCGGGTGCGCAGGGCGCGTACGGCGGCCAGATCGGCGTTGTCGAGGGCGCCGACCCCGCTGATGGCGTGCCGCGCGGTGAACTCCCGCAGCGCGGCCGGATCGGTCAGGGCGTCCGGGCTGCCGGGGGCCTCCCCCTCCGGGGCGGTGTTCAGCAGGTCGACGACCGCGTCCAGGGCGCACCGGGTGTCATGCGTGATCATCACGGTTTCGCTCCCAGGCCGGTTGGGGCGGCCCGTTCGCCGCCCCCGAGTCCTTGCGGAATGGTCGCCGACTCTAGCGCGTCGCCCACGCCACGGCGCCGTCGCCGCGGTGGGTCCGCGGCGACGGCGCCGGAGTGTGCCATATGAACTTGTCGGTCCCGCGGCGTCTCCCCGAGTCGGACGCCGCGGACGTGTGCGGGTTGGTTGCGGTGGGTGGCTGTGGTGCGTCTCAGCTCTCCGCGAGGATGTGGGAGAGCTCCGTGTCGAGGTCGAAGTGCCGATGCTCGGTACCGGGAGGTACCGCGGCGTCGGTCCTTTTGAGGAACGATTCGAGGGCCCGTGCGGGGGCCTCCAGGAGGGCCTCGCCTTCCGGGGAACTCAGGGCGATGCAGACCACGCCCTGTCCGTGGCTCCGGGACGGCCAGACGCGGACGTCGCCGGTGCCGGTGGGCCGGTGGAGGCCCTCGGCGAGGAGATCGCGGGCGAAAACCCACTCGACGGTCTCCTCGGCTCCGGTGTGGAAGGTGGCATGCACGGCGTAAGGATCGGCCGTGTCATACCGCAGGCCCGCCGGTACAGGCAGTGAGGACTCGCTCGACACAACGAGGCGCAGGTGCAGCTCGCAGCTGACCGTGGTGTTCATAAGCGCCAGGGCCTTTCGCTCAGTGTGCGCTCGGGGATTCGCACGTCGGCGAAATCGACATGCCACCTACGGTGCCGTTGTAAACCCCTCTGAGCGTTTTGGGTGGCTTCAGGTACCTCTGACGGCGGATTGAAAGATCGTCCCCACGGTTATTCCGGGAGAGCGGGACAGTCCGGCATGTTGACGGCATGAATACGGAGAGTGAGGGGGCGTCGGCGGAGTGGCGCGACGTCCGTCGGAGTCCGGCTCGGCTCGCGGGCGCCGTGCCGCGTCCGCCGCTCCCGCCCTCCCTGTGCCGGAGCCGGCAGGCCGCCGGGTCTTCGCCGCCGGCCTCGCGATGTCGCGGTGCTGCGTCCGATGAGGCGGGGGCGGCGGCGGTGACCTGCGCCGGTGGCCGCCCGGCTGGTCACGGAGCCCCTTCGGCGTGGGGTACTGTGTGCCGTGCGCCGGGCGATTAGCTCAGTGGGAGAGCGCTTCGTTCACACCGAAGAGGTCACTGGTTCGAACCCAGTATCGCCCACCCCGGCCGAAGGTCCGGAGGCTTCAAGCCTCCGGACCTTCGCGGTTGTTGGGCTCCACCGTCCCCGGGGCGGCACACTGAACCCATGCCCTCCTGGTCGCGCGCACTCCACCGCTACCGCTTCCGCAGCGTGTGGCTGCTGCCCGACACCCCGCCCGCGGTCGTCTACGCCGTCCTCGAACGCGTCGAGAGCTATCCGCTGTGGTGGCCCCAGGTGCGCGCCGTCGACCGCGCCGGCGAGTCCGGCGGGACCGCGCGCTTCCGCTCGTTCCTCCCGTACGACCTGGACGTCGTCGCCGGTGAAGCGGCGCGGGACCCGCGCGCCGGGGTGCTGGAGGTGACGCTCCGCGGCGATCTGGAGGGGTGGGTGCGCTGGACGGTCGCGGCGCGCGGCGGCGGGACACGCGTCCTCTTCGAGCAGGAGGTGGAGGTGCGCAAGCCGCTGCTGCGACGGCTGGCGCTGCCCGGGCGGCCACTGTTCGTGCTCAACCACGCGCTGATGATGCGCTCCGGGCGGCGCGGTCTGGCGGTCTGGCTGGCCCGCTGACGGCGCCCGGCGGTCGCGCCCCGTGACCGGCGCGGGGGGTGCCGTACGGGCCGCCGGGAGGAATTTGATGGAAAGCCGCGGCGGCCTGTATTGTTCAGGTCGTTCGCGAGGGAAACCCCGCCGACACCCGGGCGATTAGCTCAGTGGGAGAGCGCTTCGTTCACACCGAAGAGGTCACTGGTTCGAACCCAGTATCGCCCACCGGGATCGAGGTCCGGGCCGTCAATTGACGGCCCGGACCTTTTCGTTGTGGCGGCAATTCCCGAACTGCCCGCGCATTTCCGGACGGTGCGGAATCCACCTCACCTTTCCGGGGCCGTGGGCCGCATCGGCCACTGCCCGTCGGCCGCGCCGCCGCGCGGGAACCACGTTTGCCGGTCGTGTACCTGGGCCTCGTACCACCTCGTCTGGAGGGTGTGGAGTTCGTCCGGTTGCAGCCGAGCGAGGCGGGCGGCGAAGCGTCGGCCCAGTGCGCGGACCAGCTCCAGGACGGTGAGCACGTCGTCGGCGGTGCGCCCGGTGCCGTGCCCGCTGTCGGACGGCTTGACGTCGTAGTGCGCGCAGAGGTCGGGGAGGGTGCGGGCGCCCTTGCGGTAGCGGTCCAGGTGGGTGTCGAGGACCAGCGGGTCGAGGACGTGCAGCGGGTGGCTGCCGAGATAGCCGGTCAGGGAGGTGGCGCGGTGGCGCGTCGCCTCGCGGTCCAGGAGCGTCAGGGTGAACGGGGCGTCCAGCACGGCCACCGGGCGGCCGGACGCCGCCTGTGAGCTCAGGGCCCGCGCGATCTCGTCGACCGCGGGCGCCGGCCAGCGGCCGCGGCGCGCGAGATGCCCGGCGGTCAGGCCGTGCGCCGCCGTCGCCGCCTCGGGCATTTCCACACCGGGGCTGATCAGCCAGCGGGTGAGCGCCGGGGAGGCGCCCGGGGTCTCCTGGACCGCCAGCGCCGCCGCGACGATGCGGTCGGTCTCGGAATCGTCTCCGGTCGTCCCGACGCCGAACGCCGCCAACGGACCGTCGTACCAGCACGGCACCATCGCCACTCCTCGCACTCCGACATCACGGCGCGGGCGCCCCGGCGCCGACCGGCCGCTCCCGGCCGACGAGTCGCCGGGAACGACGGGGCGGCCCACGGCCCGAGCAGGTGATACCCGCCTCGTGGTGTCGCCGAACCGCTTTTGTTTGCGGTCCTCTTGACGGGGAGACAAACCAAGAGGACGGGGTGTGGTGCACGTCCGGCCGCGGACTCCCGTCGTACCGAAGCACTCCCGCGAGACCCGCCGGCACCCGGCACGGCCGCGCCCGGCCCGGGGCCGCCGTCCCCGCGCACCGCACCCGCCCCGCCGCTCACCCCGGCGGACCGGCTGCCCCGTACCGCTGCCACTGGACGACCCGGCCGGCCCCCGGTCACCGGCCGCGGCTCTTCGACCACCGCGCCCTGTGTTCCGGCGCGGACCGGGCCGGGAGGGAGACCGTGATGCACCGGCAGACCGACGACCCCGCCGCGCCGGGCCCGCAGCTGCCGGGCGCCGGTATCCCGTTGCCCGACCCGGCGGCCATCGACCCCGCGATCCTCGGCGCGCTGCTGGCCCGGCACGGCTGGCACCGGACGGGCGGCCCGGGCGGGCGGTACGCGCGCTGGACCCCGCCGGGCGGCGGCGCCGGGCTGCTGGTGCCGCAGGATCAGCGCTTCCCCGAGTGCGCCGATCTGCTCGCCGAGGCGCTGGCCACCCTCAGCGTCAGCCCGGCACCGTACGCCCGGGAGGTGCTGCTGGGGATGGCGGCGCTCAGCGACGAGGTGCGCTGGGAGCGGCTGGCGCCGGGGAGCGGGTCGGTGGTGGCGCGCTGGGTGGCGCAGGAGCAGCTGCGCGGTGCGGCGCGCGCGATGCTGTCCGCCGCGGCGCTGGGCAGCTGCGGCCGCGCCGGGTACTACGGGTCCCGCTACCGCGGCCACACGGAACGCTTCCTGGGGGAGGCGCTGCTCGGGCCGGCGCCGGAGGGCCGTCGGCTCGCCGCGTTCCTCCCGGTGTCGGTCGGCCGGGGCCCGGTGATCACCCTGCACCGGGCGCTGCGCGCCGCCCGCGACGCCACCGATCACCGGCGCGACACCGGGGGCGTCGAGGCGTTCGACGCGGCGGTGGCGTTCGGCGTCTGCCATGAGCTGGTGCAGGCGCTGATCGCGCTGGTCCACGAGGGCGGCGGCATCCGGATCACGGTGGACTGGTCGCCCGGCGCGGGCCCGCCGCCCGGCTGCCCGGTCCGCCCCGGGCCCGTGGAGTTCACCCCGGGCGACCTCCCGGCGCTGGCGGACGCCGCCCAGCGCTACGTACGCGGCGAACCGTCGCTCCCGGTACGGGTGACCGGCGCGGTGGTGCGGCTGCACCGGGAGCGGCCCGGCGGGGGAGTGGTGCGGCTGCGGGTGATCTCCGGGGCGGACGTCGAGCAGGTACGGATCGCGCTCGGCGACGACGACTACCGCGTCGCGGGCCAGGCCCATCTGATGAACCTGCCGGTCCGGATCAGCGGCCGCCTGGAGAGCCGCGGCGGCTTCCGGCGCCTCACCGGGGCGCGGGGCGTCGTACCGCTGCCTACGGGGGAGGCGGAGGCGGAGGAGCCGTCGCCCCCAAGGCGGCCCGCCGGGCCCGCCCGCCCCGGGGAAGCCGGGCCCCGGTAAACCGTTTCGCGGTCCGGTCCGCGGGATCGGTACGATTTCCCTGCGCAGCAATCGCTGACGCGCAGCAGACATGACAGGAGAGACCGGTGTCAGACGTCCGTGTGACCGTCCAACGCGATTCCGAGCGGGAAGAACGCGTGGTGACCACGGGCACTACGGCCGCCGACCTCTTCCAGGGCGAACGCGCCGTCGTCGCCGCGCGGGTGGCCGGGGAGCTGAAGGACCTGGCGTACGAGGTGGCCGACGGCGAGACCGTCGAGCCCGTCGAGATCACCTCCGAGGACGGCCTGAACATCCTGCGGCACTCCACCGCACACGTGATGGCCCAGGCCGTGCAGGAGCTGTTCCCGCAGGCCAAGCTCGGCATCGGCCCGCCCATCAAGGACGGCTTCTACTACGACTTCGACGTCGAGACCCCGTTCCATCCGGACGACCTCAAGCGCATCGAGAAGAAGATGCAGGAGATCCAGAAGCGTGGGCAGAAGTTCGCGCGCCGGGTCACCACCGACGAGGACGCCCGCGTCGAGCTGGCCGATGAGCCGTACAAGCTGGAGCTGATCGGCCTCAAGGGCAACGCCGCCGAGGCCGCCGAGGGCGCCGACGCCGAGGTGGGCGGCGGCGAGCTGACCATCTACGACAACCTCGACGCCAAGACCGGCGAGCTGTGCTGGAAGGACCTCTGCCGCGGCCCGCACCTGCCCAGCACCCGCGTCATCCCGGCCTTCAAGCTGATGCGCTCGGCCGCCGCCTACTGGCGCGGCAGCGAGAAGAACAAGCAGCTCCAGCGGATCTACGGCACCGCCTGGCCGACCAAGGACGAGCTCAAGGCCCACCTGGAGTTCCTGGCCGAGGCCGAGAAGCGCGACCACCGCAAGCTCGGCGCCGAGCTGGACCTCTTCTCCTTCCCGGAGGAGCTGGGCCCGGGCCTCGCGGTGTTCCATCCCAAGGGCGGCGTCATCCGCAAGGAGATGGAGACCTACTCCCGCAAGCGCCACGAGGTCTCCGGCTACGAGTTCGTGAACACCCCGCACCTCTCGAAGGAGAAGCTCTTCGAGATCTCGGGGCACCTGCCGCACTACGCGGAGGGCATGTTCCCGGCCATCGAGTTCGACGAGCAGAACTACCGCCTCAAGGCGATGAACTGCCCGATGCACAACCTGATCTTCAAGTCGCGCGGCCGTTCCTACCGTGAACTGCCCCTGCGCCTCTTCGAGTTCGGCACGGTGTACCGCTACGAGAAGTCGGGCGTCGTGCACGGCCTGACCCGCTCCCGCGGCTTCACCCAGGACGACTCGCACATCTACTGCACCAAGGACCAGATGCCCGAGGAGCTGGACACGCTCCTGACCTTCGTGTTGGACCTGCTGCGCGACTACGGCCTGACCGAGTTCGAGCTGGAGCTGTCCACCCGCGACGACTCCGACAAGTTCATCGGTACCGACGAGGACTGGGCCGAGGCCACCGAGGCGCTGCGCCTGGCCGCCGAGAAGCAGGGCCTGCCGCTCGTTCCCGACCCGGGCGGCGCCGCGTACTACGGCCCGAAGATCTCCGTGCAGGCGAAGGACGCCATCGGCCGGTCCTGGCAGATGTCGACGATCCAGGTGGACTTCAACCAGCCCAAGCGGTTCCACCTGGAGTACACCGCGGCGGACGGTTCCAAGCAGCAGCCCGTCATGATCCACCGCGCGCTGTTCGGTTCGATCGAGCGGTTCTTCGGCGTGCTTCTGGAGCACTACGCGGGCGCCTTCCCTGTGTGGCTCGCCCCCGTCCAGGCCACCGGCATCCCGATCGGCGACAGCCACGTCCCGTACCTCCAGGAGTTCGCCGCCGAGGCGCGCGCCCAGGGGCTGCGGATCGACGTCGACGCGTCGTCGGACCGGATGCAGAAGAAGATCCGCAACGCCCAGAAGAGCAAGGTGCCCTTCATGGTCATCGCCGGTGACGAGGACGTCGCCAACGGCGCGGTCTCCTTCCGCTACCGCGACGGCTCGCAGAAGAACGGCATCCCGCGCGCCCAGGCGATCGCCGAGATCGTGGACGCGGTGGAGCGCCGGATCCAGGTGTGAGTCAGCGCTGACCCGTCGGCCGGGCCCCGGTGAGCGACCGCTGCGACCGCTCGCCGGGGCCCGGCCGTTTCCCGTACGCCCCGGGCCCGGCCCCGCCTCATTCCTCGCCCTCCTGCCGGAAGCGCCGCCGGACGGTCGTTCCGGTCCATCGGCCCGGCATCGGGGAGTGCGCGGTGCGGTGCGCCCCGGCGACACGCCGCGGACGGCGGACGCCATATGCTGGCCGGTATGACGAGCGAGCCGGAGCAGCAGATCGGAGTCGGGACACAGGACGCCTTCCAGCGCCTGTGGACGCCCCACCGGATGGCGTACATCCAGGGGGAGAACAAGCCGAGCGGCCCGGGGGCCGACGACGGCTGTCCGTTCTGCGCGATCCCCGCCAAGTCCGACGAGGACGGTCTGGTGATCGCCCGCGGTGAGCACGTCTACGCGGTGCTGAACCTCTACCCGTACAACGGCGGGCATCTGATGGTGGTGCCGTTCCGGCACGTCGCGGACTACACCGAGCTGGACGGCGCGGAGACCGCGGAGCTGGCGGAGCTGACCAAGCACGCGATGACCGCGCTGCGCACCGCGTCCGGGGCGCACGGCTTCAACATCGGCATGAACCAGGGCACGGTGGCCGGTGCGGGCATCGCCGCCCACCTCCACCAGCACGTCGTCCCGCGCTGGGGCGGCGACACCAACTTCATGCCGGTGGTCGGCCACACCAAGGTCCTGCCGCAGCTGCTCGCCGACACCCGGCGGATGCTCGCGGACGCCTGGCCCGCATAGCGACACCGCCGCCCCGGGGGCCCGTGCGCGTCCCCGGGGTCCGTGCGCGCCCCTGGGGCGCGCGCCGCTCCTCCGAAGGGCCGAACAAAAGACCGCCATCCGGCCCGTGCCGCTCTGTAATGGAGTGGTGACTTCACCGGACCGCCGTTCCGTGCTACGCGCTGCCGCCGCGATCGCCGCCGGGGCGGCCGCCACCGCCTGCACCCGGAGCGGCGCGGCCCCCGCGGCCGCCCGCGCCACCGCGCTGCTCCGTGAGGCCGAGCGGGCCGGTGCCCGCGTCACCGTGCTGGCGGTCGGCACCTGGCTCGACGAACAGCCCGCGATGGCCCGCCGCGTCCTCGACGGCGGCCACGAACTGGGCAACCACACCCTCCACCACCGCACCATCTGCGCCCTGCCCGAGGACGAGGCGTACGCCGAGATCACCGGCTGCGCCGACCGGCTGCGGGCCCTCACCGGCACCATCGGCAGCTGGTTCCGCCCCTCGCGGACGCAGTACGCCACCGACCAGGTGATCCGCCTGGCCCGCCGGGCCGGATACCCGCACGTCCTCTCGTACGACCTCGACTCCCTCGACGCCGACGACCCCGGCGCGCCCGCCGTCCAGCGCACGGTGCTGGACGGTGCCCGGCCCGGCTCGGTCGTCAGCCTCCACCTGGGGCACCCCGGCACCGTTGCCGCGCTGCCCCCGATCCTCGACGGCCTGCACCGGCGCGGTCTGCGCGCGGTGACGACTACGGAGCTGGTGACCTGATGGCTGACCGGACCCCCGCACTCCGCCGCACCCCGGGGAAGGCGGCCCTGCTGGCCGCCGC
Organism: Streptomyces benahoarensis; assembly: GCF_007280575.1. Taxonomy (GTDB): domain Bacteria; phylum Actinomycetota; class Actinomycetes; order Streptomycetales; family Streptomycetaceae; genus Streptomyces; species Streptomyces benahoarensis. The sequence continues at coordinate 10,146 of NZ_VKJP01000133.1, forward strand.
GTGCGCGCTGCTCGCCGCCGGATGTGGCGCGGACGACACCGCCGCCCGCGCCGGGCACACCCCGCGCCCCGCGAGCCCGTCCCCGGCGGCGGCCGCCCGCCCCGGTCTGCCCGGGATGCCGCCGCTGGTCGACCCGCACGACATCTACGCCGCGGACCGGCCGGGCAAGCTCGTCCCGCAGGTCAAGGACTATCCGTCGATGGTGTACGTCCCCAACACCATCTCCAACACGGTCAGCGTCATCGATCCGCGGACCTACAAGGTCGTGCGGACCATGCCGGTGGGCGTGCAGCCGCAGCACGTCGTACCGTCCTGGGACCTGAAGACGCTGTGGGTCAACAACGACCGCGGCAACAGCCTCACACCGGTCGACCCGCGCACCGGCAAGGCGGGCAGGACCGTCGCGGTGCACGACCCGTACAACCTCTACTTCACGCCCGACGGCAAGTACGCGATCGTGATGGCGTCGATGGACAGGCAGCTGGTCTTCCGCGACCCGCACACCATGGAGGTCCGCAAGACCGTGCCGGTGACCTGCGCCGGGGTCAACCACGCCGACTTCTCCGCCGACGGCCGGTACTTCATCGTCTCCTGCGAGTTCTCCGGCGAACTGCTCAAGGTCGACACCGCGAAGATGGCGGTGACCGGCCAGCAGAAGCTGCCGCAGCACGGCGCGATGCCGCAGGACGTCAAGCTCTCCCCGGACGGGAAGACCTGGTACATCGCCGATATGACGTCCGACGGGGTGTGGGTCCTCGACGGCGACCACTTCACCCGGCCGAAGCTGCTCCGCACCGGCAAGGGCGCCCACGGCCTCTACGTCAGCCGCGACTCGAAGCAGATGTACATCTCCAACCGCGGCGAGGGCACCATCTCGCTGCTGGACTTCGCCACCGGCCGCCTCACCGGCAAGTGGCACATCCGTGGCGGCGGCAGCCCCGACATGGGCGGCGTCTCCGCCGACGGCAAGGTCCTTTGGCTCTCCGGCCGCTACAACTCCGAGGTCTACGCACTCGACACCCGTACGGGGAAGACCCTGGCGAAGATCCCCGTCGGGCACGGCCCGCACGGCCTCGCGGTCTATCCGCAGCCCGGCCGCTACTCCCTGGGCCACACCGGCATCTTCCGCTGAGCCCGCACAACGGCCGACTCCCGTACGGGCGGGCCCGTACGGGAGTCGGAAGCGGGGGAGCGGATGGCCGCCGCGGGTCAGGCGCTGTACTCGTCGGCCTTCCGCGGCTCGACGCCTTGGACCAGACCGCTGAGCACCATCGAACGGCCCTCGAAGCGCTCGGTGTCCACGCCGTTCTCCTTGAGCACGCCCACCGCCGCCGTATGGACCGCCCGCAGCACGGGCGTCGCCGCACGCAGCGCGTCATCGGCCATGAAGCGGTGCCGCCAGGGCTTGTCCGCCCAGACGTGCCGCAGCCCGAACGGCTCGGGCAGCGCCAGCTTGCCGCCGAGGAAGTCCAGCAGCGGCGGGAACCATGTCAGCGGGGCGCGGGCGGCGAGGCGGACGACCTCGGACGTGTCGATCAGCGGCAGCGTCTGCTTGCGCGTCTCCCAGAACTTGATGACCTTGGCGACCTCTTTGGTCTTGGGGGACGGCTTGCCGGTGAACAGGGAGTTGACCGGGCCGAGGGCGTGACCGGTGACCTCGATGCGCAGCGTCTCGTGCAGCACCGTGACGGTGATCAGCAGCGTCAGCACCAACTGGCCGTCCCAGAGCACGAACTGCACGCCCAGGTAGTGGCGGTTGCCGCTGCCGAACTGCTGCTCGTTGCAGATCCGCTCGACCTCGTGGCCGCGGATCTGGAAGGCGTCGGTGTCCGTGCCGTCCGGGCGGCTGACCTCCTTGGCCTTCTCCCCGACCGGCGAGACGATCCAGTGGTTGACCTGCGGCGCCTGCTGGAATCCGCCGGTGTGCAGCGAGCTGCGCTCCAGCATCCGCAGCCGGTCGTGGATCGCCCGGATCACGTCCCAGCTGCGGAACGGATGGATCTCCGTACCCTCCTTCGCCGGCTTCAGCTCCTCGGCCAGATGCCAGCTGCCCCAGCGCGTCCCCATGCCGAGTATCCCGCGCGGACCGGCGTAGAAGACGACGTTGCTGCGCTGCTCGGCGGAGAGTTTGGCGAGATTGTGCCGCAGGGTTTCGGCCGCTATCTCGCCGGGATCGCCCGGCACCGCCTCGGGGATCTTCGCGCCGACCCCGCCGCCGTCCAGCAGCCCCTGCCACGCCTCACGCAGCAGTACGGCCGTCCGCTCACAGATCTGCTTGGCGAACCACCAGCCGATCACCGGGACGATGACCATGGCGCGTGCGTACAGCGGCCAGAAGTCCGTCGTCGGCAGCTTGATCAGGAGGACCACCCCGGCCAGCGCGAGCAGGGCGAGGAGGGCCGAGCCGCCGACGGACGTCTTGCCGTCCTTGGCGAGGTACTTCTTCGCCTGGAAGCCGCCCAGCCACAGCAGCACACCGGGCAGGAACGCCACCCCGCACAGCAGCATGATGACCGTCAGCTTGGCGTCCCGCTGCTTGCGGATACGGGTGGCCGCCAGGCAGTGCTCGACGATGACCTGCGGCTCGGTGCCGAAGGACTGGATGAGCGCCTTGCGGCCGCCGCCGAGCATCCGCGTCTGGATCGCCCGGGAGAACGCCTCGCCGAGATTGGGCTCGAACAGCGAGAGCTTGGGCTTCTTGATCTCGGAGGCGCCGGAGTCCGAATCGGCCTTGGAGATATCGGCCAGTGGACTGTCCCGATAGGCGGCGGAGGCCAACGCCTGGGTCGCCGCGGTCTGTCCCGCGCCTCCCAGGAGCGGCACCTGCGCCCCGGGACTGAAGTCGAAGCCGTCTGCTGCCACTGCCCGCCCCCAACGCCGCACCATCACTGCCGCGGCTCTTTACCCGTCCACCGCTCCTGGCACACCTGCGGAGCCGTTCGCTCAGCGTACAGGCGGTGCCGGACCCAAGGGAGTTGACCGGTCAGGCGGTCGGTCAATCGTTGACTATGCGCCGATTTCCGGGCCCCGCCGCACCGCCGCCGCCAGCTGTTGCGGCATCGGTTCGTGCCGCAGATAGGTCCGGGTGAAGCGGCCCGTGCCGTGCGCGAGCGACCGCAGATCGACGGCGTACCGGGCGATCTCCGCCTCCGGCACCTCGGCCCGTACCCAGGTGCGGTCGCCCACCTCCTCCTGCTCGGTGCCGACCACCCGGCCGCGCCGCCCGGACAGATCGCTCATCACCGGCCCGACGAACTCGTCCGGAATCAACACCGCGACCTCCGCGACCGGTTCGAGCAGCTCGATCCGCACCTGTCCGGCCGCGTCCCGCAGCGCCAGCGCCCCGGCCGCCTGGAACGCCGCGTCCGACGAGTCCACCGTGTGCGCCTTGCCGTCCCGCAGCGTGACCCGGACGTCGACGAGCGGATACCCGGCCGCCACCCCCTGCGCCGCCTGGGCGCGTACCCCCTTCTCCACCGACGTGATGAACTGCCGGGGCACCGCGCCGCCCACCACCGTGTCCACGAACTCGACGCCGGAGCCCGCGGGCAGCGGCTCCACCTCGATCTCGCAGATCGCGAACTGGCCGTGCCCGCCGGACTGTTTGACCTGCCGCCCCCGCCCGGCCGCCGCACCGCCGAACGTTTCCCGCAGCGGTACGCGGTACGGAACGGTGTCGACCCGGACGCCGTAACGGGTGCGCAGCCGCTCCAGCGCGACCTCCGTGTGCGCCTCGCCCAGGCACCACAACACCACCTGGCCGGTGTGCGGATGCTGCTCCAGACGCATCGTCGGATCCTCCGCGACCAGCCGCGCCAGCCCGTGCGAGAGCTTGTCCTCGTCCGCCTTGCCGTGCGCCTCGATCGCGACCGGCAGCTGCGGATCGGGCATCGTCCACGGCGCCATCAGCAACGGGTCCCCGCACGACGAGAGCGTGTCGCCGGTCTCCGCGCGGCCGAGCTTCGCCACGCACGCCAACTCCCCGGCCACCGCCTGCGCCAGCGGCCGCTGCTGCTTCCCGGACGGCACGGACAGCGCCCCGACCCGCTCCTGCACATCGTGGTCGGCGTGGCCGCGGTCCTCCAGACCGTGCCCCGAGACGTGCACCGCCTCGTCCGGCCGCAGCGTGCCGGAGAACACCCGCACCAGCGACAGCCGCCCGACGTACGGATCGGAGGTGGTCTTGACGACCTCCGCCGCCAGCGGCCCGGCCGGATCGCAGACCAGCGGGGAGCGGGGCGCGCCGTCGGGTGCGGTGACCTCCGGGGCCGTCCGCTCGCCCGGCGCCGGGAAGCCCCGTACGAGGAGGTCCAGCAGCTCCACGGTGCCCAGGCCCTGCCGGGCGGAGCCGGTGGTGGGGGCCGCGGCGAGCACCGGGTGGAAGGTGCCGCGGGCGACCGCCGTCTCCAGGTCGGCGACGAGCGACGCGACGTCCAGCTCCTCACCGCCGAGATAGCGGTCCATCAGCGTCTCGTCCTCGCTCTCCGCGATGATCCCCTCGATCAGGCGGCCGCGCGCCTCGTCCAGCAGCGGCAGTTCCGTGGCGTCCGGGTCCCGCTCGGTGCGTTCGCCCGATGCGTATTCCGCCACCCGCCGCGTCAACAGTCCGAGCAGGCCCGTCACCGGTGCGTGGCCGTCCGCGCCCGCCGCGCCGTACAGCGGGAGGTACAGGGGGAGTACGGCGTCCGGGTCACCGTCGCCGAGGGCTTCGCCGCAGCCGCGCAGGACGGTGGTGACATCGGCGCGGGCGGCGTCGAGGTGGGTGAGGACCAGCGCCCGCGGCATGCCGACCGCCGCGCACTCCTCCCACACCGTGCGGGTCGCCCCGGCCACGTCCTCCGCGGCGGAGACGACGAAGAGGGCCGCGTCCGCCGCCCGCAGCCCGGCCCGCAGTTCCCCGACGAAGTCGGCGTACCCGGGGGTGTCCAGCAGATTGATCCGGCAGCCGCGCCACTCCAGGGGGACCAGTGACAGCTGGACCGAGCGCTGTCTGCGCTGCTCGATCGGGTCCTGGTCGGAGAGGGTGTCGCCGTCCTCGACCCGCCCGGCGCGGCCGGTGGCCCCGGCGGCCAGGGCCAGCGTCTCCACGAGGGTGGTCTTGCCCGCGCCGCTGTGGCCGACCAGCACCACATTGCGGACGGCGGCGGGACCGTCGGCCGCCCCGGCACCCGGCTTCTCGTTCATGCCCTCGCCTCCAGGTCATCACCTTTGCGGTGATTCGAGCTTTCCACCGCGGTGGGGGCCCGTCCACAGG
>NZ_VKJP01000134.1 GCF_007280575.1 Streptomyces benahoarensis
GGGCGGGGGTGCTCGGACTCCGGGGTGGCCCGGGCCCGTGCGCCGCGGTGCCCCACCTGCCGAGCCCTGGCCCCTCCGCCGCGGCGCCGCGGCCCGTCCGTGCGCCCGTCCCCGTCTCCTTCTTCCCCCGTCCTCAGCTCCTGCTGCGTTGGGTGACCACGATGCAGGCCAGTACCGCGAGGGCGGCCAACGGGGCCGCGGGCGGCAGGTGTTCGCCGAGCAGGGTGACCGACCAGACCAGGGTCAGCAGCGGTTGCGCCAGCTGGAGCTGGCTGGCGCGGGCCACGCCGATGGCGGCCATCCCGCGGTACCAGACGACCATCCCGGCGAAGGTCGAACCGGCCGCCAGCCACAGCAGCCCGGCCACCGCGTGCGGTGTCGGGTGCAGCGGCTCGGCGCAGAGCGCGAGGGCCGAGCCCGTCACCGTCACCGGCAGCGCCAGGACCAGCGCCCAGCCGATCACCTCCCAGCCCGGCATGGAGCGGGCCAGGCGGCCGCCTTCGGCGTAGCCCGCGGCGCAGACCAGCAGTGCCCCGAAGAGGAGCAGGTCGCCGGCGCCCGGGCGGCCGCCGCTCTGCTGCACGGCGAACGCGATGACCACCGCCGCGCCGGTCAGCGCCGCGCTCCAGAACGTCTGCGACGGCCGCGTCCCGGTGCGCAGCGCGGAGAACGCGGCGGTGGTCAGCGGGAGCAGGCCGACGACCACGGCGGCGTGCGAGGTGGTCGTCGTCTCCAGCGCGAGCGTGGTCAGCAGCGGGAAGCCGAGGACGATACCGCAGGCCACGACGGCGATACCGGGCCAGTGGCGCCGCGCGGGCAGCGGGGTGCGGCGCGCCACGAAGCAGGCCCCGGCGACGGCGGCGGCCAGGACGCTGCGCAGCATCACGACCGTCCACGGGCCCATGCCCTCCAGCGCCCAGGCGGTCGCCGGGAAGGTGAGCGAGAAGGCGGCGACGCCGAGCGCGGCGAGCAGGACGCCGCGGCGGAGGTGGTCGGGGGGACCGGCCGAACCGGCGGAAGCGGCTTCGGTGGACGCGGCTTCGGCGGGCGGAGCGGCGGCGCCGGGCCGGGCGTCGGGCGCAGTGGCCTCGCGCGCGCCGGTGGCGGACGAGGCGTCGGTGGGCGTGGCCTCGCCGGACGCCGTGCAGGGGACCGGAGGCCGGGCCGAAGGGCCGCCGACCGTTATCCCCGCGGAGCTGGTAGCGCTATCGTGTGCTCTCATGCGTGAGCGTAGCAGTGTCGCCGAACTGGCCTCAGTCCTGCGGAAAGAGGTCAACCGCTACTCGCCAGGCGAGAAACTGCCGTCGAGTCGCGCCCTGCGGGAGCGCTACCGCGTCAGTCCGGTGACGGTCTCCCGGGCGCTCGCCGAGCTGGCCGCCGAGGGACTGGTCACCACCCGGCCGGGCGCCGGGGCCTTCCGCGCCGCCCCGCCCGCCCGCGCCGTGCGCCCCGCCGACACCTCCTGGCAGGAGATCGCGCTGAGCGCGGAAGCCGCCGCCGACCAGGTGCCGCGCAGCGTCGACGCCTCCGGGGTGCTCGCCACCCTCGCGGGGCCCCCGCCCGGCGTCGTCGAGCTGAGCGGCGGCTATCTCCACCCCGACCTCCAGCCGGAACGTGCCCTGGCCGCCGCGCTGGCCCGGGCCGGGCGCCGCCCCGGGGCCTGGCAGCGGCCGCCCCTGGAGGGCGTGCACGAGCTGCGGGCGTGGTTCGCGCGGGAGATCGGCGGGCCGGGCGGCGCGCTGGCCCCGAGCGATGTGCTGATCACGGCGGGCGGGCAGAGCGCCCTGACCGCCGCGCTGCGGGCGCTCGCCCCACCCGGCGCGCCGGTGCTCGTCGAATCCCCGACCTACCCCGGCGTCCTGGCCGTCGCCCGCGCGTCCGGGCTGCGGCCGGTTCCGGTGCCGGTCGACGCGGACGGTGTCCGCACCGACCTCCTCGCCGACGCGTTCCGGGCCAGTGGCGCCCGGCTCTTCGTCTGCCAGCCGCTGTTCCAGAACCCGACGGGCGCGGTGCTCGCGGCCGAGCGGCGGGCCGAGGTGCTGCGGGTGGCGCGGGCGGCCGGTGCGTTCGTCATCGAGGACGATTTCGCCCGCCGCCTGGCCCATGAGCCCGCGGCCGCGCTGCCGCCGACGCTCATCTCCGACGACGCGCACGGCACCGTCGTCCACGTCGGCTCGCTGACGAAGGTGACGTCCCCGAGCCTGCGGGTGGGGGCGCTGGCCGCCCGCGGGCCCGTCCTCGACCGGCTGCGCGCCATCCAGGTCGTCGACAGCTTCTTCGTCCCGGGGCCGCTCCAGGAGACCGCGCTGGAGCTGGTCGGCTCACCGTCCTGGCCGCGTCATCTCCGTGCGGTCTCCAGGGAGTTGGGCGCGCGCCGGGACGCGCTCCTGGCCGCGCTGCACGCCCGGCTGCCCGGTCCGGCGGGTGCGGACGGCGGCGCGGCGCTGAGCGCGCCCCGGGGCGGCTGCTACCTCTGGCTGCGGCTGCCGGACGGCACGTCGGAGGAGGCGCTGGCCGGTGCGGCGCTGCGGGCCGGTGTCTCGGTCGCCCGGGGCCGCCCGTACTTCCCCGCCGAGCCGCCCGCGGCCCATCTGCGCCTCGGCTTCGCCTCGGCGTCCGGCCCCGCCGAACTCACCGAGGGTGTACGGCGCCTGGCCGCCGCCTGGCAGGAGGTCGCGCCGTAGGGCGTGTCCGGAAAGGGCTCGACGCGCGCCCCGCCGCTCTGCGACTCTCCGGCCATGAACGCACACCTGCCCGCGGGCTACGAGCTGTCCACCGACCCGGCGCGGCTGGACGGTGAGCGGGTGCACCGCTGGCTGTCCGAGGACACCTACTGGGCGCCCGGCCGCTCCCGCGAGCGGCAGGAGCGGGCGGTGGCCGGTTCGCTCAACTTCGGCCTGTACGCCACCGATTCAGGCCGTCAGGCGGCATACGCGCGGGTGGTCACCGACCGCGCCACCTTCGCCTGGCTCTGCGATGTCTACGTGGATCCCGCCGACCGCGGCCGGGGCCTGGGCACCGCCCTCGTCGAGGTGGTCGCGGCCGACCTCGCGGCGCGCGGGCTGCCGCGGGTCGTGCTCGCCACCCAGGACGCGCACGGGGTGTACGAGAAGGCCGGGTTCCGGCCGCTGGCGGTGCCGGGGGAGTGGATGACGCGGCCGCTGGCCGGTCCGGACACGCCCGGCCGCTGACCGCCGGACCCGTCCGGCCCAGCCACTACCCGGTCGGCGTAGCGCCGCCGGTGACCTGCGCGGATGGCGGCGTCCGGGGCCCGTGGCGCGGCCGTCGGGCCCGGACCGAGGTGCGCCCGGCGGGCGGCCGGGGTCTGCTCGGTGCATGTTCATACGGCATGTCCTCCGACACGCACCGGCCACCGGCGCCCTCGCGGCCTCGCTGGCCCTGACCGGCGCCGGGCCGGTCCTCGCCGCGGGCGACGCGCACCGGGCGGTCGTCCAGCCCGATCCGGTCGCCCCCGGGGAGGAGTTCTCGGTCTTCGACGGCGGCAACTGCCCCGGGGAGAGCGGCGAGGCGACGTTCGACGGCGCGGGGATACCGACGATGAAGCTGTCCATGCTCCGCAACCAGGTGGGCGGCACCGGGCGGGTCCCCGAGTCCGCCGAGCCCGGCTCGTACAAGGTGACCGTCGTCTGCGGCGAGGGCGGCAAGGACGGCGGCCACGGCGGCGGCGCGGGCTCCGGCCATGACGGCGGGAGCGGCCACCGGCCCGGGGCGCAGCAGGGCGACGGCGGGCTGATGCCCCGGAGCGATCCGGGCGCGGCGGGCCCGGGCGCCCCGACGGCGGACGGGGGCCTGTCGGGCGGGGAGCTGCCGGACGGGGCGTTCCCCGGCAGCGGGACGCCGCCCGGCGACGGCCTGCCCGGGGCCGGGGGCGGCGCGCTCCCCGTGCCCGGCGACGGCACCCGCCCCGCGCCCGGCGACGGCGGATCGTCCGCGTCCGGTGGGGCGCTGCTGCCCGGCGACGGTACGGCGGGCGCACCGCTCGGGGCGGACCCGGACGCGGACGCGGCCGGAGCCGGGCTGCCCGCCGCGGGCCCGGTGGACGGCGTGGCGGCGGGCGGCGGCCCGGCGGGTGCGGGCACGGCCCGGGCGGTGGCCGCCGTACGGCCGGGCGGCGCCGTGCCGACGACCGGCGGCGGCGACGGCGGGCACGGGAAGGCCACGCTGACCGGCACCCTGACGGTGGTCGCCGCCGACCACGGCCGCCTGCCCAAGGGCGGCTCCGACGCCGGTCTCGGCGGCGCCGCGGGCACCGGTCTGGGGACCACGGCGCTGGGCGGCGCCCTGCTGGCCGGTGCGATCGGCTGGGGCATCGTCGAGGCCCGGCGCCGCAGCCGGGAGGAGGGCCAGGACTGAGCGGAGCGGGCGGCGGGGCCCGGCGGCGTCGGCCCGCCCTGCCGCCCGCCGCGACCGCGCAGGCGGCCGACGGGCGGGTGGGCGGAGACTGGAGGTATGAGGAGGTGCGTCATGCGCAAGGTGATCGACTGCCGGGACTACCCCAGCGAATCGCGGTGCACGCTCACCATCTCCGGTGAGGAGGAGGAAGTGGTGCGCGCCGCCAGTGAACACGCCGTGTCCGTCCACGGGCACGCGGCGGGCCCCGAACTGCTTGAGCAGATCCGGGCCGCGCTCAAGAACGAAATGCCGCAGCACGCCTGAGCCCGTGGGCCCGCGCCGGTCGTCGCGGTGGTGCGCGCGGTGTGCGCCACCGGGCGGCCGGCGCGGTGTGCGCGGTCGCCCGTCCCCGGAGCGGGCCGGGAGCGGGCGACGGCGGCCGCCCCCTGGGTCACGTCAACGACGTCTCCTGAAAGTCCTCCGGCACCAGCTGCAGCAGTTCCTCGCGGCTCGGGGACGTCTGGCGGCTGAGGCGGCCCGCCTGGCGGGTGACGAGGGATTCGAAGACCTTGCGGGCGTAGCGGGCGTTGCCGAAGTTGCGGTCCCTCGGCACCGCCGCGAAGTGCGCGCGCAGCAGCGTCTCCAGCTCCGGGGCGCAGGTGTAGCCGCCCGCCTTGGCCTGCCGGTTCACGATGATCACCAGCTCGTCGCCGTCGTAGTTGCCGAACTCCACCCGCTGCGAGAAACGCGAGGTCAGACCGGGGTTGGAGGCGAGGAACGAACCCATCTCGTCCTCGTATCCGGCGGCGATGACGACGACGTCGTCGCGGTGGTCCTCCATCAGCTTGACGAGGGTGTCCACCGCCTCCTGGCCGAAGTCGCTGCCGCCCCGCTCGGACGGCGTCAGGGTGTACGCCTCGTCGATGAAGAGCACCCCGCCGCGTGCCTTGTTGAACGCCTCGGTGGTCATCTGCGCCGTGTGACCGACGTACCGGCCGACCAGGTCGGCGCGCGCCACCTCCACCACCTGGCCACCGGCGAGCACGCCCAGTGCCTTGAGCAGCTTCGCGTAGAGCCGCGCCACGGTGGTCTTGCCGGTGCCGGGCGGGCCGACGAAGACCAGATGGCGGCTGAGCGACGGCGACGGCAGCCCCGCCGCCTCCCGCTGCCGGGCGTTGGCCAGCAGATGCACCAGGTCCGAGACCTGCCGCTTGGCCTCCGCCAGCCCCACCATCTGCTCCAACTCGCCGAGCAGCGACTCCAGTTGGCCCTCGTCGCCGCCCGCCGCGCCCGCACCGACACCGGATCCGGCGACCTCGCCGAGGTCCTGCGGCAGCAGCCGGACCATATCGGCGGGGGAGGCGTTCACCTCGTTCGCGAGGCGGAACGCCTGCCGGTCCACCATCTCCTCGAACACCCCGCGCGCGGCGCGCCCGTTGCCGAACGTCTCGTCCCGCGTCATCTGCCGGAACAGCGTGTCCAGCCCGTCCCGGGCGGCCGGGTCGAGGGCGTACTCGTGCCGTTCGCAGATGCTCTCGACGATGGTCACCAGCTCGTCCACCGTGTAGTTGGGGAACTCCACGGTGCGGTTGAACCGCGAGGCCATGCCCGGGTTCGACGACAGGAAGCTGCGCATCTGCGCGGAGTATCCGGCGGCGATGACGACGACGTCGTCGCGGTGGTCCTCCATCAGCTTGACGAGGGTGTCCACCGCCTCCCGCCCGAAGTCGGGGCCGCCGGAGCCGGACTGGGAGGTGAGGGTGTACGCCTCGTCGATGAAGAGCACCCCGCCGAGCGCCCTGTTGAACGCCTCCGTCGTCTTGATCGCCGTCCCGCCGACGACCTGCGCCACCAGATCCTGGCGCGCCACCTCCACCAGATGCCCGTACCGCAGCACCTCCAGCTCGGCGAGGATCGTGCCGTAGAGGCGGGCCACGGTGGTCTTGCCGGTGCCCGGTGGCCCGGCGAAGACCAGATGACGGCTCATCGGCGGCACCGTCATGCCCATCTCCTCACGGCGTCGCGCCATGCGGTTGAGGCTGACCAGCGTGGTCACCTCGTGCTTGACGGAGGCCAGCCCGACCAGCTGCTCCAGCTCCTCCAGCGGCGAGGCGGGGGCCTTCTTCTTCGTGTCCTTCTTCGTGGCCGTGCGGGCGGATCCGCCGTCGTCCGGCGCGTCGCCGTCCGCGGGGCGCTGCCCGCCGTCCGCACCGGCGGCGTTGTCCGTCGCGCCGGTGGCCGCGTCCCAGGCGGCGCTGCCCGCGGCCGGTACGTCCTCGCCGCCGCGCTCCGCCGCGCCGCGCGCAGCCGCCGCGCCGTCCGCCACGTCGCCGTGGATGTCGGCCAGGCCGTTGCCGCGCGACATCACCTCCTCCAGCAGGGCGTTCTCGCTCACCACCGTGCGGTGCACCCCCGCGCCGCCGTTCTCCCAGGTGGAGACGGACCGCAGCGCGAACTGTTCGGTGGTGTGCGTCAGGACGCCGTCGCCGCGGTTGCCGAAGACCTCGCAGCCGGTGAAGGTGCCCGAGCCCCCGGCCGCCACCAGGATGCCGTTGCGCTCCCCGTCGTGGAACCGCGACTGCGTCGCCACGACATTGGCGCCGGAGCCGACCGACAGCCCGTCGCCGCCGGTACCGGCCACATCGCAGTCCCGCAGCCGCACCGACGCCGTGCCGGACACGGCTATCCCCGCCGCGCCGCTCTGCCGTACGACCAGCATGTTCAGCCGGGCGCGGGCCTCGCCGCCGATCTGGACGCCGCTGCGCCGGGTGCCGGTGATCTCCAGGTCCTCGAACCGGCCCTGGCTGGTGTCACACACCTCCAGGCCGTGCGCGCCGCCGCCGGTCAGCACCGTACGGCGCAGCGTCGGCCGCGCGTCCTCGGCCACCCGCACCCCGATGCCCGTCGGCTCCGTCACCGTCAGCCGGTCCAGCTCCGGCACGCAGTCCTGCGTCAGCTCCACGCCGGTGCCCCGGACGTCGGCGATCCGCAGGTCCACGAAGACCGGCCGGGCCGCGCCGCCCACCCACAGGCCGGTCTCCTCGCTCGCCTCGACCGCGCAGTCCTCGAACCGCCCCCGCGCCGAGTCGTACATCCGCACGCCCTGCCCGGCGGTACGGGCCACCCGCAGCCGCCGCACCAGCGGGTCGGCGTGCTCGGCGACCGTCACGCCCTCCTTGCCGGTCTCCTCGACGTGGCAGTCCTCGACCAGCACCTGATTGCGGCTGGCCAGATGCAGGCCGACGGCCTTCGTGCGGTGGATGCGGCAGCGCAGCAGCCGGGTCGAGCTGTCGTCCTCCAGCGCGACGCCGGGCTGCGCCGTCCCGGAGAAGTCGCAGTCCTCGACGGTGCCCTGGCCGTGGCCGCTGACGTACAGGCCGTTGCCGCGTGCGTCACGGACGGTGCAGCGGCGCACCAGCGGGTCGCCGTGCCCGCCGATGACGATGCCGGACGCGCCGAGGTCGGCCAGCCGGCAGTCCTCGATGACGCTCTCCGCCTCGCTGGTGACGACGATCCCGGCGCCCTTGGGGTTGGTCACCTCGCAGTCGCGCATGGCGAGGGTGCCGGTGTCACGGGCGAGGACGGTGGCCCACGAGGCGCCGCCGACCTCGCAGCCGTCCAGCTCCAGCTGGCCGTCGGCCACGTCCACGGCCGGGCGCTCCGGATCGCTGCCGTGCACCACAAGACCGGTGAGTTTCACCGCCTCGGCGGCCACCGTGACCGCGGAGCCGGTGCGCGGCGTGATCCGCACCGTGCCGAGGCCCTCCGCGGCGACGACGGTCACGATGCCGGTGAACACCAGCGCCTCGGCGTACCGGCCCGGGGCCACAGTGATCAGCGCACCGCTCGGCGCCGCCTGTACCGCCTCCGCGATCGTCGCGAACTCCCCGGACCCGTCTGGCCCCACGGCCAGCACCTGACGGCTCATCGCCGCTAACTCCCTCCAGGGCCCGGCGCCGTGACGGCGCCGGGCCCGAACGTGCTCACTCTGCGCGGCATTCGGCCTTCACCTGGGCGGCGGCGACGTGCGCCAGCGTCGAGGTGTCGCCCTCCCAGTCCTGCCCGGCGTTGGTCACCCGGAGGGTGAACCGGCCGCCCTCCACATGGACCGTGGTGCCGAGCACCCAGCTTCCCTTGTTGCGAGGCTGGTCGATGTGGAACCCGGCGAGGTCCCCGCCGTACCACTTGGTGCCCTTGTGCACCGAGTATCGCGCGGGAGCCCCGCCCACCTCCACCGGGCTCTTCCCCTGGGGGATGTAGACCGAGATGCGGCAACTTGCCGACTTCATCCCGGAATTGAACTGCCAGTACGCGGTCACATCCGAGTCCGGCGAATCCGCGTCACCGGACATCGGTATCGCCCGGGAGCCACCCCCGCAGCCTCCGGCCGTCGACCCGCCGGTCCGCGTCAGCCACCCCTTCTTGCCGTCGCCGTACGCGCCGATCTCGTGGTACGAGGCGTTGGCGCCGGTCGCGCAGGTCGGCCCGGCGAACGCGGTGAAGGTATGGGTCGCCAGCGTCTGGGTGTGCACCTCGGAGCCGGAGCCCTTGTCGTCCGCGCCCGCCTTGTCGGCGTGGTCGGCGCCGGCGGCGGTCGGGGCGGTGCGGGTGGTGGCGTCGCCGTCGGTGTGCGGCCCGGAGCCGGAGCCGCCGGAACTGCCGTCGGCGGGGCCGTTCCCGGCGTTGGAGGGGGCGCGGCCGTCCGTCCGGGGGGCCGCGCCGCCGTCGTCGCGGACGCCGCCCGGGACGGGGACGAAGCCCTTGCCACCGTCGCCACCGGCGTCCGGCAGCGGCTGCGTCAGGTCACCGGCGGCGTGCGCCGGGGACGTGGCGAAGGACTTGCTCAGCGCGGAGACCGCGAACGGCGCGCCCAGCAGCACCACCCCGGCCAGCGCCGCGCCCGCCACCACACCGGGGGAGACCCGGCTGCCGCTCTCCGCCTTGGCGTCCGCGCCCACCGCACCGGCCGCCGCGCCCGCCGCCGCGTCGGCGCGGCGGAAGAGGCCGAGGCCGCGCCGCCCGGCGGACGCCTTCTTTCCGGCGGACGCGCCCACCGGGGCGGGGGCCGCCTCGGCCGCGGCGGGTCCCTTGGCCTCCGCAGCGGCCGCGCCGTCGTCCGCCGCCGCGCCGCCGGAGCCGTCCCCGCCGTCCGCCTCGGGCTCGGCGTCCGTCTCCGCATCGGCCTCCGTGTCCGCCGCGCCGGGCAGCGGCGCGCCGGGACGCAGCACGGTCGCCCCGGCGGCTCCGCCGGTGGCCGCCGGGGCCTCGTCCGGGACGTCCGCCGCGGCGTCCGGCTGCTCCTGCTCCGGGCGCAGGGTCGTCCCGCCGGCCGGCGTCTTCGCGGTGCCCGGTGACGCGGTGGGGGTGTCCGTGGACGCGGCCGGGGTGGGCGCATCGGCGGTACCGGCCGGGCCGTTCTGCTGCGGCGCGTCGGTCACGGGCGCGGACGTCTCGCCGGTGGCTCCGGCGGCACCGGCCTCTTTCGCGCTGCGGGAGTTCGCCGTCTCGTCGGTCATGATGAGTTCCGCTTCACTCGTCGGGTGTTCGGGGGAGTGGGGGCACCGCCACGCGGGACGCGGAGGGGGCGTTCCGCCCGGCGGTGGTCCGGATGCCGGTCAGTAGTGCTCCATCGCCGCGTCCAGTGCCGTGTGGAGCGCGGCGGCCCAGGTCTTGAGGCTCTCCGACGCCTCGGGCAGGCCCAGCAGGTCGGGGGTCTCCGGCTCGGGTGTCGTCGGGCGCGGGCCGTGGGTGCCGAGGGCGTCGCCCGGCAGGTCGAGGTGGAGCAGGAGCGGTGCGCCCGCCCCGCCGTCCCACTGAACCAACTCATCCAGTCTCGCCGCCTGTTCGGGCCTGAGGTGCGGTTTCACGTAACGATCGAGGAACTGCTCGCGGCTCATCCGCTCGCCGCCCACCAGGACGTCGTCGCCCGCGGACGTCAGGTGCACGGTCTGCCGGCCGTCGTCCGCCGTCGTCTTCTGGGCCGTCAGCAGCGCGTCCAGCATCGCCTTCTGCTGCGCGCCGTTGGCGTCGCCGTAAGGGTGTGCGGGCAGGTACCAGCCGGAGTCCACCCGGATCGCGCCGGGCTGCACCCCGCCGACGCCGCGCAGCACCGCCTCGGGGCTGAACCGCAGTTGCAGCGCGTCGTGCAGGGTGAAGGTCTCCTCGAAGACGTTCTTGTCGGAGATCTTCGGCAGCCCGAACGCGTCGAACGTGTCGTACGTGGCCACTTTCACCACCACGTTCACGGAGGTCGGCGTGTGCCGCTGCCAGTGCACGGTGCGGTCGACGGAGTTCTTCTGCAGCGCGACCTGGCCGCCGGAGTCGTGCTCCAGCGTGTGCGTCACCGACGAGGACGCGGAGAACCCCTGCTTGGCGCCCGCGAAGCTGCCGGCGGCGGAGCCGCCCAGCTTCGTGCCGCGACTGTCGGTGTGCGCGTCGATGTCGTTCTGCAGGTCGTAGTCGGCCCGCTCGCCGGTGCCCTGGTGCCAGCCCTGCGACAGGCCCAGGTTGCCGGGGACGAACTCGACGGTGACCCGGGCGTGGGTGTGCGTGGCCACGCCGCCCTCCGCGGTGATGCGTACCGGGAACGTCGCGGTCCGCGTCGTCGGGGTGCCCAGGCCGGTGCGCACCATGTGGCGGGCCAGCTCCCGGGCGCCGATCAACTGCTTGAGCTGCACATGGCCGCCGTGCCGGGGGTCGGCGAAAACCTTGGGGGCGCCGGGGTGCCCGGCCAGCTGCGTCATCAGCTCGGTGAACAGCGTGTGCCCGGCCCGCTCGTTCATGTCCACCAGCACGTCGTGGTTGAGGAACTCCTGGGACGTGATGGGGGTCAGCGGGGTGGGCGTGCCCGTCACGGGGACCGGCAGTTCGGACCGGGGGACGAGCACCTCCTCCCGGACCGGGACGGTGATCTCGTGCGGGGCGCTCCGGCCGGGCGAGAACCAGGTGGCGGCCTTGTCGAGGCCCGCCTCGACGAGGTGGGCCTTGCCGAGCAGCAGGGCGTCGACCAGCTGCGAGGCGTGCGAGGAGCTCTCCACCGTCAGCGTCAGCGTCGCGTCGGTCTCGTAGACGAACAGGTCCTCCGCGTCGGTCGTGTACGCATCGTGCCGGCGGACCATGACGCTGCTGTTGTTCGCGACGCCGTTCCCGGTGGAGCGGGTCCAGGACCCTGACAGCGCGGCACCGCCCCCGGCGCCGCTGCCCCCGGCGCCGAGCGTGACGCCCTTGCTGTGCTTCGTGGAGGCGCTGAACTGGTCCTCGATACGGGTGTTGGACTGGATGTAGCGGGAGAGGACGCCGTGCGCCGACTTCCCGGTGAAGCGGGCCGCCGTCGCGTTCCGGTCCATCCGGAGGTGGACGTCGACGTAGGTGTGGTGGCCGACGCCGTCGGTGCGCAGCCGCAGGGTCAGTCCGGTGTCCCGCAGCAGGCTGGACAGGCCGCGCAGCGAGGCGCCGTCGAGAATGCTGTCGGCCATGGACTTCATGGCCCCGGCCGGTGCGTTGAGGGTGTTCAGCGGGCCGAGGACCTGCGGCGCCGCCTGGGACAGCAGTGTGACGAGCTGACCGAGCACCTGCTGCGAGAGCGTCCGGTCCGGCACGGGTGGCTGCCCGTTCGGCACCTGCGTCCGGTCGCCGGGGCCGTCGTCGTGGGTATCCTGGCGCTGCTCCTCGTGGTTCTCCCGCGGCGGCTCGTTCCGCTCGTGCGGGCCGTTGGCGGCGAGGTGGGGGGCGCCGGGCACCGGCGTGAGCCCGGTGGTCATCGACAGGATCGGCAACTGTTCCAGCGTCGGCGGCACATCGGCGTCCTCCGCCGTCCGTTCGGCCAGCACCGGGCGCTGGAATGTCGCGCCGCCCGGCACGTGCAGGGTGGTGCTGAGCCCGTCCGCCTTCCAGGTGCCCAGCATGGTGTTCTTGGTGACGGCGATGTTCAGCCGCCAGACGACGTCCATGGCGTGGTGCTCGTGCGGGACGTCGATCGAGGAGAACTCGCCGGGGTGGGTGTCGTCGATCTCGATGGTGGTCCGCGCCTTGGAACGGCTCCACGTCTCCGAGTAGCCGACCGAGCCGCTGCCACCGTTGTCGCCCTGCTTCCCCGCGTACTCCATGCTCCCGCCCGACGTCCAGGCGTTCCCGCCGGAGATCTGCGTCTTCTGGGTGTGCCGGAGCATGTACTCGGTGAGGCTGAACGACGACAGTTCCTGCGTCTCCGCGCTGAGCGGCCGCTTGTTGCCGGTGATCGCCTCCGCCATCAGATACACATGGGCGTCCGCGAACTGCTTCCCCACCACGAACCGGCCCGGCAGCGCCTTCGCCTCACTGCTCAGCGCTCCCTTGAGCTGGTCGGTGGTGATCATGTGCTGGAGGTACGAGGCGACATACGGCGGTACGTGCAGCTCGGCCAGCAGCTCCGCCGCGGCCTCCCGCAGCGCACGGGCGTGCCGGACGTGGTCGATCCGGTCGCCCGACTCCAGCCGCTCCTGCGTGAAGCCGTCGGGCAGCACGAGGTCGGAGAAGGTCATCGTCCTGCCGTTCCAGGTCGGCTTCGGCGCCCGCTGCGCGACCGGCGGCGGACCGTCGCCGGCCGCATCGTCGGCGTGCTGGATGACCGACAGGTCGGAAAGCGACTTCGGCACCAGGTACTGCACCCCGCCGTTCGGGTGGGCGACGTGCGGCGTGGACGTCTCGGACGCGGTGCCGGTGATCTTCTCGGCGTGCACCGACACCTGGTAGCGCGCCGGGTAGTGGTCGTGCCACATCGTGCCGGAGGCGTTCGTCCCGTGGTGGGAGAACGCGTACGTCGTGATGCCGTTGGTCAGCGAGACGTCACGGGAACGCCCGAAGTTCAGCCCGGGCGGCGTGAAGGTCATCCCGCCGCCGCCCGCGGACATCGAGAAGCCGAGCGAGAGGGACTGGCCGTTGCCGACGGAGTCGGTCGTGGACAGCCAGTTCCAGTGGGTGGGCCAGCTCTGGACGGTGGCGTCGTCGACCGGCAGCCGCCACGGGCCGTCGGTGCCGACGCCCTGGCGGTGTTCGCCCCGCACCTCGAAGTGGAGCAGCAGCTGGGTGCCGTTGTCGCCGCGCGGCCCGAGGAACGTCAGATGCAGCCCGTCGCCGAACACCTCCTTGGTCGTGCGGGACAGCTCGTTCACATGGAACCGGATCTCCAGGAAGCGGTTGAGCTGGTCGAGGTGGCGGGTGCGGTGCTCGGGCGTCAGATGGGAGAAGCCGATGTCCCGCTCCGCCACGACGGCCTGTTTCCGGAAGTGGTCCACGAGGTGCGACAGCCCGGAGACCCCGAACCCCTCGTACATTCCGAACTTCGGCGGGCTCGGCGGCGGCGTCGTCAGTTCCAGGGGCGGGTGCGCCGGCCGGCCCATGGCGTGCGCCAGCCGGTACTCGAAGTGGTCCGTCAGATGTTCCGGGACGTGCACGACCAGCCGCACCGGCACGGAGTGCGGCGGCATCGCCGGCGCGCCCACCTCGGTGAGCGTCGCCTCCATCGTGAGGTGCACTTCGTACGGGACGCTCTTCCCGTTGAAGCGGACGGTGTCCAGCATGCCGCCGGTGTTGCCCTCGGTCAGCGACGAGGAGTTGTTGCTGCTCAGCGCGAAGGAGAACGGGAACGACAGTGACGGGTCGTGGTCGGAGAGCTTCGGGCCGACGGTGAGATCCACGCCGAAGCTCTTGCCGCCGCCCTGGGAAGTGGTGTGGAACAGCGAGTCCCACGCCCGTACGTTGTTCGCCAGCCCGGCGTCGAACGCGTCGCCGGTCCGCTTGACGGACAGGATCTCGGCCCGGACGTCCGAGACGTAGTGGTGCCCGTCGCTGTGGACGGACGGCAGCCGGGTGGCGCTGAGCATCCGGGAGAAATGGGCGACGGTGCCCATCTCGCCGAACCAGTGGTTCAGGAACTCGCGCGCCCGCGACCCCGGGCCCATGTGCGGATACGGGCCGGCCAGCAGCGACGCGAGCTGTTCCTGCCCGCTGCTCTCCCGGACGAGGAAGAACGTGTCCTGGAGCGCGCGGGCGACGCGGCGCCGCTCGTCCGGGGTGCGCGGGGTGACCTCCCAGTCGTGGCTGGTGTGGTGGGCCTCGTGGCCGGTCAGTTCGTGCGGGAAGGCCACCTCGACCGGCACCGGCCGGTGGACCGGCGCCTGGTGCTGCACGGCCTTGGGGACGCCGTGCAGCTCCGCCTTCAGGGTGGCGTGCGGGAAGGCGAAGTGTTCCTGGTCGCCGCTGAACACGAACTCCGGGCGGTCGTAGGAGTTGTGGAGGAAGCTCTGCCCGGCGGAGGCGCTGGACGAGCCGCCGAGGTTGAAGGCGAGGCTCAGCACCGCGTGCTCGGCGGTCGGCGTGAACGAC
Source organism: Streptomyces benahoarensis (assembly GCF_007280575.1). Taxonomy (GTDB): domain Bacteria; phylum Actinomycetota; class Actinomycetes; order Streptomycetales; family Streptomycetaceae; genus Streptomyces; species Streptomyces benahoarensis. Next base: position 14,716 of record NZ_VKJP01000134.1, read on the forward strand.
GTGGTGCTGGTCAGCGAGCGCGCGTTGCCGGTGGTGTGGGTGCCGCCGTACTGCCGGTTGAGGGTCGCCTCGCGGTGCCCCCGGACCTTCGCGCCGAACGGCAGCTTCAGGGTGGCCTGGTGATCGGGCAGATGGGTCGCCTCGTTCCGGGACAGCCCGTCGAGCCGGACCTTCAACCGGTACTTCGACTGCCGGTCGTCGTGCAGATCGAGCGTGAGCCCGTCCTTCGACAGCAACTGCCGTACGAGGAGGGGCCCTTCGGGCCCGGAGATCTTCTGCCACACATCGGCGGCCAGCTTGTTGACCAGGGCGTTCTTGTGGCCGGGCTTCAGCGTCGTCCCGGTCTGGTCGACGGCGGACCGCACCAGCTCTGTGAGCGAGGCGGGACGCGGCCCGGGGACGCCGATGGGGATGTCCCCGATCCGCACGACGGAACCGAACTGCCCGAGCGGGTGGTGCCCGCCGTCGCCGAAGCCTTGGGGGACCTCTGTCTCTTATATACATCTCCGAGCCCACGAGACGCTCATGAAT
>NZ_VKJP01000135.1 GCF_007280575.1 Streptomyces benahoarensis
CCCCACCCCTCACCCCTCCGCCGTGCCACCGCACGCGGCGTGCCCGGCCGGCTCACCGCACTGGCCCGTCGTGCCGTGCGCCGCGCGGCGGTCTCCCTGCGTTGGAAGATCGCGTTGACGGTGACCGCCGTGTGCTGCGCCGTCGCCGCGGTCCTCGGCGTACTGGTGCACAACGCGGTGGCCCATCAGACCGTCGGCCAGGTGCGCAAGGAGACACGCGCGGATCTCGATATCGCCCTGGACCTCTTCGAGTACGGCACCTCCCGCGAGGGCATCAACTCCGTCCTGGATCCACCGCAACTACCCGCCCCACTACGTGAGTTGGTGCGTAGTGGCCAGCAGGGCAGCATGGTTGGTACCTATCGAGGGCGTCCCGTCATGTGGGCGGCGGCGCCCGCGGGTGATCAGGTCATGGCCGTGTGGTCGCCGTACGGGAACACCAGCCGGTCCCTGGAGAAGTTCGATACGGCCATCCTCGGGTCGGCGGTGCTGGCCGCGACGGCGGTGGCGCTCGCCGGGCTGTTCCTCGCGCACCGGATCAGCCGCCGGCTGACCAGGACGGCGGCGGTCGCCCGCCGGATCACCGCGGGCGATCTGGACGCCCGGGTCGGCGCGGCACCGGGCGGCGGGCCCGGCGGGGGAGACGCGTTCGCCGGGGGAGGTGCGTCCGGTGGCGACGAGGTGGCGGCGGTCGCCGCGGCGCTGGATTCCGTGGCCGGTTCGCTGCAGAGCCGACTCCAGGCCGAGCAGCGCTTCACCGCCGATGTCGCACACGAGCTGCGTACCCCGCTGACGGGCATCCTGGCCTCGGCCGCTCTGCTCCCGGAGGGCCGCCCCAAGGAGATGATCAACGACCGGCTGCAGGCTCTGCACCGGCTCACCGAGGATCTGCTGGAGATCTCCCGCCTCGACTCCGGCGCCGAACACGCCGACCTCGACTCCTACGATCTGGGCACGCTCGTCGAACGCTGTGTGCACGCCACCGGTCTCGACACGGAGGTCCGGATCGTGTCCTCCGGCGTCGTCGACACGGACCGGCGGCGCCTGGACCGCATCCTCACCAACCTCGTCCTCAACGCGCACCGCCACGGCCGCCCGCCCGTCGTGGTCACCGTCGACGCGGCCCCGGGCGGCGTGCCGGGTGCCGCGCCGACGATCGAGGTACGCGATCACGGCCCGGGCTACCCCGACGATCTGCTGCGCCACGGCCCGCGGCGCTTCCGCACCGATGCGCCGGGCCGTGACCGCGGTCACGGCCTGGGCCTGACCATCGCCGTCGGCCAGGCCGCGGTCCTCGGCATCGACATCCGCTTCTCCGACGCGCCCGACGGCGGCGCCCGCGCGATCCTGCACCTTCCCCCGCCTTCCCCCGTACACGATCACATCTCCTGACCTGCGGTTTCCTCTGTTGTGCAAAGGTCGCCCGCGCGTCGGGCCGTCCCGAGCCTCAGGCGTCACCCAGCCGCCCGGCCCTCACCAGTCGATGTCCTCCGGCGGCTCCGGCGCGTCCCAGTCCTCCGGCGGCGGCTCGGGCAGGTCCGCGGCGCTCGCCGGTCCGCCGGAGTGGCTCGGACCGCCCGCGCGCCGGGCCTCGGGTGCGGCCCGTGACGGCGCGGCGTCGACGGGCTGACCGGCTGCAGCAGCTGCTGCGCCGCCCGCCCCGTCACCGCCCGCGAGCACCTCCAGGATCTGCGCGCCGTACTTCGCCAGCTTGTTCTCGCCCACGCCGTTGATCGTGCCCAGTTCGGCCGTACCGGCCGGGCGGGCGACGGCGATCTCCCGCAGCGTCGCGTCGTGGAAGATCACATACGCCGGGACGCCTTGTTCCTTCGCGGTGCTGCCGCGCCAGGCACGCAGCGCCTCGAAGACCGGAAGTGCCGCCTCCGGAAGATCGACCGGAGCCCGCTTCCCCTTCGACGACTTCGCCTTCGCCGCCCGCGCCGCCTTCTCCGGCTCCCGCCGCATCGGCACCTCGCGGTCGCCGCGCAGCACCTCGCCGCTCGTCCCGGTCAGCACCAGCGTGCCGTAATCCCCCTCGACGGCCAGCAGCCCCTGCGCCAGCAACTGCCGTACCACGCCCCGCCATTCGACGTCGCGCAGATCGGCGCCGATGCCGAAGACGCTCAGCGCGTCGTGGTCGAACTGGACGACCTTCGCGGTCTTACGGCCCAGCAGGATGTCGATGATCTGGCCCGCGCCGAACTTCTGCCCCCGCTCCCGCTTCAGCCGCACGATCGTCGACAGCAGCTTCTGCGCCGGTACGGTGCCGTCCCAGGTCTGCGGCGGCGTGAGGCAGGTGTCGCAGTTGCCGCACGCCGCGCTCTCCTGGCCGAAGTAGGCCAGCAGCCGTACCCGGCGGCACTGCACCGTCTCGCACAGCGCGAGCATCGCGTCCAGATGCGCCGACAACCGCCGCCGGTGCGCGTCGTCACCCTCCGAACCGTCGATCATCTTCCGCTGCTGCACCACGTCCTGCAGCCCGTACGCCAGCCACGCCGTCGACGCCTGGCCGTCGCGACCGGCACGGCCCGTCTCCTGGTAGTAGCCCTCCACGGACTTCGGCAGGTCCAGGTGGGCCACGAACCGTACGTCCGGCTTGTCGATGCCCATGCCGAACGCGATGGTGGCGACGACGACCAGGCCGTCCTCCCGCAGGAACCGTGACTGGTGCGCGGCGCGCATCCGGGAGTCCAGCCCCGCGTGGTACGGCACCGCGGCGATGCCGTTCTCCACCAGGAACTGCGCGGTCTTCTCCACCGAGGCACGGGAGAGGCAGTAGACGATTCCGGCGTCCCCGGCGTGTTCGGTCCGCAGCAGCTCCAGCAGCTGGCGCTTCGGCTCGTTCTTCGGCGCGATGCGGTACTGGATGTTGGGCCGGTCGAAGCTCGCCACGAAATGCCGGGCGCCGCCCATCGACAACCGGGAGGTGATCTCGGTGTGCGTCGCCCCGGTGGCCGTCGCGGTCAGTGCGATCCGCGGGACCTCCGGCCACCGCTCGTGCAGCATCGACAGTGCCAGGTAGTCGGGCCGGAAATCGTGGCCCCACTGGGCGACGCAGTGTGCTTCGTCGATCGCGAAGAGGGAGATCTTGCCGCGGTCCAGCAGGCTCAGCGTCTGCTCGACGCGCAGCCGCTCGGGCGCGAGATACAGCAGATCCAGCTCCCCGGCCAGGAACTCCGCCTCCACCAGCCGCCGCTCCTCGACGTCCTGCGTGGAATTGAGGAACCCGGCCCGTACGCCCAGCGCGCGCAACGCGTCGACCTGGTCCTGCATCAACGCGATCAGCGGTGAGATCACGATGCCGACACCCGGCCGCACCAGCGACGGAATCTGGTAGCACAGCGATTTGCCGCCACCCGTCGGCATCAGCACGACGGCGTCCCCGCCGCCGATCACATGCTCGATGACCTCCTGCTGACTCCCGCGGAACGCGTCGTAACCGAACACCCGGCGCAGCACCTGCACCGCTTCGCTCGTCTCCGACCCGCCCGCCATATCGCTGCCTGCGCTTCCTGCCACGTCCACCTCACCCATGCCTGAAGCGTACGAGCAATCCGCCCGACCCCGTCGAGCCTGTGGACAACTCCACTCCGAGCACCGCGGCGGACCCGCCGCTTCGCGCGACAGGACAGGCGGGCCGGGCGCGGAAGCGTCCCCCTCTCCCTGGTGTCAGCGGGCGGCGAGCGCCGCGAGCGCGGGCAGGATCACGCTCAGCCCGTTGTTGGCGGCGTGGACGCACACGCCGGGCCACACCGACCCGGTTTTGCGCAGCAGGAGTGAGCTGGCGGTGCCCACCACGAAGGCGATGGGCAGGATGACGTTCAGGCCGTGCGCGAGGGCGAACACCGCGGAACTGCCGAGCACGCTCGCCCAGGAGCCGTAGCGCCCCAGGGCGCCGGCCAGGACGCCGCGGAAGGCCAGTTCCTCCCCGAGCGGGGTGGCGACCGCGCCGCAGAGGAGCGTGAGGACGAACGCGAACGCGCCCCCGCCGGCGGCCGCGCGGTAGTCCCCCTGGGGGTTGCCGGTGTCGCCGGAGAGGCGGGCGTAGACGGCCGACACCGCGATGTTCAGCACGAACGCGCCGAGCCCGAGTCCGGCCCCGACCAGGAGCCACTTCCCGGACACCCGCCGCAGTCCGAACGCCCCCGGGTCCCGGAGGCGGACGACGAACGCCATCCCGAATGCACCGAGTCCGGCCAGCGCCGACACCACGTAGCTCACGATCCCGCGGGCGACCGCGTGCTCGTCCGGGATCGACACGATCAGGGCGATCCCCGCGACGACCAGCACGACGTACGCGACCGCCGCGACAGCGATCTCGGGCCAGCCGGGCCGCTTCCCGGTGTGCTCCGGGGGCGCGACGGGAGGTGCGGCGGGGACAGGGCTTACGTGATCGTTCCACATGATTCTTCCCGTTCGTGGTCGGGCGATGGCCGGGCGATGGCCCGTGGGAGGTGCGGGTGCGCGAGAGTGGTGCCCGCCGCTCACCAGCGGCGACGCACGGCCGAACCCCCGTTAGTACGCTGTACCGGCACACCGTACCAGTACGCTGTGCCTGGTACGGCGTACTACGATGCCTCCATGGCGAGACGGGACGAGATCATCGAGGCGGCGCTACGGCTGGCGAAGGCCGAGGGCATCGGCGCGCTGAGCGTGCGGGCGGTCGCGAACGCGGCGGGCATCGGGCCGACGACGCTCCGCCACTACTTCCCGTCCCAGGCCGAGCTGCGTCAAGCCGTCGCGGTCGCGTGCGTCAGCGGCTCTCTCGACGATCTGGCCATCGCGGACGACACCCGCGACCCGGTCCGGCGACTGCACGAGTGCCTGCTGCAGTTCCTGCCCTCGTCCGAGCAGCAGGAGGCGGCGCTGGACGGCTGGTTCGAGCTGTACCGGCTCGCCCTGGGACCGGAACCCCTCCCCGCAGTACGGGAGTTGCTGGAAAGCGGACACCGCTCGTCCGCGCAGGTGCTCCAACGGTGGCTCGGCACCCTCGCCGACCAGGGTCATGTGGTCCCCGACGAGGTCGACACCCACGCCACCCGCGCGCTCGCCCTGATCGACGGGATCCACCTGAACCTCCTGATCGGCCCCGAGCCCTTCGACCTCCAGGCGGCCCGGGAAGCCCTCCGGTGGTTCGCCGAGCGCGTGATCGCGTAGCTCCGCCCGGCGGGCAACCGAGGCCGAGTGGCATCAGCGCGAAGGCCCCGGACCAGGATCGGTCCGGGGCCGCCTTCCGGCTGGTGGTCCAGCCGCGCAGCGCGTTGCGCGCGGGCCAGGAGGCTTTGGTCTGCCACCCGGTGCCCGTCCGTTCGTACAGAACGGCCTTGGACTTCGAGGCGTTCCGGCCCGAACCCGTGCCGACGAGCGTCTGCCGGGTGCGGTCCGGGACGTCGGCAAGGGTCCGGGGCCCCAGGCCGGGAAGCTGGTCCGACCGCTCCCCGGGAGCGCGGTCGCTCGCGGCCTCACCCGCGGCCTGGGGAACGGACACGGTGGTCCGGGATGCGGCGGGGGTGCCGCATCCGGCGGTCGTCACAAGAGCGGCCAACACCACTGCGGTCAGCACGGTATGACGGTGACGCATGCGCACGCCGGCGTTCTTTGCGGGGGTACGTGCGGGACGCGCTGCCCGTCCCGGAGGATCAGCGGGCGGTGCCCGGGCCGACCGTGCGGGAGTCGTCTCCGAGGTGCGCGGAGCCGATGATGTCCTCGGCCGCGGGGCGGATTTTTCGGGGAGGCCGCCCCATCCGCGCAGGCAAACGGGCCCGGACGAGGAGCCCGAGGCCGAGCAGAACGCCTCACTGGGGAGAACCCCCAGGTCAACGGCTTAACGTGGGCGGGCGCCCCCACGGTTGCGTTCTGTGCCGCCACCCGTGTGCATCCGGATCGCTGCTGTGCGGGCCGGCGGGGATCTGCGGATCGCTCCGCAGGGCCTCTGAGGCCGGTGGCCGGATCACCCGTGCGCCACCGCCCGATGGCTGACGGGCCCGGAGATCCCCACGATGGCGAAGAGGGCTGCGTCCCCACCAGGGCCGGGCACGCCGCTGCGAGCCGGCCGACGTGGGCAGTCAGCTCCGGAGCATCCGTCTCTCTCCCCGGAGGCCGCGGTGGGACACGCCGTCGGAGATGTGCTGGGCCTGGCTGCCGGTGTCGCGGTCAGCCCACTCCCGATCGTGGCGATCATCCTGATCCTGGCCACCCCGCGAGGGCGCCTCAACGGACCGCTGTTCGTCCTCGGCTGGGTTCTCGGGCTGGCAGCGCTCGGCGCGATCATGCTGGCCGTCGGGGGCACAGGCGGAGCCTCCACCCACAAGCACCCGGCCACCTGGGTCGGAGCCCTCAAACTCGCCCTGGGCGCACTCCTTGCCCTCTTCGGCGCCCGTCGATGGCGGCGCCGCCCCCAAGACACCTCCCAGGCGCAGCTCCCGAAGTGGATGGCGGCGATCGACCGATTCACCCCGGTCAAGATCCTCGGCCTGGGCCTGCTGCTCTCGGCGGCCAACCTCAAGAACGCGCCCCTGACCATCGCCGCGGGCGCCTCGATCAGCTCTGCCGGGCTCCCGGTACCCCAGCAGATCGGGACGCTCGCGATCTTCGTGGTCATCGCCTCCCTCGGAGTGCTCGCACCACTCGTCGTCTACCTGAGCATGGGCGAACGCGCCAAAGGCATCCTCGGCGACTGGCGAGAGCGGGCCGCGCGGCACAGCGCCGCCGTCATGGCCGTCCTGCTCTTCGTGCTCGGCCTCAAGCTCCTCGGCGACGGCATCAGCATCCTCGCCGCCTGAGAAAGTGCGCCGGCCGTCGCGTCACCCCTGCTCGACGTACAGGTGGATCGGACCGCGAAGAACGGGACTGCGTCGATACGGCGGCGGGTCGGCGACCAGACCGGGCCGGTCGAGGCGGCGTACCAGCTCGGTCAGCGCGATCTCGGTTTCCCGCCGGGCCAGCGGGCCGCCGAAGCACAGGTGGATGCCGCTGCCGAACCCGAGGTGCTGGTTGTCACGCCGATCGGGGTCGAAGCGGTCGGGGTCGTGGAAGCGGTTCGGATCGCGGCTGCCCGAGGCCAGCATCAGCATGATCCGCGAGCCCTTGGGGATCACGGTGTCGGCTACGGTGATGTCGCTGTACGCCGCCCGCCAGGGAATGATGTGCACGGGCGGCTCGTACCGCAGCAGTTCCTCGACCAGCGGTACGACGAGGTCCGGTTCGTCGCGCAGGCGCCGCAGCACCTGCGGGTGGCGCAGCAGCGTCAGCATGCCGTTGGTGATGAGGTTGACGGTGGTCTCGTGGCCGGCGATCAGCAGCAGGTTGGCGGTGGAGATGATCTCTTCGTCGGTCATCCGTCCGTCGGGCCCGTCGTCGTTCGCCAGCCGGGACAACAGGTCGCCACCCTGCCCACCATGGCGTTGCTCCAGCAGCCCGCCGAGATACTGCCGCAGGTCCTTGCGGGCCTGCACGCCCTTGTCCAGCTTCTCCTTCGGATCGGTCTTGGGGTCGTAGTCGATCGAGTTGATGAGGTCGTTCACCCAGATGCGGAACCGTGGTTCGTCCTCACGTGGCACGCCGAGCAGATGGCAGATCACGGCGACGGGGAACGGGTAGGCGAAGTCGTCGACGATGTCGATCCGCTCCTTGCCCGCGCAGTCGTCGAGCAGGCCGCTGACGGTGTCGGTCAGGGCGGGTTCCATGCCGGTCACCAGACCCGGGGTATGCGGGGGGCCGAAATGGCGCATCGCCATACGCCGCAGGCGGTCGTGCTCGGGCGGGTCGAGGTTGATGAACGCCGGTGTGGTCTGCTCCTCGGCTCCCGCCGTCGGATGCGAGAGATTGCGGGTGTCCGAGCTCAGGTGCGGGTTGTGCAGGACATCCGTGATCTCGCGATAGGTGCTGATGACGTAGGTGTCGTCCTCCTGCCGGGCCACCGGCGTCTTACGCAGCTCGGCGTACAGCGGGTACGGGTCGGCCCGGGAGGAGTAGTCAAGGATCCGGCGCAGCATGCCGGGCGTCTCGGTCGTGGTCATCTCACTTTCCCTCCTACCGGTGCTGGTGCGCGGCCGTGACACGGCGCTCGCTCGGGTCGTGGCCGGTGACGACCACAGTGGCGCCCTGGGCGAGCAGGACGGGGCCGGGGAAGTCGACGGGCGTCGGTTTCATGTCGGCGGGCTGGTCGGGCGTGGGGCAGGCAGGCGGGAAGGGCGCGGCCGTCTCGATGAGTGTCCGGTAATGGTCCAGCCACTTCGCGTTGTTGAAACTCACTGCCGCGGTGACGCGGCCCCGATAGCCGTATGCGGCGACGAAGCGGTGGTCGGGCACCGAACCCTGGGTGACGACCACCTCGTCGGCGAAGGTCGGCACGCCGACGGACTTGATGTTGACCCCGAACTGGATCGACCAGAACAGCGGGATGGACAGGTGGGGCCAGCGGTCGGCCTGGCCGCTGACCATGTTGTGTGCCGCGACCTCGGCCTGCTCCACGGCGTTGGCCCAGTGCTCCAGCGAGATGAGCCGGTACTCGTAGATCGGGTTCGGACAGCGAGCCACGTCTCCGGCGACGAAGATGTCGTCGGTGACCAGGCCGTTGAGGTCGAGGGCGCGACAGCCCGTGTCGCAGGCGATTCCCCAGACCCCCGCCGCCAGTCCTGAGCCCTGCAGCCACTCGGTGTTGCGAATGCCTCCGAGTGCCACCACCGCCACGTCGGCGTCGATCGTGGTGCCGTCGTCGAAGTGAGCGCGGCGCAACCGCCCCTGCGCGTCGCCCTCCAGCTGGGTCACCTTGACGCCGCAGCGCAGGTCCACACCGCGTGCGCGCTGCATGTCCGCCGCAACCTCACCGATCATGGCGCCGAGCGCCCCGACCAGCGGGGCCGGCGCGAGTTCGGCCACGGTCACCGGGATGTCCCGTTCGCGGCAGATGGAGGCGATCTCGGAGCCGGTGAATCCCGCACCGATGACCAGTACGCGTGAGGGCCCGGCGGCGAGGGCCCGCTGCAGGCCCTCGGCGTGTTCGCGCGTACGCACGACGAAAACCCCGTCCAGGGCCGCCTCGCTCTCGACGAACCAAGGCCGGGCCCGAACCCCGGTGGAGATCAACACCCGGTCGAAGGGGACCGTGCGTCCGTCGGCGAGACGCACCTGGTTGGTCGCCAGGTCCAGCCCGCTGGCGGGCACACCCAGCAGCCACTTCGCATCGATCTCACGGCGTCGCGGCAGCTTGGTGTTTTCGGCCGGCACCCACCCGGTCAGTACCTGCTTGGACAGGGGAGGCCGGTCGTAAGGTTCGCCCAGCTCGTCGCCGATCATGGTCAACGAACCGGTGAAACCCTCGTCGCGCAGCGTCTCCGCGGCGCGCAGTCCCGCCAGCGACGCCCCGACGACCACGATGCGGCCATCCCGTTTGAATGCTTGCAGATTCTCGGCGCTGGTCATGACGACGACCCTTCCGCCGGTGCGTCCCGTCCCTCCAACTGGTCGACCAGAATCGCCTGGACCGGGCAGGCCGCTGCGGCGCGCAGCACCTGATCGCGCCGGGCGTTGCTGGCACCAGGGTCGTACATCAGCGCTTCCTCGCCGTGCATCCGGAACGCGTCCGGAGCCAGGAAGGCGCACTGCGCATATCCTTCGCATCGGGAAAGATCAACGACAACTCTCATCCCGGCCTCCACAGGGATTGCAGGCTGCGGGCCCGGCAACCGGAGCCACTCCGGCGCGCACGGCGTGAGGCGGCGAAAGAGAAGGGATGGGGCCGTTGCCCACCTCCGCGGACTGGGAGGGGGGCGCACCGCGCTCGTCGGGCCGCCGCAGAAAGAATGGATTATCGCGGGTAAGGCGACCGGCGGGTGATACCGCTCAGAGATCCTGACCTTCTCCTGAAAAGCCTATCCCGCGCACCCCTTTCCCCGCATGCGGGGAAAGGGCCGCCCCGCCCTGCCGATCGGCGCCGGAGTCACATGTCCTCGTGGCCTGGTCGAGTTCGGCCGATCGGCCCATTCTGCCCGCGCCCGGAGTGTGGACCGGGCTCCCGGATGATTCGGTGTCGGTAGAGGCCGAACAGACCCGTATGAGGTCGCCGGGCAGCCAGTTGAGGAGGAGAAACCGGCGTGAGCGTGACTCAGAATGCCACTCAGGGCGTCATTCCCGCGCATCTGCTGAAAGGCCAGAAGGCACTCGTCACCGGCGCGAACTCGGGCATCGGCAAGTCGACGGCCATCGGCCTGGGGCGCGCCGGAGCCGACGTGGTCGTGAACTATGTCGCCGGCCGCGAGGAGGCCGAGCAGGTGGTCGAGGAGATCTCCGGGTTCGGGGTGCGCGCGATGGCGTACGAGGCAGACGTGTCCCAGGAGGACCAGGTCGTCGCGATGATCGAACGGATGGTGCAGGAGTTCGGGACCATCGACATCCTCGTGGCCAACGCCGGGCTGCAGCGCGACGCTCCGTTCACCGAGATGACGACGGCCCAGTGGCAGAAGGTGCTGGACGTCAACCTCACCGGCCAGTTCCTGTGCGCGCGGGAGGCGACGAAGGAGTTCTTGAGAAGGGGGGTCGTCCCCGAGGTGTCGCGCGCGGCCGGGAAGATCATTTGCATGAGCTCGGTGCACCAGCTCATCCCGTGGGCCGGTCACGTCAACTACGCGGCCTCCAAGGGCGGCGTGCAGATGATGATGGCGACGCTCGCCCAAGAACTCGCGTCCCACAGGATCAGGGTCAACGCAGTTGCTCCGGGAGCCATCCGGACGCCCATCAACCGCAGCGCCTGGGACACTCCCGATGCCGCGAAGGACCTGTTGAAGCTGATTCCTTACGGGCGCGTCGGTGATCCCGAGGACATCGCCCACGCGGTGGTCGGGCTCGCCTCGGACCTCATGGACTACGTGGTGGGCACCACTCTCTACGTGGACGGCGGCATGACCCTCTTCCCCGGTTTCGCCACCGGAGGCTGAGCCGCTGCCCGGCCTCGGGCGGCAGGCGTGACCCTGGTGCTCAGTCGCGCTGCTGGTCGAGGGCGTCGTCCAGGGTGGTGGCGGCCATGATCAGCGACAGATGCGTGAAAGCCTGCGGGAAGTTGCCCAACTGCTCGCCACTGGGGCCGATCTCCTCGGCGAACAGGCCGACGTGGTTGGCGTAGGTCTGCATCTTCTCGAAGGCATAGCGTGCCGGACGAATCCGTCCGGCACGGGCAAGAGCGTCGACATAGAGGAAGGTGCAGAGGCTGAAGGTGCCTTCGGAGCCCAGCAGACCGTCCGGGGAGGCCGCGGGGTCGTAGCGGTAGACGAGGCTGTCCGACACCAGCGTGCGTTCCATCGCGTCCAGGGTCGACAGCCAGCTCACCGTCATGGGAGCCAGAAACCCGACGCGCGGGATGAGCAGCAGCGAGGCGTCGAGGACATCGCTTCCGTAGTGCTGGACGAGGGCCTGCTCCTTCTCGTTCCAGCCCCGCTCCATCACCTGTTCGAGGATCGCATCCCGAGCGGCGGTCCACCGAGGAGCGTCGGCGGGACGGCTGTTCTCTCTCGCCAGGCGCAGCCCCCGGTCGAAGGCCACCCACGCCATCACCCGGCTGAACGTGAAGTCCTGGCGCCCGCCACGGGTCTCCCAGATGCCCTCGTCGGGGCGATCCCAGGAATCGGCGAGCCAGTCCAGCGTCCGCGCGACGTTCTTCCAACCGTGATAGCTGCCTCCCACGGTGACCTGACGCCCCTCCGACAAGGCGTAGAGCGCCTCCCCGTAGATGTCCAGCTGCAGCTGATCGGACGCGGCGTTCCCCAGCCGCACCGGATACGAACCCCGATAGCCCTCGAAGTGTGAGAGAACCTCCTCCGGCACGTCGGAGTCCCCGTCGACGCGATACATGATCTGCAGCGGCTCGCCGTCGATGCCCTCCCGGGCCTGGAGGCGGTCACCCATCCAGCGTGTGAACTGCGCCGCTTCTTCGGCGAACCCCAGGTCGAGCAGGGCACGCACGGACAGGGAGCCGTCGCGGACCCAGGTGTAGCGGTAGTCCCAGTTGCGTTCACCCCCGATCTGCTCGGGCAGGCCCATGGTGGCAGCTGCGACGGGCGCACCTGTGGGCGCATAGGTGAGCAGCTTGAGCGTGATGGCCGAGCGGTGCACCACACCAGGCCACCGGCCGCGGTACCGCGAGGAGTGCACCCAGTGCTGCCAGAATTCCACCACGTCCCAGAACTGCTCCATCGCCCGGTCCGGGGTGACCGGCGGCGGTGGGTCACCGTCGGGTCCGCCGACGGTGAACACCGCCGCGGCCGCCTCGCCCGCCTTCAAGGTCACCCCACCCCGCAGGTCCGTGCCGTCCTGCTGCAGCGGGAAGGTGCTTTGCAGCCAGGCGGTGACGTTCGCTGTCCGGAACGTGGCGGTGCCGTCCTGCAGGTCGAGATGGTGGGTGGCCCGGCCGTAGTCGAAGCGCGGACGGCACTCCAAGGTGAAGTGCACCGTTCCGCGCACCGCCCGCACACCGCGTATCAGCACATGCCTGTCAGCGGGGGTGCCGGTGCGATCCGGTGGCATGCAGTCGAAGACCTCCCCGACCCCGTCCGGTGACATGAACCGCGTCACCAGGACCGCGGTGTCGGGGTAGTAGAGCTGCTTGCAGGTGGTGTTCCGGCTTTCCGGCGCGAACAGGAAGTAGCCGCCGCGGTCGTGGTCGAGCAGGGCGGCGAAGACACTGGGCGAGTCGAACCGGGGAGCCGTGAACCAGTCGACGACCCCCTGGGACGACACCAGGGCGGCGGTCTGCAGGTCGCCGACGAGGCCGTGGTCGGCAATGGGAGGATAACGGTCCATGATCATCTCGCTTCCCTGATGCCCCTGATTCCACTGTCCGCATGCCCCTGATTCCACTGTCCGCCCTGCGTGGTGAGGCTGCCACGGGATGCGGCACGGGGCGAAGAGGGTGCGGACGAAGAGCCGGCCGCCGACACGACGGGTGGTGGGCTTCCAGTCGAGACGTCGACCGACTTCGCGCGCGGCACGCGGGATGTCCTTGAGGTCGTCCATCTCCACGAGAGTTTCATCATGACTGCGACATCAGGCGCACCTCGGTCCGCCCATCCTGAGCGCCCGGGCAGGAAGGGCGGGGTCTGCAGCGAGTTCACCGTCTTCACCGAGATCAAGCCGGGTCATGCGGATGCGCTGCGCGAGGACCTGGCCAGGATCGCCGGACATCGGCCGACGAGGGGAACCGCGCGGCGATGCGACAGATCGGCACCCTGCACGACGCACGCCACGTGATATTCGGCAACGACACACGGTAGAAGGCGCGCGAGGCCGCAGGCGTGGTGGCCGACCTGGAGGGCGTTGCAGCGTGATGACTGTCCAGCCCGTGATGGCTGCGTGTGTTGATGGTGGAGGTGGCCACGTAGCAGTGTTGCAGCGTGATGGCTGTCCAGTCCGTGCCGAGGTCCGCCAGGAGCTGCCCGACAGACCGGTGGGGCAGCGTCTGGCGGCAGGGTGCCGCTCTCAGCCGTTACTCGGCGTCTGGTTCATGTGCGGCCGCATGAGGGCATCCACTGCCTCGACGGCGTTGCGCATCGCCACTCGACTGATCTCTTCGGGGACCTCGCGGTCGTCGTAGACGAAAAGACGTCCGTCCACGAGCTGGGTCTTCGACTGCCAGTCGAGGCGGCGGCCCACCGGAAGCCGGAGGCCCTGCCGCCCCAACGGGCGGCAGGGCCTCTGACCTACTGCTTCTCTGTGCCCCCGGCAGGATTCGAACCTGCGACACCCGCTTTAGGAGAGCGGTGCTCTATCCCCTGAGCTACGGAGGCGGGGCCTTGCGTGAAACGTGGATGAATACTCTGAGTCATTCTTCGGTCTCAGCAAGAGTGGGACCGCCGTGTCCACGGCGGTCCCAGACAGGTTAGCGGATGGGGTGGGGTGGTGGGGCTGTGCCGGGGGCTGGGTTCAGTTCATGGCCGGGTGGGTTGACGTCGGTGGTTGCCGTTGAGGGCTGCGGTGGGGTGGGCGTCGGTGTAGGTGGGGTCTTCGTGGTGGCGGGCCGCGCTGGTGGCGTTTTGGGCGAGGAGGAAGCCGAGGACGACGAGGGCTTGAGCTTCGGCGCCGAAGGCGATCATGCGGCGGTTCCACAGGGAGCGGTCGAGCTGGGAGAAACCGGCTTCGGTGTCTTCGCGGCCGCCGTAAAGGGTTTGGTGGGTGGCGGTGTTGTCGGGGATCTGGAGGAGGTTCTCGGCGCGGTGGAAGCCGGTTTCGGTGTCACTGTGTCCGTTGTGGCGTTCGCCGGGGGTGGTGGTGACGCCGACGGGTTCGCGGTGGGAGTGGGGGCCGCGGGGGCAGGGGACGGCAAGGAGGTGGTACCAGCGGTGTGTGTGGGTGCTGGCGCGGCGTTCGAGTTTGCTGACGGGCAGGGGGATGAAGGCGCTGGTGCCGTCGTCGAGGAAGGCGCGCTCGTGGACGCGTCCGCTGTTGGACCACAGTTCGTGGCGGCAGGGCCCGAAGTCGAGGGTGCGGATGTAGCGGGGTTTGACGCCTTTGTGCTGCTTGTTGATCAGGAGACGGCCGCGGCGGGCGATGACGTCGCGGTGCATGCCGCGCAGTGCCCCGTCGTAGAGGACGCCCATGCAGCCGTCGGCGGCGTCGAGGATGGCACAGGCCAGGTCGAGGGCGATGGCGGCTTCGCCGCCGGGGTGGTTGTGGGGGACGTGGGCGTAGCGCAGGAAGACGCGGCGGAAGTAGCCGCGGTGGCGGGTGGAGAAGACCACGAATTTGGTGCCGAGGACCATGGCTGTCTCGTCGGTGGGGTCGGTGCTGCCTTCTTTCTGCCAGGAGGAGGCAGGGTCGACGCGGTGGCGGCGCATCTCGCCGGTGAGGGGGTCGACGCTGCAGGGGGTGGTGGACAGGGTGGGGGACTTGGCCACGGTGCCGTCGCCGGCGATGAGTTGGTGGCGCTGGGGGTTGCTCCAAGAGCGTGTGGCGCCGGTGGGCAGCAGTCCTTGGCGCCGGGCCTGGGCGAGGGCGAGGTCGGCGAAGGCGTCGCTGAGATCTTCGCGGCGGGGGATGAGCAGGGTGCGTTGTGCGTGCTGCCACTGATGACGGGAGGGGCCGCGCTCGGGTAGGCGGGCTGCTTCGTCGTGGCCCAGGTGGTGGGCGACACCGTCGCGGATCGCCGCCCACACACGGGGGTCTTGCAGATCGCCGGCGCAATAGCGGGCGGATCCGTGGATGCCGCGCAGGGCGAGGAAGAGGAGATAGACGTAGGGCGGGTAGTGGGG
>NZ_VKJP01000136.1 GCF_007280575.1 Streptomyces benahoarensis
GTGGTCGGGCGCCCCCTTCGAGCCCATGTCCGTCTGTGTCATGGCGTCATTCCCCCTTGGTGTTCCTCGTCCTCGTTCACGCGTATGCGGTCCGGTCCGGTGCGGTGCCGCCCGCCGGGCGACGTGCCGTCTCCCGCCGGGCGGGCCGGGGTTGGGCGTGTCCGGGCGTGCCGGACTCCCGTGCCGCCCCGCCCCACGCTCTCCGCGGCCGTACGGTCAGGCCGCTCGCGCCGCGTCGCCCGCGGTGCCGGGCGCCCGGCCCTCCGCCGGACCGGCCGCGTCGTCCTTCCCGTGCAGCATGTGGAGGTAGGTGTCCTCCAGCGTCGGGCGGCGTACCTCCAGGTCGGGGAGGGGGCCGCCGGTCGACCGGTGCAGTTCCCAGACCAGCTGGGAGGGGTCGGCGGTCCGCTCCCGGCGCGGCGTACCGTCCGGGGCCGTCCAGCGGACCTCCGCCTGCGCGGCCGCCCGCCGGGCCAGCTCCCGGGGCGTGCCGCAGGCCCGTATGCGGCCGTTGACCAGCATCGCCATACGGTCGGCCAGCCGCTCGGCCTCCACGAGGTCGTGCGTGGTGAGCAGGACCGTCACCCCCTCGTCCCGGGCCAGCCGTTCGACCAGGTCGTGGAAGTCGCGGCGCGCCTCCGGGTCGAAACCGGTGGTCGGCTCGTCCAGGAAGAGGAGTTCGGGGCGGCCGATGATGCCGAGCGCCACATCGAGGCGCCGCCGCTGTCCGCCCGAGAGCCGAGCCGCCTGCTGCCCGGCGTGGTCGGTGAGACCGACGAGGCGCAGCAACGCGTCCGGGTCGCGCGGATCGCGGTAGTAGCGCGCGAAGTGGGCGAGGAGTTCGCCCACCCGCCAGCGTCCGTGGTCCCGCCAGGTCTGCAGGACCAGGCCGAGCCGGGCGCGCCATGCCTCGTCGCCATGCGCCGGATCCGCGCCCAGCACCTCGACCTCACCCGCCGAACGCCGCCGGAAGCCCTCCAGGATCTCCACGGTGGTGGTCTTGCCCGCGCCGTTCGGCCCGAGCAGGGCGAGGATCTCGCCGCGGCGCACCTCCAGGTCCACCCCGCGCAGCACCTCTCTGCCGCCGTACGCCATCCGCAGATCGCGCGCCCGGACCACCGGGCCGTCGCCGGGCCGCGCGGGCACCGTGATCGCCGTCATCGGGTCACCTCGGCGGCGGTGGCGGGTGCCGGGGTGGTGGTGTCCTCGGCGGGCGCGGTGGCCGCCGGGGTGGCGGTCGGGGCGTCCTCCACGATGGCCCGGAGCGCCGCCACATGGCCCTCGAACGCGGTCCTGCCCCGGTCGGTGAGCCGGACCTTGGTGCGGCGCCGACGGCCGCCGCCCTCCTTGCGGATCTCCAGATACCCGGCCTCCTCCAAGGTGTGGAGCTGCTTGGAGAGCGCGGAGTCGCTGAGCGAGAGGCTGTCACGGATGAACGGGAAGTCGGCCCATTCGGTGGCCGCGAGCAGGGCCACCACGGACAGCCGGGTCGCCGGATGGATCAGTTCGTCGAAACCTGTCGGGGTGCTCATCGGGCGTTCTCCTCACCACGGGGGCGGTTCACGGGGCGGTCGGTGCGGGCCGGGAGCCGCTCGGGTCGAGCCGGGCGCCGTGGCTCCGCAGCGCGGATCGCGTCCAGCGGTTCGCCGGACCGACGCAGAGCAGATGGACGCCGACGGAGACGGTGGCCTGGATCACGGTGGGCAGCGGCAGGTGCAGGCTCCGGGCGAGGAAACCCGAGAGCAGCAGGGTGGTGAGCGACACCACCGCACCGGCCAGCGCGGAGGCGACCGACCGCCAGGTGTGGCGCGAGCGGTGCAGCCGGACCCGCGCGCGGCGGGCGGCGAAGGTGATCAGCGTGCCCAGCAGGACGACGTACGCCACGGTCAGCAGCCAGAAGATCCAGTCCGGGAGGGTCAGGCCCCAGCTGGCGACGAAGAGCCACATGAGCGTGGCGGTGATGTAGGTCGTGGCGGCCTCGCCGGACGCGCCGCGCTCCACCTCGTCGTAGACCCGTTCCTGCGGTACCCGGATGCGCTGCAGGTCCTGCCAGGCGCGCTCCGCGTCGACCGGTGTGGTCATGGTCGTCCCCTCCCCCGTGACGTTACTTGCCTACTGGGAAAGCTAACACCGACTTTCCTGGTGGGCAAGTCAAAAGGGGGGTGAATCTTCGCGTGTGCCCGGTTCGGTTGCGGGTGTCGCCACCCTCTCCGTGCTGTTGACTAGCCATATTCAGCGAAGTCAATATGTGAATATCCCGATCCAATCGATGCCGGGAGGCACCCGTGCCAGGACCTCGTCCCGTACCGCGTGAAGGCGCCGCCGACCCCACGACGGGAGCGCGCGCATGACCGGTCAGACCGCGTCGTTCCACACCATGTGGCGGGAGCTGCGGCCCCTCGGCCGCGACGCCTCCTCCGGCGGCTACCGCCGCCACGCCTGGACCGCCGCCGACGCCGACTGCCGTGCGTGGTTCCGTGCCCAGGCCGAGTCCCGCGGCCTCGCCTACGAACTGGACCGCAACGGCAACCAGTGGGCCTGGCTCGGCGTCCGCTCGTACACCGAGGTCGCCCCCGGCGCCGCCGTCGTCACCGGCTCCCACCTGGACTCCGTCCCGGACGGCGGCGCCTTCGACGGCCCGCTGGGCGTCGTCTCCTCCTTCGCCGCGCTCGATGAACTCCGCCGCAGGGGAGTGGAGTTCACCGCGCCGCTGGCCCTCGTCAACTTCGGCGACGAGGAAGGCGCCCGCTTCGGGCTCGCCTGCGTCGGCTCCCGGCTCAGCGCCGGTGCCCTGACCCCCGAGGACGCCCGCGAACTGCGCGACGCCGACGGGATCACCCTGCCGCAGGCGATGGAGCGCGCCGGATACGACCCCGACGCGATCGGACCCGACCTCGACCGGCTGGCGCGCATCGGCGCGTTCGTGGAGCTGCACATCGAGCAGGGCCGCGCCCTCGACCTGACCGGCGACCGGGTCGGCATCGCCTCCGCCATCTGGCCGCACGGCCGCTGGCGGTTCGACTTCCACGGCGAGGCCAACCACGCGGGCACCACCCGCCTGGAGGACCGCCACGACCCCATGCTCAGCTACGCCCGGACCGTCCTCGCCGCGCGGGAGGCCGCCCGGACCGCGGGCGCCCTGGCGACCTTCGGGAAGATCAGCGTCGAACCGAACGGTGTCAACGCGATCCCCTCGCTCGTCCGCGGCTGGCTCGACTCCCGCGCCGCCGACCAGGACATCCTGGACACCGTCGTGAAGGAGATCGAACGCGCCGCCGAGGAGAGCGCCGCCCGGGACGGCGTCGACCTGCGCATCGTCCGCGAATCCTTCACCCCCGTCGTGGAATTCGGGCACGCCCTCCGCGACGAGCTGGGCACCCTGCTCGCCCGCTCCGGCGGCGGGCGGCCCGTACCCGTCCTCGGCACCGGCGCCGGACACGACGCGGGCATCCTCTCCGCGAGCGTCCCGACCGCCATGCTGTTCGTACGCAACCCGACCGGCGTCTCGCACTCGCCCGCCGAAACCGCGGCCGAGGACGACTGCGTCGCCGGGGTCACCGCACTCGCCGACGTACTGGAAGGTCTCGCGTGCACATGACGCCGCAGGACACGACGCCGCACGGAACGGCGCCACAGGACACGACCCCCGAACGCCCCACGCCGCAGGGCGCGACGGTCTACTGGCTCGAACACGCCTGGCTCGGCACCCACACCGAGCCCGGCGTGACCGTCGAGACCGCGCAGGGGCGGATCACGGCCGTCCGCACCAGCACCGCCACCCCGCCGCCCGGCGCGATCGCCCTGCGCGGGCTGACGCTGCCGGGCCTGGCCAACGCCCACTCGCACGCCTTCCACCGGGCGCTGCGCTCCACCGTGCAGGTGGGCTCCGGCACCTTCTGGACTTGGCGCGAGGTCATGTACGACACCGCCGCCCGCCTCGACCCGGACAGCTACCACGCCCTCGCGCGGGCCGTCTACGCCGAGATGGCGCTCGCCGGAATCACCTGCGTCGGCGAGTTCCACTATCTCCACCACCGGCCCGGCGGCGGCGCTTACGCCAACCCCAACGCCATGGGCGAGGCGCTGATCGCGGCCGCCGCCGACGCCGGTATCCGCATCACCCTCCTCGACACCGCCTATCTCTCCGCGGGCTTCGGCACCCCGCCCGCCCCGCACCAGCGGCGCTTCAGCGACGGCACCGCCGACGCCTGGGCCGAGCGCGCTGCCGCTCTCAAGGGCGACGGGCACGCCCGCATCGGCGCGGCGATCCACTCCGTACGCGCCGTGCCCGCCGCGCAGTTGGGCACCGTCGCCGACTGGGCCCGTGAGCGCGGCGCCCCGCTGCACGTCCACCTCTCCGAGCAGACCGCGGAGAACGACGCCTGCCACGAGGCGCACGGCTGCACGCCCACCCGCCTCCTCGCCGACCACGGCGTCCTCGGCCGCGCCACCACCGCGGTGCACGCCACCCACCTCACCCCGGAGGACATCGGCCTGCTCGGCGGCGCCGGGAGTGGCGTGTGCATGTGCCCGACCACCGAACGCGACCTCGCCGACGGCATCGGCCCCGCCGCCCGCCTCCAGCACAGCGGCAGCCCGCTCTCCCTCGGCAGCGACAGCCACGCCGTCATCGACCTGCTCGAAGAGGCCCGCGCCATGGAGCTGAACGAGCGGCTGCGCACCCGCGCCCGCGGCCACTGGACCGCCGCGGCACTGCTGCGCGCCGCCACCGCCGACGGGCACGCCGCCCTCGGCTGGGACGACGCGGGCACCCTGACCACCGGCGCCCTCGCGGACTTCACCACGATCGCGCTGGACTCCGTACGGACCGCGGGCCCGCTGCCCCGGCTCGCCGCGGAGACCGCGGTATTCGCCGCGACGGCGGCCGACGTACGGCACACCGTCGTCGGCGGCCGACAGATCGTCCGCGACGGCGTGCACACGCTGGTACCGGACGTCCCCACCGAACTCGCCGCGGCCATCGCCGCCGTGCGCACCAGCAACTGACGTGCCTCCAGCGGACGAAGGAGAACAGCACCGCGATGACCACCACCGCACTGACCCATCTCACCCAGCTCGTCACCAACGACCCCTCCCTCGGCGAAGGCCCCCTCGGTCTGATCCAGGACGCGGCCGTCGTCATCGACGGCGACCGCATCGCCTGGGTCGGTCCGTCCAGCAAAACACCCGCCACTGACAACGCCGTCGACGCGGGCGGCCGCTCCGCGCTGCCCGGCTTCGTCGACTCCCACTCCCACCTGGTGTTCGGCGGCGACCGCACCCAGGAGTTCAACGCCAGGATGTCGGGCCGCGCCTACGAGGCGGGCGGCATCCGCACCACCGTCGCCGCCACCCGCGCCGCCACCGACGAACAGCTCTCCGCCAACGTCGCCCACTACCTGGCCGAGGCGCTGCGCCAGGGCACCACCACCTTCGAGACCAAGTCCGGCTACGGCCTGACCGTCGAGGACGAGGCCCGCGCGCTGCGCATCGCCGGGGAGCACACCGACGAGGTCACCTACCTCGGCGCGCACATCGTCTCGCCCGACTACGCCGACGACCCGGCCGGCTACGTCGACCTCGTCACCGGCCCGATGCTGGACGCCTGCGCCCCGCACGCCCGGTGGATCGACGTCTTCTGCGAGAAGGGCGCCTTCGACGGCGACCAGGCCCGCGCGATCCTCACCGCGGGCAAGCGGCGCGGTCTGCTGCCCCGTATCCACGCCAACCAGCTGTCCTACGGGCCCGGCGTGCAGCTCGGCGTGGAGCTGGACGCGGCCTCCGCCGACCACTGCACCCACCTCACCGACGCCGACGTCGACGCGCTCGCCAACTCCGCCACCGTCGCGACGCTGCTGCCCGGCGCGGAGTTCTCCACCCGCGCCACCTGGCCCGACGCGCGCCGCCTCCTGGACGCCGGGGCGACCGTCGCGCTCTCCACCGACTGCAACCCCGGCTCGTCCTTCACCTCGTCGATGCCGTTCTGCATCGCCCTCGCCGTACGGGACATGCGGATGACGCCGGACGAGGCGGTGTGGGCCGCGACGGCGGGCGGCGCGCGGGCGCTGCGCCGCGACGACGTGGGCCGGATCGCCCCCGGCGCGCGCGCCGACCTCACGCTGCTGGACGCCCCCTCGCACGTCCACCTCGCCTACCGGCCCGGCGTCCCGCTGGTGTCGGGCGTCTGGCGCAAGGGCGTTCGGGTGGCCTGAGAGGCCACAGAAGGGCCCTGGCGGCCCGGACGCGAAGGAGGGCCCGCCCCGAGTCACCCGGGGCAGGCCCTCCTTCGCGCGGGCGGACACCGGCCGGTGGACCGGTGGCGACCGCGGAACCTCACTCGTCGATCATCAGGCCCTTGCGCAGCCGCACCAGGGTGCGCGAGAGCAGCCGGGAGACGTGCATCTGGGAGATGCCCAACTCCTCGCCGATCTCGGACTGGGTCATGTTGGCGACGAAGCGGAGCGACAGGATCTTCCGGTCGCGCGGCGGGAGTTCGGCGATCAGAGGCTTGAGGGATTCGACGTACTCGATGCCTTCGAGTCCGTGGTCCTCGTAGCCGATGCGGTCCGCCAGCGCGCCTTCGCTGTCGTCCTCCTCCGGCTGGGCGTCGAGCGAACTCGCGGTGTACGCGTTGCTCGCCGCCATGCCCTCCACGACCTCGTCCCGGGAGATACCGAGGCGTTCGGCCAGTTCGCCGACCGTGGGTGCACGGTCCAGCTTCTGCGCCAGTTCGTCACCGGCCTTGGCGAGGTCGAGGCGGAGTTCCTGCAGCCGCCGCGGCACGCGCACCGACCAACTGGTGTCGCGGAAGAAACGCTTGATCTCGCCGACGATCGTCGGCATCGCGAACGTCGGGAACTCGACGCCGCGGCTCAGCTCGAAACGGTCGATCGCCTTGATCAGACCGATCGTGCCGACCTGGACGATGTCCTCCATCGGTTCGCTGCGGGAACGGAACCGGGAGGCCGCGAACTTGACCAGGGCGAGATTGAGTTCGACCAGGGTGTTACGGACATAGGCGAATTCGTGGGTGCCTTCTTCGAGGGATTCGAGCCGCTCGAAGAGAGTTTTGGACAAGGCCCTCGCATCGACCGGACCCACCTCGTCGAACGGCGGGATCTCGGGCAGTCCGTCGATTTCGGGCACGGCCGTCAATTCGGGTTCGGCGGCGGCCGGCTGGGAAGGGATCTGCCCGGTCGGGTCGGACGGGGGTGTCGACGAGGTGTGCTGCCGGGTGTCGTCGGTGCGCATTTCGTCGAGCCGGGGTGACATGGTCTCCTCCATCGTTCTCGGCATATGGCTGCCGATGCCTCTACGTGAAGCTGCGGTGTGCGGCGCCTCCAAAGCCGGCCGTGGCGAATGTGTCTGCATCTACGCCTACCTGGCTTTGCTGGAAGATGGCAAGTGTGCGATGCCCGTATTTGGTGCTATATGTGGATTGTTCGGCTACCCCTGTGTGAAGTGAAGGCGTAGGGTTCGATTGAGCGCAGTCATAGGCAAACGACGTCGAGACAGCAAGAGGGGTGCGCGCGCATGGACCGCGGGACGGTCGGCAGTGCGAGCCGGGGTCGGCTTCACGTCGCGATCCGGCATCACGGCGCCAGCGCGGTCGTGACGGCGGCGGGTGAGCTGGATCACCACACCGCCGATCTGTTGCGTGAGGCGTTGGAGGGGTGTGTGGCAGAGGGGCACGCCCGCCTCGTGGTCGACTGTGCGCCCCTGGAATTCATGGACTCCACCGGACTCAATGTCCTGCTCGGAGCCCGGCTGAAGGCGGAGGCCGTGGGGGGCGGGGTCCACCTCGTCGCGATGCAGCCCGTGGTGGCCCGCGTATTCGAGATCACCGGCGCGGAGGCGGTATTCACGGTGCACGACTCACTCGACGCGGCGCTGGCCGACGAAGGGTGACGGACGATGCTCCGGAGGATGGCCTTCCGGGCACGTAGTCCGCGTCACATCTTCCGCGCCCAAGAAGTGGGTGTTCTCGCGGTCCGGTCGGGCAGGAGACATCTGAATCCGTTGAATCTGTCAGTTATCCGTTTTCCGTGAAAAGGCGAATCGGTGAGGTGAAGCGCTGATGAGCACCACCCGGCCGTACCCGCCGGGCGACCTCGGCCCGGAACCGGGCAGCGCCGGCGCTCCGGCCGCCGCCCCGGTCGGCCAGGTCCGCAGGCTGCGCCTGAGCGGCACCCGGGGAGCCGTCGCGCGCGCCCGGGACTTCGCCCGTGAGGCCCTCCAGGACTGGGGCTGGCTGCCGGCCGCCACCGCGGACCAGCGCGCGGCCGCCGAGGACGTCCTGCTGGTCGTCTCCGAGCTGGTCACGAACGCCTGCCTGCACGCCGAGGGCCCCGAGGAGCTGCGGCTGCGCTGCACCGCCAAGGTGCTGCGCCTGGAGGTCGGCGACCTCGGTGCCGGATCGCCCGCGCCGCGCACCCCGCACCGCGCCGGACGCCCGGGCGGGCACGGCATGTTTATCGTGCAGCGGCTCTGCCTGGACTGGGGCGTCGTCCGCAACGCCGACGGCGCCGGGAAAACCGTCTGGGCCGAACTGGCCGCTCCGTCCTGAGCGGTGACGGGCGGCACACGTCGCCTGCGGACCCGGCGTCGGCCGGGAAATGAGGGCGTGGACCGCAGGTCCGCGCCCTCCGTGCGTTCCGCCCCGATCCGCCCCGCGCAGTGCCTTCCCCCTTCGCGGTCCCCGGCGTACCTTGAGCCACCCATCTGATGCGCCGTCAGCAAAAGGGGCGGCGCCCAGGGACGGTACGGGGCCCGCCGCCGGGCTCGCGGTCCGCACGGGCCCCGCCGCGCCCCTGGACCCGGGAGAAGGGAACGAGAGGTGGCCCGCTTCCACGCATCGCCCATCCGCCGCCCCCGCCGCGCGGCCCGGCCCACCGTCGCCGTGGCGCTGACCGGAGCGGCGGTGCTGCTGTCCGCCCCGGCCGCGCATGCCGAGGTCGTCGACGTCAACTACCAGTGCAAGACACCGATCGGCAACAAGGGCGCCGTCTCGCCCATCGACATCAAGGGCACCCCGAGCGGCGGCGGGTACCGGCTGGTGATGTCGTTCCGGAAGGGCGTCTCGTCCAGCCCCGTCGAGCTGGGCAAGGGTGCCATGAAGCCGTCCGCCGTCATCGAGCTGGGCGGCGCGGACAGCGGGACGGTACCGGTGTCCGGCCCGCCCAACGACCAGGCCATCCCGGCCAACACCCCTATCAAGATCAGTGACTTGAGCGGTACGTACACCCCCAAGGCGAGCGGCAAGGTGACGTTCACGGCGGGCAAGCTCACCATCAAGGCCCTCGGCACCACGACCACCTGCACCCCCGACAACAGCCCCAAGCCGTCGCTCACCCTGGACGTCAAGGGCGGCTCCGGCGCGTCGGGCGACGCGTCCGGCGGCTCCTCGGGCGGTGGCGCGTCCGGCTCCGGCGGGCAGCTGCCGCAGACCGGACCCGCGGACTCCGCCGTCGCCCTCGGCACCTTCGGCGGCACCGTGCTGCTCGCCGGGGCGGCCGGAGCCCTCTGGCTCGGCCGCCGCCGCTCCGCCTGACCGGGGCGGACGGCGCCGCCCCCCCCCGGGGCGCGCCCGCACCGCGCCGCCCCTTCCGTACGCGTACGAGCACCAGGAGCAGTCGATGCCGTTCCGTACCCGCGGTGTGTCCGTGGCACTCGCGACGGTCGCCGCGCTGGCGTGCTGGCCTCCGGGCGCCGCGGCGGCCGACGCCCGGCCCGGCTGGGCGGCCGCGCCCGCGCCCGGTGCCGGGAGCCGCCCGACCGGCACCGACCGGCCGTTCTTCTACCTGGAGGGCGCGCCCGGCACCGTCCTGACAGACCGGCTCGCGGTGACCAACCCGGCCGGGCACCCCGTCACCGTCCGGCTGCGCGGCGCCCCGGCCGAGGGCGGTACGGACGCCTCCGCCTGGCTCGCGCCCGCCGTGGCGCGGGTGCGCGTCCCGGCGCGGACCCGGGCGGCGGTGCCGTTCACGGTCACCGTGCCCCGGGACGCCGGACCCGGGGAGCGCACCGCCGCCCTCCGCGCCGACGGCCCCGGGGGCGGGCGGACCGTCCCCGTCCATCTGCGGGTGACCGGCCCCGCGCTCGCCGCGCTGACCGTCGAGGGCGTCGCCGTCGCCCGGCGCGGCGGCGCTGCGGAGATCCGGTACACGCTGGTCAACCGCGGCACCACGGTGCTCCGGCCCCGGCTCGCGGTACGTGCCGACGGCGTGCTCGGGACCGCGCTGCGGCACCCGGCCCGCGCGCTGCCCGTGGTGCTCGCCCCCGGACAGCGCGTCCGGCGCACCGAGACCTGGTCCGATCCGCCCGCCCTGGACGCCGTCGACGTCACCCTCACCGTCACCGCGGCCGGGGGCGCGCACGCCTCCGCGCGCGCCGGGTACGCACCCCTCTCCCGGGGCGCGCTCGGCGCGGGCGCGCTCGCCGTCGTCGCGGGCGCGGGCGGCGCGCTGTGGCGACGGCGGCGCCGCGCAGGACGCACCGCACCCCAGGAGCAACCCGCCCCCGCTGTCAGGGAGTTGATACGTGTGGGAGACCGACCGTGACGCGCGCAGCGGCGCGGGCCCGGCTGCACCGCGCGGCCGCCGCCGTCCTCGTCCTGGGCGCGGTGCTGCTGCCGTACGCGCCGCCCGCGGCTGCCGCGCCGCCCGGGGGAGCCCCCACGGCCGAGGTCGGCACCGGGCAGGCCGGGACCGGCGGCACGGTGACCGTCTCCGGGCGCGGCTGGCGGCCCAAGGCGCTGCTCACCCTGCTGATCTGCGGCCAGAACATGATCGGCGGCACCAACTCCTGCGCCAACGGCGACGGACGGGCGGTCACCACCGACGGCCGGGGCGCGTTCCGTACCGCGCTGCCGGTGGCCGAGCCGCCCAAGCCCTGCCCCTGTGTGGTGCATGTGGCGACCGTGACCGGCCCGGCGGCCGCCGACGACGTCCCGTTCGCGGTGGCCGGGCACCCCGTCGCCCCGCTCCCGAAGCAGGAGACCGGCGCCCGCCTCGCCGTCGTCTCCGCACCCGAACTGACCGGCGGTGCCAACCTGCTGACCTGGTTCGGCGCGCCGCCGCGGCGGCGGCTGGCCTTCACGGTGGGCAACACCGGGCCGGTCCCGGCGAAGAACCCGGTCTTCCGGGTGGGCACCGCGCACGGCGTGTTCGCGCCCCAGTGGGAGGACCGGCAGTGGCGCGGCACCGTGCCCGCCGGGAAGAAGGCCCGCATCGCCCTGGACGTGGAGCTGGCGGCCGGCGCCTACGGCGACTACCAGGTCTCCGCGACGTACGGCGGCACGCTTCTGGTCGAGCAGCCGTGGGGCGTCGGGCGGCCCTGGGGCGTGACGCTGTTCTGGGTGCTGCTCTGTCTGGTGGTGCCCGCCGCCGTCTTCCGCGTCGGCATGGCCGTCGTCGACCGCGTACGCCCACGGACCGCACCGGTGCCGCGCGCCGCCGCGCCCGCCCATGGGGCCGCCGGGCCCCGGGCGCCGGGCCGGTGGCGGGCGCGCCTGCGCCCCCTGCGTGGCGGCGCGGACGGGGGGACCGCACCGGCGGACCGCCCGGCCGCGCTGCCCTGGTACACCCCGGACACCGCACCGTCCGCGACCACATCCACCGCACCACCGACAGCGGAAGGGTCATCGTGATGAGGCAATGGAGGAGAGCGGGGACGGCCGCCGGGGCCGCGCTGCTGCTCGCGGGCGCGGGGCTGGTGGCCACGGCCCCGACCGCGCGGGCGGCGGACGCCGCGTACCGGACGGAGTGCACCCCGCCACCGATCTCGGGGCTGCCGCCGGTCGAGGGCACCACCACGGTGGCGCTGAGCGCACCGGCGACCGCGAAGGTCGGCCAGGAGATCGAGGTGGTGTGGAAGACGGTCACCGCCGCCTCGAAGAACCCGGACATCCTCGACCTGGAAAAGGACACCGTGCAGCCCTCCGGCGTGGTGCAGCTGGCCGGGGCGCAGGCGGGTGAGCTGGCGATGAAGGGGCCGCGGAGCAATCCGCCGATCCCGAAGAACAGCCCGATGGTGCTGTCGGACATGACGGGCACGCTGAAGCTGGAGAAGCCGGGGGAGGTGACGCTGACCCCCGGCGCGTACACGATCAACGTCAACAAGCCGATCTCCACGGACACCAAGTGCGTCCCGAAGGAGGCGGTGAAACCGGCCGTCACGATCAAGGTGACCGACGGATCGGGCGGCACGACCGGGGGCGGCGACTCCGGGGGGACGGCCGCGGGCGGTGCCTCGTCCGGCGGCTCCGGCTCCGGTGGCGCGTCGTCCGGCGGTACGTCCACGGGCGGTACGGACGGCGGGACCGGCACCGGAGGCTCCGACTCCGGCGGCAGCACGGGCGGCAGCGGCAGCACCGGCAGCACAGGTGGCTCGGGCGGTTCCGGCGGCGAACCCGACGGCACCGCGCACCAGGGAAAGCAGGTGCAGGTCCCGTACGCCTGCAAGACGCCGATCGGGGACAAGAAGGCCACCTCGCCGGTGCGGATCGACGCGGTGGCGAAGGGCGGCGGCTACGGCCTGACGGTGAAGTTCGGCAAGTCCGTGATGGACAGCCCCGCGGACATCCCCAAGGGCTCCGTCAAGCCGTCGATGGCGGTCGCGCTGGGCGGCGCGGACAAGGGCACCGTCAAGGTCGAGGGTCCGGCGAACGCCGCGCCCATCAAGTCCGGGCAGCCCATCGAGATCCCCGACCTCAAGGGCACCTACACCCCGGGCGCCACCGGCCGTACGACGCTGACCCCCGGCGTCCTGACCGTCAACGCCCTGGGGACGACCACCACCTGCACCCCGGAGAAGGACCCGGGCGCCTCCCTGACGCTCGACACCGCGGCCCGGCCCGGCGGCGCCTCCGGCGGCACGGCCGGAACGGCAGGCGGGGCGTCCGGATCCACGGGCGGCGGCGCGGACGCGGCGGGCGGCGCCGCGGGCGGACTCGCCGACACCGGCGCGAGCGACCACGGTGGCCTCAACGCCCTCGGCCTCTTCGCCGCGACCGTGCTGCTGCTCGGCGGGGCACTGCTGCTCGGCACCCCGTGGCGCCGGGCCCGCCGCTGACCGGCGCCGCGCGGCCCGGCCACGTACGACCAGGTCACGGCCGGTCACGGCGTACGGCCCGGCCACCGCACGCAGGAGGGCCCGGCACACCGAACGTGGTGTGCCGGGCCCTCGGGGCGTATCGGGGACGCGTCAGCGCACGTCGCCCATCAGCCCCGTGATCTTCTTGCGGTTCAGCCAGATCGCGAGACCCGCCAGGACCGCCAGCGTGGCCTCCGCGGAGAGGACGCCCACACCGCTCAGGTCGGCACCGGCCGTGGAGAGCAGGCTGACGATGCAGTCGCCCGCGGTGACGGCGAGGAACCAGACACCCAGCATCTGGCTGGCGTACTTCTCCGGTGCCAGCTTGGTGGTGACCGACAGACCGACGGGGGAGAGGCACAGCTCACCCATGGTCTGGATCATGTAGACCATGAGCAGCCACATCGGGCTGACCTTCGTGCCGTCCGACGACATCCCCATCGGGACGATGAAGACGAAGTACGAGATGCCGATCATCACCATCGCTATGGCGAACTTGATCGTGGTGCTCGGCTCCTTGAGGCGCTTGGCCAGCGCCAGCCACATCCAGGCGAAGACCGGGGCGAGCGCCATCACCCACAGCGGGTTGACGGACTGGAACCACGTCGACGGGAAGTGCATGCCGAAGACGGTGTCGGCGGTGTTCTTCTCGGCGAAGCCGCTCAGCGTGGAACCGGCCTGGTCGAAGATCATCCAGAAGACGGCGGCGGCGACGAAGAACCAGATGTAGCCGCTGACCTTCGTCTGCTCCGCGGACGTCAGATCCTTGTCGCGCTTGATCCGGGCCAGCACGGAGACCGGGATGATCAGGCCGAGCAGCGCGATCGGGATCAGCGCCCAGTTCAGGGTGAAGGTGCCGGTGCCGACGACGATGCCGTAGAAGACCGCGGCGACGACCAGCCAGAGCAGGCCCTTGCGCAGCCAGGAGTTGCGCTCCTCGATCGACAGCGGCGTCGGGACGGTGCTGCTCAGCGGCGCGAGGTGACGGGTGCCGATGATGAACTGGAGCAGACCCAGACCCATGCCGACCGCGGCGCTGGCGAAGCCGAGGTGCCAGTTGACGCTCTGGCCGATGGTGCCGACGACCAGCGGGGCGGCGAAGCCACCGACATTGATGCCGATGTAGAAGATCGTGAAGCCACCGTCACGGCGCGGGTCCTGCGGACCGTCGTAGAGGTGGCCGACCATCGTCGAGATGTTGGCCTTCAGCAGACCGGAACCGAGCGCGACCAACGCCATGCCGACGAAGAACATCGCCGTGCCGGGCACCGCCAGCGTGAGGTGACCGAGCATCACGACGCAGCCGCCGATGATCACCGTCTTGCGCGGGCCCCAGACCCGGTCGGCGAACCAACCGCCGGGCATCGCCAGCAGGTAGACCATCGCGAGGTAGACCGCGTAGATCGCCGACGCCGTGGCCATCGTCATGGCGAGACCGCCGCCCTGGGCCCCGGGCTTGGCGTCCGTGCCGCCGGAGATCAGGTACAGCACGAGAAGTGCCCGCATGCCGTAGAAGCTGAAACGCTCCCACATCTCGGTCATGAAGAGAGTGGCCAGTCCGCGGGGGTGGCCGAAGAAGGTCTTACCGCCGGATGCAGGGTTCCCCTGCGCGGCGGCGTCCTTCGTCAGGCTGGACGCCATGGGTGCTTCCTTGGTCTGCTCGGGACGCGAGGGTCGAACGTCACGCCCGGTGGGGGTCGGTGACCGGCGCTGGCGTAGACCTGCCCGCAACCCCACGTCCGAGGGGATCGACGCCACCCGAGGCGGAGTCGGCAGGACGGTCGTACACCGCCTTCCACGCCCCCCGTAATTCTTGGCGCGGCGGACCCGGTCGACAGGTCAATCGCTGTGCACCGGGAGCGGTGTACCGCACCCCGTACACAACTGAGGACCGCGGACACCCGTGGGGTGCCGAGGGCCCCGGCGGTTGTGCGATGGACGTCGGCCCACCATACGTCCCGTTCGACCGACGTTGGGAGGGGTGAGACAACGCTCACATTCGTTACGGGGAACCATTCCGGCCGGTCGGGAAACCCCCTCGCCCCGGCCTCTTATACACATCTCCGAGCCCACGAGACGCTCATGAATC
>NZ_VKJP01000137.1 GCF_007280575.1 Streptomyces benahoarensis
GGATGGCTACGGTTTCCCGCCGCCCCCCTCGCCCCAGGGCGGCCCGGGTCCGCAGGACGGCTACGGCTTCCCGCCGGGTGGTCCCCAGGGCCAGCCGCAGGACGGTTACGGCTTCCCGCCGCCGGGCCAGGCCGGTCCGCCGCCCGGTCAGATGCCGCCGCCTCCCGGTGCCCCGCAGGGCGGCTACGGCTTCCCGCCGCCCGCGCCGCAGGACGGCCCGCCGCAGGGCGGCTACGGTTTCCCGCCGCCCGCGCCGCAGGACGGCCCGCCGCAGGGCGGCTACGGTTTCCCGCCGCCCGCGCCGCAGGGTGCGCCCGGTTTCCCGCCGCCCGGCGGTCCCCAGGGCGGCCAGGGCTTCCCGCCGCCCCCGGGTGCGGCCGGTCCCGGCGGCCCCCAGGGCGGTTACGGCTTCCCGCCCGCGCCGGGCCCCGGCCCGCAGGGTGGTCCGGGTCAGCCGCCGCAGGGCGGTTACGGTTTCCCGCCCGCGCCCGGCCCCGAGCAGCAGGGGGTGCCCGAGGCGTGCCCGCAGTGCGGTACGCCGCGGGCCGCGGGTGCGCCGTCCTGTGAGGAGTGCCGCTTCGCCTTCGCCGGGCAGGCGCCCGCGTCGTTCGCGCCGCCCGTCGGACACCCGGGCCCGCCGCCCGGCGGCCCCCAGGGCGGCTACGGCTTCCCGCCCGCACCGGGCCCCGGCCCGCAGGGCTTCCCGCCGCCGCAGGACGGTTACGGCTTCCCGCCGCCGCAGCAGGGCCCGCCGCCCGGTGGTCAGCCCGTGCCGCCGCAGCAGCCCGGGGACGACTGGCCGCTGAGCCCGCCGGACGCCCAGGGCGCGCCGCCCGCGCCCCCGGCGCCGTTCGTGCAGCAGCCGCCTGGACCGCCGCAGGGCCCGGTGCCGCCGCAGCAGCCCGGTCCGTACGACCCGCAGCAGACGCCGCCCCCGCCGGGTGAGCAGCAGTGGGGCGGCGGCCCGGGGCAGGCGCCGGAGGCGCCGCAGGGTCCGGCTCCGGTCGTCGGGGACGGCTGGGTCGTCGCCATCGCACCGGACCGTGCGTACTTCGCGGCGATGATGGAGCGCAGCGGCCCGGAGGCCACGGGGCTCAACCTCCCCGCGTACGGCCCCGAGCAGCAGCTGCCACTGGCCGGTGGGCAGATCGCCATCGGGCGGCGGCGCAACAGCACCGGTGAGTCGCCCGACGTCGACCTGGGCCGCTCGCCCGAGGACCCGGGTGTCTCGCATCAGCACGCGCTGCTGGTGCAGCAGCCGGACGGCAGCTGGGCCGTGGTGGACCAGAACTCCACCAACGGCACCACGCTCAACCTCGCCGAGGAGCCGATCCAGCCGTACGTCCCCGTCGCGCTGCACGAGGGCGACCGGGTGCACGTCGGCGCGTGGACGACGCTGACCGTCCGCCGCGGCTGACCCCACGAACGGGGCGTGACCTGCGCGGTCACGCCCCGTTCGGGTATCCGCCCAGCTCCCAGGCGTAGGGGCCGGACGGATCGTCGAGCCAGAACCACTGGCGGTCGCCCTCGACCGTCACGCCGTACCGCTCCCGCCGCGGCCGCCGCTCGCGCCGCCACAGCACGTACGCCTCCTGCGGCAGCAGTCCGGCCGCGCCGATGTCCAGCAGGAAGCGGAACCGGTCGTCACCCAGCGCCTCGCGGGGCAGCCCCAGCCCCACCGCGTCCACCTCGTACGCCCCGTCGGCGCCGGCCGCCCGGCCGGGGGTGCGCAGCGGTACGAAGTACACCGAGGTGGGCAGGAAGCGGCCCTCGGCGCGGCCGTCCGGCGCCACCCGCAGCTTCAGCAGGCCGGTGCCGAGCGGCGCGAGGATCATCGCGTCCGCCGCGCACTGCCGGGGCCAGGCCGTCGGTACCGCCCCCAGCGAGCAGGTGGCGATGATCCGGTCGAAGGGGGCGCGGGACGGGCAGCCGAGCGCCCCGTCGCCGGTCACCACGTACGGCCGGAACCCGGCGGCCGCCAGCCGTTCCCGGGCCGCCGCGGTGATCTCCTCCTCCAGGTCGACGGTGGTCACCTGGGAGGCGCCGAGCCGGTGGGTGAGGAGGGCGGCGTTGTAGCCGCTGCCGGTGCCGACCTCCAGGACCCGGCAGCCGTCGGTGACCTCCAGCTCCTCCAGCATCAGCGCCATCAGCGACGGCTGGCTGCTGGACGACACCAGCCGCCCCTCGTCGTCGACGCGGAGCGCCAGCGGCGCGTCCTGGTAGACGCCGCGCAGCCAGGCGGCCCGGCGCAGCGGATCGGCGTCGTCGCCCGACAGCCGCTCGTAGCCGCCGAGGACGCTGTCGTGGAAGACCGGGACGAACGCCTCGCGCGGCACCGCGGCGAACGCCGCCCGCCAGCGCGCATCGCGCAGCCCGCCGCCGCGTTCGATGCCGCGTACCAGCCGCTCCCGCTCCGCGACCGCCGCCGCGGGCCCGGCGGGGTCGCCCCGTTCCGCGTCCATGTCTCCACTGTCCACCCCGCGACCCGGCCCGCGCCGGTCGGCGTGTCTGACACCATGGACGGGTGACTGACGACCCGCGCACCACCGATCCGGAGCAGACCTTCTACGACCAGGTCGGCGGCGAGGAGACCTTCCGCCGTCTGGTGCGCCGCTTCTACGAGGGCGTGGCCGGCGACCCGCTGCTGCGGCCGATGTACCCGGAGGAGGACCTCGGTCCGGCCGAGGAGCGGATGACGCTGTTCCTGATGCAGTACTGGGGCGGGCCGCGCACCTACAGCGAGCGCCGCGGCCACCCGCGGCTGCGGATGCGGCACGCGCCGTTCACCGTGGACCGCGCCGCCCACGACGCCTGGCTACGTCTGATGCGGGACGCGGTGGACTCCCTGGAGCTGTCCGAGGAGCACGCCGCGCAGCTGTGGAACTACTTCACGTACGCCGCCACCACAATGATCAACTCCCCGGGCTGAGCGGCCCGGTGGCGCCGCGTGTCACGATCCGGTGACGTCCCGGCGGTCGGCTGACGGCACGGGCCCCGCTCTGACAGCATCCGAACAGTGTTCGGTTGCTGAACGGTGCAGGGGGCCCCGTGTTCGGCTTCGTCCTTCCGCGTCTGCGTGCGCACCGGCTGCTGCCCGGCGCCGCGCTCGTCGCGGTGCTGCTGACCACGACGGTCCTGACCACCCTCACCGGCTACGCCGACGCCGTCGGTGACACCGGACTCCGCCGGGCCCTCGCCACCCGCGCCGCGCCCGCGGCAGCCCTCCGCGTCACCGCGCAGCTGCCCGCCGACGCCACCGCACCCGCCGACCGCGCGGTGCGCCGCGGCGCCGACCGGGCCTTCGGCGGCCTGCCCTACGGCGTCCGGACGCTGGTCCGCTCCGGCCCGTACGCACTGCCCGGCGGCCTCGCGGCGCCCGGCGTCCGTCCGCGGCGCGGCGGCGACCCGGACCTCACCCAGCTCGCCGCCCTCGACCCGTCCCGCGTCACCTTCATCGCGGGCACCCGGCCCGCCGCGCCCAGCGGCGGCGGGCCGCTCCAGGTGGCGCTGCCGGAGGCGGCCGCCGCCCGGCTGGGGATCGCCCCCGGCCGCCGCCTCACCCTCACCGACCGGCTGTCCGGCCCCGACCTGACCATCCGCGTCACCGGCGTATGGCGCCCCAAGAACCGCACCGACCCCTACTGGAAACTCGACGAACTCGGCGGCCGGGGCGTGCGCACCCTCGGGTTCACCACCTACGGGCCGCTGCTGACCGCCCCGGAGGCGTTCCACGGCGGGCGGGTCGCCCAGGAGTCGGCCGGGTGGCTGGTCACCGGGGACTTCCGCACCCTGACCGCGGGGCGGCTGGACGCGCTGACGGATGCCGCCCGCCCGGCGGCCAAGGCGCTGATGGCCGATCCGGCGTTCGCGGGGCGCGCCACCGCGAGCACCGAACTCCCCGACACCCTGCGGGAGTTGCGGCGCACCCTGCTCGTCAACCGCTCCGGCGTCCGGATCGTCGCCCTCCAGCTGATCCTTCTCGCGGGTGCCGCGCTGCTGCTGGTCGCCGGGGCGCTGAACGGGGAACGCGCCACGGAGGGCGCGCTGTTGCGGGCCCGCGGCGGCGCCCGCCGCACCCTGGCCGCCGCCGCCCTCACCGAGGCGCTGCTCCTCGCCCTGCCCGCCGCCGTCGCCGCCCCGCTCCTCGCCGTACCGCTGCTGCGGCTCCTCGCCTCCGACGGCCTGCCGCTCGACACCGCCCCGACCGCCACCACCTGGGCCACCGGCGCCGCCGTGGCGCTGGGGTGCGCCCTCACCCTGGCGGCGCCCGCCCTGCGCACCGGGGCGGCGCGGCCCGGCCGCCGCCGGTTCGCCGCGCCGCCCGGGGCGCTGCGCGCCGGGGCCGATCTGGGGCTTCTCGTCCTCGCCGCGGTCGCCTACGTGCAGCTGCGGCAGCACGCCGCGGACGGCGGCGGGGTGCTGACCGAGGATGCCGCCGGGCGTCCGCTCATCGATCCGGTGCCGGTGGCGGCGCCCGCGCTGGCGCTGCTCGCGGGCGCCGTGGTGACGCTGCGGCTGCTGCCGCTCGCCGCCCGCCTCGCCGAGCGCGCCGCGGCCGCCGGGCGGGGCCTGACCGCCGCGCTCGCCGCCTGGCAGATCGGCCGCCGCACCACCGGCGCCACCGGCCCGGTGCTGCTGCTCGTCCTCGCCACCGCGCTGGGCATGCTGGCCGTCGGCCAACGCGCCTCCTGGGACCGCTCCCAGGACGACCAGGCCGACCACCGCGCGGGCGCCGCCGTCCGCGTCCTGGCGGGCCGTGCCCCGCAGTTCGGGACGGGCGGCGCGCTGGCGGCCACCCCGGGCGTGGCGGCGGCGCTGCCCGCCGGGCAGGCCACGCTGAGCCTCTCCGACGGCCACACCGCCACCCTCCTCACCCTCGACACCCGGGCCGCCACCGGCACCCTGCTGCTCCGCGGCGACCTCGTCGGCGGCTCGGCCGACGCCCCGCCGGGCCGCGCCGCCGACCCCGTCCTGCGGGCCCTGGCCCCCGCGGGCGGCGCCCCCGGTGTGGCCCTGCCCGACCGCACCGCCCGGCTACGGCTGACCGTCGCCCTCCGCTCGCTGCGCACCCTCACCGCCGCCCCCGGCGCCCCGGCGCACGACACCGGGCCGGTCCCCGCCGACCTGACCGTCCAGCTCACCGACGGCCACGGCGCGCCGTACCCGCTGACCCTGGGCCGCGTCGCCGCCGACGGGCGCCCGCACACCCTCACCGCCGATCTCACCGCCGCGGCCGGGAGCGGCGGCGCGGCCGTCGGGCCGCTGCGACTGACCGCGCTCACCGCCACCCTGTCCCAGCCGCCGGTCGCCCACCGCCAGCAGCTCACCCTCACCGCCGCCCGCGCCGACCTCCCCGACGGCACCCACCACACCCTGCGCCCGCCCCACGGCCTGGCCTGGACCGGGCAGCTCGGCACCAAGAGCACCTACGCCGACCAGGATTTCGGCCCGCGCGCCGGTGCCGCCACCGTCCCGCCCGGTGCGCTCGCCGCCCAGACCTACGACACCGGCGCCCGGCCCACCGACGGCTACGGCGCCGCCGTCACCACCGTCCGCACCCTCGCCGCCCATCCGCCGCGCGGCCCGCTGCCCGCCGTCGCCACCGACGCGTATCTGCGCGCCAGCGGCTCCACAACGGGCGCGACGGTGGACGTCACCGTCAACGAGCAGCCGCTGCGGGCCCGTATCGTCCGCGCCGTGCGGGCGCTGCCCGGCCCCGCCGACCGGCCCGCCGACGGCGCGGGGCTCCTCGTCGACCTCGGCGCCGTCAACGAGGCGCTCACCGACCGCGACGCGGCGCCGCTGCCCGCCACCGAGTGGTGGATCCGGCCCGCGGGCGGCGACGCGGCGCGGGCCGCGGCCGCCCTGCGCGGGCGCGCCGACACCGAGCCCGGGCAGGTCCTGGTCCGCGACGAGACCGCCGCCGCGCTCCACGGCGACCCGCTGGGCCGCGGCCCGCGGGCGGCGCTCACCGCGGCCACGGCGGTGGCCGTCGCGCTGGCCGCGGCGGGCTTCGCGGTCGGCTGCGCCGCCGCGCTGCGCGCCCGCGCCGGGGAGTTCGCCGTGCTGCGGGCCCTGGGCGCGTCCCGGCGCCGCCGGGCCCGCGCGGTCGTGGCCGAACAGGGCCTGCTGATCGCGGCGGCCACCGCCGTCGGCGCGGCCCTCGGCGCGCTGCTGACCCACGCCGTCGTCCCGCTGATCGTCCTGACCGAACACGCCGGCCGGCCCGTCCCGCCGGTCCTGGTGGAGCTGCCGGCCGGGCAGGTGGCGCTGCTGATCGCCGCGGTCGTCGCGGTGCCGCTGCTGACCACCGCCGCGGTGGCCGCCCGGCGCGGCGACACCGTCCGGGACCTGCGCGGCCGGGGAGCCCTCTGACATGACCCGCACCCCCGGCCCCGCCCGGCACCCCGCGTACGGCCCCGCCCTGGTCCTCGGCGCGCTCGTGCTGCTCACCGCGTTCCTCGCCGCCGCGTTCGTCCGCGGCGCCGACGCGTACGAGACCCGCGGCGCCCGCGCGGCCCTCGCCACCGCCCCCGCCGAACAGCGCACCCTCCAGCTCTCCCTGTCCCGCGCCGACACCACCGGCCCCGGCACGGCCTTCGCCCCGGCACGCACCGACCGCGAGGACCTGGCGCTGCGCCGCACCCTGGGCGTCCCCGTCGCGCCCGGCGACGCGGTGCACGGCGTCCGCACCACCGTCCCGCTGACCGCCCCCGACCCCGCGCTGCCCCGCCCGGACGGCGCACCCGCCGCGTTCGCCCTGTACGCGCCCGCCGGCCTCGCCGACCACGCCACGCTCACCGGGGGCCGCCTGCCGCGCGCCGCGGCCCCCGGCGCCCCGGTGCTGGAGGCCGCCGTCACCACCGCCACCGCCCGCGCCCTGCGGCTGCGCCCCGGCGACACCCTGCACCCCGGCGCCCTGACCGTCCGGATCACCGGCCTGTTCACGCCCCGCGCCGCCACCGGCACGTACTGGTCCCTCGACGACCTGCTGACCGGCCCGCACCTGTCCGCCACCAGCGGCGTCCCCCCGCAGCGCGCCTGGCGCGCCGCGCTGCTGCTGGCGCCGGGCGACGGCCCCGCACTCGCCGCCGACGAGCGGGGCGCCCCGGAGAAGTTCTGGTGGTACGGGCTCGACCCGCGCGCCCTCACCGCCCGTCAGGTTCCGGCGCTGCGCGCCCGGCTGGCCTCCCTCGAACACGGCGCGGGCCTCACCGCCGTCCGCGCCGCGACCGGCCCCGACACCGTCGTTGACACCGCCGACGACACCCTCCTGACCGGCTACGAACGGGCCCGTGCCGCCCTCACGCCGGTCATCGCCGTCGCCGCCTGCACCGTCGCCACCACCGCCGCCGTGGTCCTCGTCATGGCCGGATCCCTCGCCGCCGCCCGCCGCCACGACGAACTCGCCCTGCTGCGGGCGCGCGGCGCCTCCCTCCCCGGACTGGCCGGACGTCTCGCGGCGGGTACCTGCGCGGTGGCGCTGCCCGCCGCCGCGGCCGGCTGGGCGGCCGCCCGGCTCCTCGTCCCCGGTTCTCCCGGCGCACCGGCCACCGGCCCGCTGCTCGCCGCGGCCGGCGTCGCCGTGGCGGGCGCGGCCGTCCTGCCGCTGCGGGCCGCCCACGCCCACCGGCGCCCGCACCCCGCGGCCCGCCGCGACACCGCCACCGCCCGGCCCTCCCGCCGCCGCGCCGTCGCCGAACCGACCACCGTCGCCCTCGCCGCCGCGGCCGTCGCGGCGCTGCGGCGTCACGGCCCGGCGGACGGTCCCGACCTCCTGGTCAGCGCCGCGCCCGTGCTGATCGCGGTGATCGCCACGCTGGTGCTGCTCCGGCTCCCTCCGCTGCCGCTGCGCGCGCTGGCCCGGCCCGCCGCCCGGCGCCGCGGTCTCACCGGCTTCCTGGCGCTGGCCCGCGCCGGGCGCGCCCGGACTGCCACCGGGCTGCCGCTGCTCGCCCTGCTGACCGCCCTGACCTGCGCAACCTTCGGCGGCGCGGTGCTGTCCGGCGTCGGCCACGGCCGGGACGCCGCCGCCCTCACCGCCGTCGGCGCGGAGGCCCGCATCACCTCCGACCGGCCCCTGCCGCCCGCCCTCCGTACCGCGCTGACCAAGGTCCCGGGCGTCACCGACGCCGTACCGGTACGTACCGAGGTGCAGCCCGCGCCGGACAACGGCCCGCCGCTGACCCTCGTCGTCGCCGACGCCGACGCCTACGCCCGGCTGTCCCGCGCCACCGGCCTCGGCGCGTTCCCGGCCCGCACCCTCGCCGACCCCGGCGGCGACGCCCCGCTGCCCGCCCTCGTCTCCCCCGACGTCCTCCGCCGCTTCGGCCGCGACCCGATGCCGCTGCAGCCCGAGGCCGGGGCGCTCGTCGTCCGGCCCGTCGCGGTACGCGCCGACACCCCCGCACTGCCCGGCGGCGACTTCCTGGTGGTCGCCGCCGACGCCGTGCACCGCCGCCACCCGGACGCCGACACCGGGCCCACCGCCCTGCTGCTCTCCGGCGCCTCCCCCGACCCCGCCGCGCTCCGCGCCGCCGTCCGCGCGCACACCCCGCCCGGCGCGCACCCCACGACGGTGTTGCGCGGGGAGGTCCGCGCGCGCCTCGCGGACGCGCCGCTCCAGCAGGGCGCCGAGCGGTTGTACGGCGCGGCGACCGCCGCCGGCGCCGGGTTCGCGCTGCTGGCCCTGCTGCTCGACGGGCTGCGGGCGGCGCCCGAACGCGCCCCGCTGCTCGACCGGTTGCGGGCCCTGGGCATGACCCGGCGGCAGGGGCGGCGGCTGCTGGTCCTGGAGGCGCTGCCGCAGGCCCTGCTCGCGGCGGCCGGCGGGGCGGTGACCGCCGCCGCCACCCTGTGGCTGCTGGGCCCGGCGACCGACCTCACCCCGCTGGCACTGCCCGGCGGCACGGCCGGCACCGTCCACCTGCGGACCGGGCCCGCCACGCTGCTGCCCTCGGCGGGCATCCTCGTCCTCACCCTGGCGGCGGCCCTGGCCCAGGCATGGCCGAGCGGACGACGGCAGTCCCCCGACCGGAGAGCAGGTGACCTGTGACGGAACGACCCGCACACGCCGACGGGACGGCGGACGACGGCACGCCGGGCGGCGGCACACCGGAGGGCCGCGCACCGGACCACGACGCGCCGGAGGGCGCCGCGCCGGAGGGCCGCACGCCGGAGGGCCGCACGCCGGAGGGCCGCACGCCGGACGGCTCCACCCCGGCCAGCCTCGCCGAGCTGGAGCGCCGCGCCGCCTCCCGTGGTGACCGCCC
This sequence comes from Streptomyces benahoarensis, assembly GCF_007280575.1. Lineage (GTDB taxonomy): Bacteria > Actinomycetota > Actinomycetes > Streptomycetales > Streptomycetaceae > Streptomyces > Streptomyces benahoarensis. Next base: position 9,273 of record NZ_VKJP01000137.1, read on the forward strand.
CGCCTACGGCCACGACGCGCTGATCGTCTGCGACCGGCTGGTCCGCGTCTTCGCCACCGACGGCGTGGAGGTCCAAGCCCTCCAGGGGCTCGATCTGCTGGTCGCCGAGGGCGAGTTGATGGCCCTGGTCGGCGCGTCCGGCAGCGGTAAATCGACGCTGATGAACATCCTCGCCGGACTGGACGTCCCCACCGCCGGAGCCGCCCGCGTCGACGGCCGCGACCTGCTGACGATGGGCGCCCGGGACCGCCTCGCCTACCGCCGCGACACCGTCGGCTTCGTATGGCAGCAGACCGCCCGCAACCTCCTGCCGTACCTCACCGCACTGCAGAACGTGGCCCTGCCGATGCGGCTGGCGGGCGGGCGGCGCCGCGCGGAGCGGGCCCGGGCCGCCGAGGAGCTGCTGGCGATGCTGTCGCTCGGCCACTGCCGCGACCGCCGCCCGCACGAGATGTCCGGCGGGGAGCAGCAGCGCGCCGCCATCGCCGTCGCCCTCGCCAACACCCCGAAGGTGCTGCTCGCGGACGAGCCGACCGGCGAACTGGACTCCGCCACCGCCGAGCAGGTCTTCGCCGCGTTCCGCACCGCCAACGAGGAGCTGGGCACCACCGTCGTCATCGTCACCCACGACCGGACGGTCGCCGACGAGGTGCGCCGCACCGTCGCCATCCGCGACGGCCGCACCGCGTCGGAGGTGCTGCGCCGCACCGAGCGCGACGCGGCGACCGGCACGGAATCGCTGGTCTCCCGCGAGTACGCGATGCTCGACCGCGCCGGACGCCTGCAACTGCCCACCGACCACATGACGAGCCTGGGCATGGCGCACCGGGTGCTGCTGGAGCTGGAGAGCGACCACATCGGCGTCTGGCCCGACCACACCGCCGACGACGCGGCCCGCACCCGTACGACCGGGGAGGCGGACCGGGATCCTCAGGACGGGGATGCTCGGGGTGCGGCGCCCGGCGCCTGAGCGGTCACCGGCCGGGCGCCGGGCCCCACCGCTCGGGCCGGACAGGAGCAGGCCGGACGGCCCCGCTCAGGTCGGCGTGACAGTCAGCCCGGAAAGCCCCGGGCCCGCCACCCGTACCGCCACCGACCCGTACGCCGTGGACAGCCGCAGCCAGCCACCGGCGGCGAGCAGCACGGGCGGCTGCGGGGCGGGCGCGGTCAGTGTCCCGCCGCCGGGGCCCGCCGCGACCTGCGCGGGGCGCAGGAACCCCAGGGACCGCGCGGCATGCACGGCGCGCAGCGGCAGCCGGGTGTCGCCGAGCGTCCGCGACCAGATCTCCCGGCCGATCGCGTCCCGCGCCGCGCGGGTGCGGTCCTGCGGGGCCAGCGCCTCGTCCCGGGCCCGGAACTCCGCGACCGCCGCGGCGACCGCCCGGCCCAGCGCCTCGGGACCCGGCAGCCCCGGCACCCGCCGCCAGCCGCCACGCGGCGGCAGCACCCCGGCCCACGGCGGCCCGGTGACGGCCGCGGGCACCGTCAGCGCACCGGCGGCCTCCCCGGCATCCTCCGGAGCGATCGCCTCCAGCAGATCACCGGCGGAGACGGTGGTGTCCAGCCGCATCCCGTCGGGGCCGCCGGGGCCCCGCGGATCGGCGAGCCGGGCCGTGCGGATCGCCAGGACCTCGAAGGACGGCGGCCGCCCGAAGACGGCCAGCGCCCCACCACCGCCCTGCAACCGCACCGCGGCGGCCTTGTCGTAATGCAGCAGCCGGGCCAGGAAGGCGGCGAGATCCGCCGCCTCCCCGGCATCGGCCAGGCGCAGCACCGTCATCCGGCGACTGCCCCCTTCGACTGCGCGGCGTCGTCGAGGTACTCCTTCAGATGCGCCTTCTCCTCCGCGGTCAGGCGGCGGGGCCGCTCGGCCGCGAAGTCGTACGGCACGACGACGGTCGAGGCACGCAGATACAGCGTCTCCTCGTCCTTGACCTCATAGGCGACCGTCATCGACGCGGCACTGATCTTGGTGACCCACATCTCGATGGCCACCGGGGCGTGCCGGTGCACCAGCGGGCGCACGTAGTCGATCTCGTGCCGGGCGACGACGGACCCGCCGGTGAACGACACGCTGCCGTCCCCCGGCGCCAGCCGGTCCATGAAGTCGATCCGCGCCTCTTCGAGATAGCGCACGAATACCGCGTTGTTGACATGACCGAACGCGTCCATGTCGGACCAGCGCAGGGGGCAGGCGAAGGTATGGCGCACGACGTCAGCCCCGCGTCAGCTTCTTGTACGTCGCACGGTGCGGACGGGCCGCGTCGGCACCGAGCCGCTCGACCTTGTTCTTCTCGTACGACTCGAAGTTGCCCTCGAACCAGAACCACTTGGATTCGCCCTCGTACGCCAGGATGTGCGTGGCGACGCGGTCGAGGAACCAGCGGTCGTGGGAGACGACCACGGCGCAGCCGGGGAAGTCCAGCAGCGCGTTCTCCAGCGACGACAGGGTCTCGACGTCGAGGTCGTTGGTCGGCTCGTCGAGGAGCAGGAGGTTGCCGCCCTGCTTGAGGGTGAGCGCCAGGTTGAGGCGGTTGCGCTCACCGCCGGAGAGCACCCCGGCAGGCTTCTGCTGGTCCGGGCCCTTGAAGCCGAACGCCGACACGTACGCGCGCGACGGCATCTCGACCTGGCCGACGTTGATGTAGTCCAGCTCGTCGGAGACGACGGCCCACAGCGTCTTCTTCGGGTCGATGTTCTCGCGGCTCTGGTCGACGTAGGAGATCTTCACCGTCTCGCCGACCTTGATGGAACCGCCGTCCGGCGTCTCCAGGCCCTGGAGCATCTTGAACAGCGTGGTCTTGCCCGCGCCGTTCGGACCGATGACGCCGACGATGCCGTTGCGCGGCAGCGTGAACGACAGATCGTCGATGAGGACCTTCTCGCCGAACGCCTTCGAGAGGTTCTCCACCTCGACGACGACACTGCCCAGACGCGGGCCCGGCGGGATCTGGATCTCCTCGAAGTCCAGCTTCCGCATCTTGTCCGCCTCGGCGGCCATCTCCTCGTAACGCGCCAGACGCGCCTTCGACTTGGCCTGCCGCCCCTTCGCGTTGGAGCGGACCCACTCCAGCTCGTCCTTGAGCCGCTTGGCGCGCTTGGCGTCCTTCTGGCCCTCGACCTTCAGACGGGTCTGCTTGGTCTCCAGGTACGTGGAGTAGTTGCCCTCGTAGCCGATGGCCCGGCCGCGGTCCAGCTCCAGGATCCAGCCGGCGACGTTGTCGAGGAAGTACCGGTCGTGGGTGACGGCGACGACGGTGCCCGGGTACTTCGCGAGGTGCTGCTCCAGCCACTGCACGGACTCGGCGTCCAGGTGGTTGGTGGGCTCGTCGAGAAGCAGCAGGTCGGGCGCCTCCAGCAGCAGCTTGCACAGCGCGACGCGGCGCCGCTCACCACCGGAGAGGTTGGTGACCGGCCAGTCACCGGGCGGGCAGCCCAGCGCGTCCATCGCCTGCTCCAGCTGGGTGTCCAGGTCCCACGCGTTGGCGTGGTCGAGGTCCTCCTGGAGCTTGCCCATCTCCTCCATCAGCGCGTCGGAGTAGTCGGTCGCCATCAGCTCGGCGACCTCGTTGAAGCGCCGGAGCTTGCCCATGATCTCCTTGGCGCCGTCCTGGACGTTCTCCAGCACCGTCTTCGACTCGTCCAGCGGCGGCTCCTGCAGGAGCATGCCGACGGTGTAGCCGGGGGAGATGAACGCGTCACCGTTCGAGGGCTGCTCAAGACCTGCCATGATCTTCAGCACCGTGGACTTACCGGCGCCGTTGGGGCCCACGACACCGATCTTCGCGCCCGGCAGGAAGCTCAGCGTCACGTCATCGAGGATGACCTTGTCACCGTGCGCCTTGCGCGTCTTGCGCATCGTGTAGATGTACTCAGCCAAGAGAAACCGTCCGGCAGTCTGGATCGTGCGGGTCTGTAGGGGCTCCGCCGCGTGGGCCATGAAGCGGCGTGGCCGCGCGAGGGCAGATACACCCATCTTGCCGTACGGCCCTGCCCAGGCGGAAACGCGCGGGGGAATGCCGGGGACAGCGGGGCGGAGGACGTGCCCGGGGACGGCCGGGCGGCGGCGCCGGTACACCGCTGGGCGGAGTGCGGGCCCGGGGCCCGGACCGGGCCCGCGGCTCGTGACCGCCTCGGGCCCGTGGCCGCCGTCCGGCCTGCGGTGCGTGCCCGTCCGGGCATACGGCGGCGGGCGGCGCCCGTCTCAGGGGTGCCGCCCGCCGTCGCTCACGAGGAGGTGTTACGCAGCCTTCTTCTTACGGAGGAAGAACACCGCGCCGCCGCCGATCAGCACCAGCGCGACCGCGGCGCCCGCGATCACCGGGGTGGCGCTGCTGGAACCGGTCTCGGCGAGGTCACCGCCGCCGGTGTCACCACCGCTGGTGCCGCCCACCGACGCCGGGCTGGGCTGCGGGGTGGGCTTGCCGCCACCGGAACCGGCGGTCTTGCAGTCCAGCACCCCCGAGAACGTCTTCTCGAAGCCGCCCTCGCCCTTCACCGTGATCTTGTACGGCTGGTCCTCGCCCACCGGCACCGTCACGGTCTTCGACTCACCCGGCGCGACCTCGTAGTCCTTGCCGGACAGCGAGAAGGGGAACGCCTCGTCACCACGGTTGGTGGTGGTGACGTCCACCCCGCCCTTGGAGCAGTTCTTCTGCGCGGTCACCGCGGGAACGGCACCCTGCTTCTTCCACGACGCGGTCGCCGCCGCCGACACCGTCGACTCGCTGGACCCGGCCAGGATCTGCGTCTGGCTCTTCGCGTGCTCACCGATACCGGTGAAGGCCCGGCCGACCGGCACCTTCGTGGCGGCCTGCACGGTCAGCGAGGTGCTGCCGTCCTCCGCGCCCTTGGGCACATCGAAGAACAGCTGGGAGCCGTCGGCGGCGCTGGTGACGGGCTTGCCGTCCTTGCCGACGACCTTCACACCCGACGGCAGATCCGCGGCAGGGGAGACCGCGACGCTGTCCGCGTTGGTACGCACCGTCACCGGACCGAGACGGCTGCCGGACTTACCGGAGACCGCCGGCGGGTCCAGCGTCAGCGACGCCTTCGGCTCCGCGAGGTTGCGCGCGCTGCGCTCCAGGTAGTCGGCGAGCTTCTCCGCCGCCGGGTTCACCGCGTCCACCTTGACGTGGTCGGAGAACCGCCAGATCGCGACCTGCGTACCGGCCGCCGCCGTCTTCTCGCTCAGCCCCTGCGCACCGGCCTTCTGCGCCAGCGCCGCCAGGTCGTTCACCTGCGGGTACGAGTTCTGCAGAATCCAGCGGATCTTGCCCGCGTCCGCGTTGTTGTGCAACGACGAAGCACTCCAGGGCACTTCCTGGTACTTCGCCTGCTGCTGCGTCGGGTTGTGCACGTCGATGCAGTACGTCTGCAGCGTGCCACCGTTGTCCACGGACATCTCGAACAGGCCCGCACCGAGGGGCTGGTCCCCACCCTCACCGTGCACGATCGCCTGGTCGTAGACCTTCAATCCACCGAGCGTGGCCGTGGCACCACCGTGCCCCGCGACCGTCTCGTCCGCCACGGCGGACCCCGCCGTGGCTATCGCACCCGCCGCGACCAGGCCCGAAGCCACGACCGCGGCGGCAAGGCGGGCTGCGCCCCGCCTCTTCCTCGAAAGCATGAATTTCCCCTCTGGGCGAGGCGGTCGAGTGGGGAGAAGCCTCGCCGGAAAGATCCCAGACAACTCAACAGCTGAACAGATCAGCCCCCGTGAGTACTCGTCGGATCCTAGGGAGAAGGCGCAACACGGTCCCCAGGATCACACCCTCGTACGCGATCCGAATCGCAATCGTTATCGAGGAGGGAACGTGGGGGCTGGGATTATCGATAAATCGGCGGGGGCGGGGCCCCCTCCCCCCCCCCCCCCCGTCCCTTATACCAATCTGACCCTGCCCGC
>NZ_VKJP01000138.1 GCF_007280575.1 Streptomyces benahoarensis
CGCACCGACGAGGGCCGCGCCCTCCCCCGCCGGGCAGGCGCCAGGCAGGCGCCCGGCGCCCCCCACCACAGAAATACCCGCCGCAAAGGCGACCGGCGCTACGGTCGGAACAAAGACGTGAGGGAGACGCAAGTGACCGGTACGGCAATGGTCCGCGGGGAGGCCGGGGGCGCAGACCCCTTCGGCACCTCGCGGCTGCGGCGCGGAGTCCTGGAGGCATGGGCCGCCTCCCCCGCCCGCTTCCGGGAGGACGCCAACGCCGAGGAGGACCTCGCGCTCGGTGGCTACCGCGACCGCCTCGCCGTCGAGCTGGCCCAGAACGCCGCCGACGCCGCCGCCCGCGCCGGTGTCCCCGGCCGCCTGCGGCTGACCCTGCACCCGGCCGACGGTGACGCCCCGGCCGTGCTCGTCGCGTCCAACACCGGTGCCCCGCTGGACGCCACCGGCGTCGAATCGCTCGCCACCCTCCGCGCCTCCGCGAAGCGGGAGGCCGGCGTGGAGACCGGGGCGGTCGGCCGGTTCGGGGTCGGGTTCGCCGCCGTGCTGTCGGTCACCGACGAACCGGCGCTGATCGGCCGCACCGGCGGCGTCCGCTGGTCGCTGGCCGAGGCGCGCGAGCTGACCCGCGAGGTCGCCGCCCACAGCCCCGGGCTCGGCGGTGAACTGCGCCGCCGCGACGGCCACGTTCCGCTGCTGCGCCTGCCGCTGCCCGCCGAGGGCACGGCGCCCGAGGGGTACGACACCGCCGTGGTGCTCCCGCTGCGGGACGGCGCCGCGCTGGACCTCGCCGAGCGGCTGCTCGCCGGGATCGACGCCGCGCTGCTGTTGACCCTGCCGGGGCTCGCCGAGATCGTCGTCGAAACCCCGGACGGCGTACGGGAGTTGCGGCGCGCGCGGGACGGCGAGCTGGTCCGGATCGAGGACAGTGAGCGCGGCGACACCCGCTGGCGGGTGGTGACCGATGGCGGCCCGCTGGAGCCCGCGCTCCTCGCCGACCGACCGGTCGAGGAGCGGCTGCGCCCGGTGTGGTCGGTGACGTGGGCGGTGCCCGTGGACGCCGACGGCGCCCCGGCCGCGCCCGGCACCGCGCCCGTGGTGCACGCCCCGACACCGACGGACGAGCCGATGGGCCTCCCGGCGCTGCTGATCGCGTCGTTCCCGCTGGAGCCGACCCGCCGCCATGTCGCGCCCGGTCCGCTCGCCGACTTCCTGGTGGCGCGCGCCGCCACCGCGTACGCCGCGCTGCTCGGCGCCTGGCGCCCGCTGACCACCGCCGCCCTGGACCTGGTGCCGGGCCCGCTCGGCAAGGGCGGTATCGATGGGGAACTCCGCGGCCGGATCCTGGAGTTGCTGCCCCGGACGCGGTTCCTGCCCGCCGCCGCCCCGGCCACCGCACCGCCCGCGGCGCCCGACGACACCTGGGACGAGCCCGGCGGCGCCGTCCGCGACGGCCTGCGGCCCATCGACGCGGAGGTCCTGGAGGGCGGGGGCGCCGCCACCGTCGCCGTCCTCGCGGAACTCTTCCCCACGCTGCTCCCCGCCGGGCTCGAACGCCGCCCGGAGCTGCGGGCGTTGGGCGTCGCCCGGGCCCCGCTCGGCGAGATGATCGACCGGCTGGCGGGCGTGGAACGGGACCCGTTCTGGTGGTGGCGGCTGTACGACGCGCTGGCCGGGACCGACCCGGACCGGCTCTCCGGGCTGCCCGTCCCGCTGGCCGCACCGGACGGCCGCCCCGGCGCCGTCCGCACCACCCTCGGGCCGCGGCAGGTGCTGCTCCCGGTGTCCGGCGAGGACGCGGTGGACGGTGCGGCGGCCCGGTACGCCACGCTGACCCGCCTCGGGCTGAAGGTCGCGCACCCCGACGCGGTCCACCCGCTGCTGGAGAAGCTGGGCGCGCTCCCCGCCTCACCCCGCGCGGTTCTGACGACGCCGCAGGTCAGGGCGGCGGTGGCGGGCTCCCTCGACGCCGACGAGGACGCCTGGGACCTGCTCGCCGACCCGGACGGGCCGGGCGCGCCGCCCGGTGCCGACGAGATCGCCGAGACGGTCCTCGGCCTGGTCCGCGACGCGCATCTCGCGCCCGGCGACGAGCCGTGGCTGGCCGCGCTGGCCCTGCCCGACGAGGACGGTGAACTGGCCCCCGCCGGTGAGCTGGTCTACCCCGGCAGCGCCTTCGAGCAGGTCCTCCGTGAGGGTGAACTCGCCGCCTGCGACGCGGAGTTGGTGGACCGCTGGGGCGAACAGCCGCTGACCGCCGTCGGGGTGCTGGCCGCCTTCGCGCTGGTCCGCGCCACCGATGTGGTCCTCGACCCGGACGAACTGGAGCCGCGCGAGGGTGACTTCGCCGAACCGGACGACGCGGGGCTGCTCGACGCCGTCGACGTGTGGTGCGAGGACATCCTCGACGCGCTGCCCGACACCCCCGTACCGCCGGTGGTCACCGAGCTGATCGCCGTCCGCGACCTCGACCTCGTCGACGACGACGCCTGGCCGCAGGCGCTCGCCCTGCTCTCCCGGCCACCGCTGCGCGACGCCCTGACCGCACCCGTACGGGTCCTGCTGCCCGACGGCACCACGGAATCCGTCCGCCCCTACACCGCATGGTGGCTGCGCGGCCACCCGGTCCTCGACGGGCGGCACCCGGCCGGACTGCGGTCCGCGGGCGGCGATCCGCTGCTCGCCGGGCTGTACGAGGCGGCCGACGCGGGCGACGTCGATCCGGAGGTACTGCGGGCGCTGGGCGTGCGCACCTCACTGGCCGCGCTGTTGGACGAACCGGGCGGCGCCGCCGAACTGCTGGGCCGCCTCGCCGACCCGGACCTGCCGGTCACGGCCACCCAACTCCATGCGATCCACGGCGAGTTGGCGCTGCTCGACCCGGAGGTGGTGACGCTGCCCGACGCGCTGCGCGCGGTCGTCCCGGACGCCGACGGCGGGTCCGGCGGCGAGGTACGGGTGGCCGACGCGGCCGACGCGCTGGTCGCCGACGCGCCGGACCTGATGCCGCTGGTGGCCGAGCGGGCGCTGCTGCCCGTCGCCCCGGACCGCGCCGCCGCTCTCGCCGAACTCCTCCAGGTGTCACGGCTGAGCGAGGCGGTCGACGCCGACGTGCGCTCCGAGGGCGTACGGCATGCGGTGCCGGAGGAGGTCCGGGCGCTGCTGGGGCCCGCCACCCCCGAGGCGTACACCGAGCACGAGGAGCTGCTGGTCGGCGACGGCGATGCCACGGTCGAGCTGGACTGGCGGCTGACGGCCGACGGCGCGCTGCACGCGGCGACGCTGGAGGGCGTGGCCGCCGGACTGGCGTGGGCAGCCGGTCAGTGGCCCCGCCGCTTCGAGGTCGCCGCGCTCCTGGAGGAGCCGGACCGGGGCGAGGAGCTGGCGCGGGCGCGCTGGTTCGACTGACGGAGGGGGCGTGGGGCGGTTCCCGGCTCACGTCCGGGGCCGCCCCACGCCGTGTGCCGGGTCCGCGCGTACGGCTCCGGGCCCCGGCCCGTCAGCGCCTCACCCGGCGAACTTCTTGACCAGCCCCCAGATCAGCGCGCCCGCGCCGACCAGCAGGATGAGCCATTCCCACCACTGGATCGTCCCGGAGCTGCTGCCGTGCGACGAGTGGTAGGTGTGGTGGTAGTGATGCGACCGTGCCAGTACCTCGTGGGTGAGGTCCCCCGCGGAGAAAGCCATGGGCAGGGACCCTAGGCGGCGCGGTGGCGGCGGCGCCAGCCACGTGCGGGCACTGTGACCCGCTTGATACGGCGCGCGAGCGCCGTCGCCGCCGCGCCGCAGGCCACCGCAGCCGTCGGCGACGACGGCCGGGAACTCGCCTACACCGTCGCCCCGGGCCAGACCAACGACGTCACCGTGACCGAGGCGTACGCCAAGGACGACCACGTCCGGCTCACCTACCTGATCGACGATCGCGTGCCCGTTTCCGCAGGTCACGGCTGTGTCCACCCGGACGCCGCCGACGCCACCACGGTCCGCTGCACGGTCGTCACCGTCGAGAGCCAGGACCCGTACGCCGCGCTGACGATGGACCTCGGCGACGGCGACGACCGCGTCGCGCTGGCCAACACCGCGGGCGAGACGTACTTCTTCAACCGCGTCCTGCTCGGCGACGGCGACGACACCCTGACGAGCACCGGGCCCGCCGACGGCAACTCGGTCGTGGGCGGCGCGGGCGACGACCGGATCACGGTCGGGGTGGCGGCCACCGTCCTCGGCGGCGAGGGCCACGACACGATCGAGGCGAACGGCGACGCCGCGCTCGCGGAGGGCGGCCCCGGCGACGACATCCTCAACGGCGGTCCGGGCGACGACATCCTGTACGGCAACAGCGGCAACGACCACCTGTACGGCGGCCCCGGCAAGGACCGGCTGTCGGGCGGGCCCGGCGAGGACGTCGTCCAGCAGGACTGAGGGGGCGGGTACCGGCCGCCTCGCGGGGAGCGGGCCGGGCGCGGCCCTCCGGACGGCGGCGGACCCGACCGGCCGCCGTCGCCGCCCGGGCGTCCGCCCCGAGGCCCGGCGCCCGCACATCCGCCGGGTCCCGCGCCCGCCCCGGCCGCCGCCTCACGCCATCGTCCGCCGCAGCCTGCGCCAGACGATCTCCAGCGTGACCCCCGCCACCACCGCGACCCCCACCGCCGTCCACGGCAACACCGTCCCCACCAGCCGCAGCGCGAAGAAGTGCTGCAACCACGGCACGGCCAGCACGATCAGGAAGGCCACGCCCATCGCCGCGACCAGCGCGATCCGCCACCAGGTGTAGGGGCGGGCGATGATCGCCAGGACCCACATCGCGGTGAGGAAGAGCGTCAGCGTCGCCGCGCTGGTCTCCGCGGACAGCGCGTCCGGCCCGGTGTAGTGGTGCCGCGCCAGCAGATACGTCACGAACGCCGCGGCGCCGGTGATCAGCCCGGACGGCACCGCGTACCGCATCACCCGGCGGACGAAGTGCGGCCGCGCCCGCTCCTTGTTGGGCGCCAGCGCCAGGAAGAACGCGGGGACGCCGATGGTCAGCGTCGACAGCAGCGTCAGATGGCGCGGCAGATACGGGTACGGGATCTGCCAGCAGGCCACCAGGAGCGCCAGCAGCACCGAGTAGACCGTCTTCGTCAGGAAGAGGGTGGCGACGCGGGTGATGTTGCCGATCACCCGGCGGCCCTCGGCGACCACTGACGGCAGCGTGGCGAAGCTGTTGTCGAGCAGCACGATCTGCGCGACCGCCCGCGTCGCCTCCGAACCGGAGCCCATCGCGACGCCGATGTCCGCGTCCTTCAGCGCCAGGACGTCGTTGACGCCGTCGCCGGTCATCGCGACATGGTGGCCGCACGACTGGAGGGCGCCGACCATGTCCCGCTTCTGCCGCGGCGTGACCCGGCCGAAGACCGTGCCGTCCGCCACCGCGGCGGCCATCGCCTCCGGCGCGGCGGGCAGCTCCCGCGCGTCCACCGGCGCCGCCGCCCCCGGCAGCCCGAGCCGCCCGGCGACCGCGCCCACCGACACCGCGTTGTCGCCCGAGATGACCTTGGCGGCGACGTCCTGCTCGGCGAAGTACGCCAGCGTCGCCCCGGCGTCCGGCCGCAGCCGCTGCTCCAGTGCCACCAGCGCCGCCGCCTCCACATCCCGGGCGAGCGCCGGATCGTCCAGCGCCCGCGCGGTGTGGGCCAGCAGCAGCACCCGCAGCCCCTCGGCGTTCAGCTCCTCGGTCTCGGCGAGCGCCGGATCGCCGGGCGGCAGCAGCACGTCGGGCGCGCCCAGCAGCCAGGTCGTGCGCCCGCCCGCGGGGTCGTCGAGGACGGCGCCGCTGTACTTCCGGGCGGACGAGAACGGCAGCGCGGCGGCGCACCGCCAGCCGTCCTGCTCGGGGAACGCCTCGATGATGGCCAGCAGGGACGCGTTCGGCCGCGGGTCGGCGCCGCCGAGCGCGCCGAGGATCTGCCGCAGCCGCCCCTCGTCGGCGCCGTTCAGCGGCCGCAGCGCGCTGACGTCCATACCGCCCTCGGTGAGCGTCCCGGTCTTGTCCAGGCAGACGACGTCGACCCGGGCCAGCCCCTCGATCGCGGGCAGCTCCTGCACCAGGCACTGCTTGCGGCCCAGCCGGATCACCCCGATCGCGAACGCCACCGACGTCAGCAGCACCAGCCCCTCGGGCACCATCGGCACGATCCCGGCGACCATCCGCCGCACCGCGTCGTCGCCCGCCATGTGGAGGGTGAAGAGGTGGCTGAGGATCAGCCCGAGCGCGGTCGGGATCATCATCCACGTCACGTAGGTGAGGATCCGGCTGATGCCGGAGCGCAGCTCGGAGTGGACCAGCGTGAAGCGGCTGGCCTCCTCGGCGAGCTGCGCCGCGTACGCCTCCCGGCCGACCCGCGTCGCGCTGAACGCGCCGCCCCCGGCCACCACGAAGCTGCCGGACATCATCGGCTCCCCGGGCCGCTTCAGCACCGGATCCGCCTCGCCGGTCAGCAGCGATTCGTCGACCTCCATGCCGTCCGCCTCCAGCACGGTGCCGTCGACGATGACCTTGTCGCCTGGCCCCAGCTCGATGACGTCGCCGAGGACCACCGCGGAGGTGGAGAGGGGGACGGCCCGCCCGTCCCGCCGTACGGTCGGCTTCGCCTCCCCGACGACCGCGAGGTTGTCGAGCGTCCGCTTGGCGCGCAGCTCCTGGAAGATGCCGATGCCGGTGTTGGCGATGATGACGAAGCCGAAGAGCCCGTCCTGGAGCGGGCCGACGAACAGGATGATCACGAAGAGGACGCCGATGATGGCGTTGAACCGGGTGAAGACGTTGGCCCGCACGATGTCCGGCACCGAGCGCGAGGAGCGCACCGGCACATCGTTGACCTCGCCCCGGGCGACCCGCTCGGCCACCTCGGCGGCGGTCAGCCCCGGATGCGCGGGCGGCCCGTCGCTCCCCGGTGCCTCGATGGCGCTTCCGCCGTCCGGCCCCCCGGAGCTGCTGCCGTCCGGCCCCGGGCCGCCGCCGGGTTTCGCCCACTGCGTCATGGTTAGACGGTACGGGGGCGGGGCGCGGCGCACCCGCTGGGCGGTGAGGCGGTGGGTCAGGCGGCGTCGGCGGCGGTCGCCTCGGCTGCCGCCCGGGCGGCGCGCTTGATGGCGGCGTCCCGCTTGCGGACGTACACGATGCCGAGGCAGCCGAGACCGCCGCCGGCCAGGCAGGTCCACACCCACCAGGCGTGGCCGCCGTCGGCGAACCAGCCGTAGAAGGGCAACTGGCCGAGGAAGAGGACGCACCAGATGAGGGTGCCGCCGGTGATCGTGCCGACGACGGGACCCTCAAGGGGCGCCGGAGCCGCGCGCAGTTCGGACTTCTTCCACATGGAACCCAGCTTACGGGGGCGGTCCGACGGGCCCACGCCCGGCCGTGGCCGGTTTCCGAGGGTAGGGGGCGGCCGTGCGGCGCGGGGGTCTACGCGCGAAGATAGCGATCAACGAATTGTTTATTCATACTGAACTCTTCCGGATCTGACTGGTTTCAATCGTTGATTGCTCCAAACTGATCGGGAAACGTGCTGTCCGTGCACCCGTCCCGGGATCACCCGGGCCGGGCCCCCGCGCCTCCTCCAGGCCCGTCCCACTGAGGTCCCGCCCATGTCGTCCTCGGCCACCACACCGGTCGAAAACGCTCTTCGGAGCCCAGGTCACCCGCCCAAGAGCAGGCTCGACCGCTTCTTCGAGATCTCCCAGCGGGGCTCGACGGTGGCCCGCGAACTCCGCGGTGGCCTGGCGACCTTCTTCGCGATGGCGTACATCATCGTGCTGAACCCGATCATCCTCGGCGCGGGTGTGGACAAATATGGTCACCATCTCGACAACGGACAGCTGGTCACCGCCACCGCCCTGATGGCCGGTCTGAGCACCGTCCTGATGGGTGTCGTCGGCAACGTCCCGATCGCCATCGCCGCGGGCCTGGGCATCAACGCCGTCGTCTCCCTCCAGCTCGCCCCCAAGATGAGCTGGCCGGACGCGATGGGCATGGTCGTCCTCGCCGGTCTGGTGCTGATGATCCTCGTCGCCTCCGGTCTGCGGCAGCGCGTCATGGACGCCATCCCGCCGGGGCTGCGGCGCGCCATCGCCATCGGCATCGGCATGTTCATCTCGCTGATCGGCCTGGTCGACGCCGGGTTCGTCAGCCGTAACCCGGACGCCGCGCACACCACCGTGCCGATGGGCCTGGGCCAGGGCGGTCAGCTCAAGGGCTGGCCGGTGCTGGTCTTCGTGCTGGGCCTGGTGCTGATGTTCATGCTGGTGGTCCGCAAGACCAAGGGCGCGATCCTCATCGGCATGGTCGTCATGGCGGTCGTCGCGATCGTCATCAACGCCATCGCCACCATCCCGGACGCCGCCTGGGGCCTCGCCGTCCCGAACGTCCCCGACAAGATCATCGGCGCGCCGGACTTCGGGCTCATCGGCCACATCAGCCTCTTCGGCGGCTTCAAGGAGGTCGGCCTGCTGACCGGCTGCCTCTTCGTCTTCACCGTGCTGCTCTCCGGCTTCTTCGACGCGATGGGCACCATCATCGGCGTCGGCGAGGAGGCCGGGCTGACCGACGAGAACGGCAACCTGCCCGGCATGGGCCGCATCCTGATGGTCGACGGCATCGCCGTCGCGGCGGGCGGCGTCGGCTCCGCCTCCGCCAACACCTGCTTCGTCGAGTCCACCGCCGGTGTCGGCGAGGGTGCCCGCACCGGCCTGGCGAACATCGTCACCGGCGGGCTCTTCCTGCTCGCGCTGGTCTTCACCCCGCTGGCGACCGTGGTGCCCGCCCAGGCGGCGACGCCCGCGCTGATCGTCGTCGGCTTCCTGATCATGGCGTCCAACGTCCGGCACATCGACTGGGGCGACTTCACCGTCGCCATCCCGGCGTTCCTCACCATGATCTCGATGCCGTTCACGTACAGCATCACCAACGGCATCGGCATCGGCGTGCTCGCCTTCATCCTGCTGCGCTCCGTCACCGGCCGTTTCCGGGAGATCCCCTGGCTGCTCAACGCCGTGGGCCTGTGCTTCCTGGTGTACTTCCTGCTCAACCCGATCGAGCAGCTGCTCGGCAAGTAACGACCTGTACCACCCCGGAGGTGCCGGCCGCCGCGTCAGCGGGCCGGCACCTCCGGCGCGTCCGGGGCCGTATCGCGCACCGTGCGTCCGGCGCCGATCAGCAGCAGCGGTGTGGTGAGGGCCAGTAGACCGGCGGCGAGCAGCGCGGTACGCGTCCCGGTGACGGCCGCGAGCAGACCGCCCAGCGCGGTCAGCGTCGCGATGGCCGCCCGGGAGGTCACCGACCACGCCGCCAGCACCCGCGCCACCCGGTCCGCCGGGAGCCGGTCGAGCCGGTACGTGACGAGCACCGGGTTGTAGACCCCGATGCAGAGGATCATGGCCAGCTCGACGGCGACGACGAGCGCGAAACCGCCCACCCCCGGCCCGGTCAGCGCCAGCCACGGCAGCCAGCACACCCGCAGCGTCCCCGTGGTGAGCAGCACTGCCCGGCGCCCGTATCGCGCGACGAGGGGCCGGGCGAGCCGGGAGCCGATCAGCCCGCCCACACAGGGCAGCGCGAAGGCCAGCCCGTACTGCCAGGGCGCGAAGCCCAGCCGGTCGACGAGCAGCACGGTGAGCAGCGGCTCGGTCGCCATGATCAGGCCGTTGACCAGCACGGTGTTGAGGAACAGCGGCCGCAGCGCCGGGTCGGCCAGCAGGAAGCGCCAACCGGTGAGGAGGTCGGCGGCGCGGGTGCGGGGACGCGCCGGGCCTTTGGCGGTCTCCGGGCCTTTGGCGGTCTCCGGGCCGCCCGACCCGGAGCTGCCCGACTTCGGGCCGCCCGGCTCCGGTCCGTCCGCCTCCCGCCGCGCCGCGTCCCCGCCGGACGCGCCCTCCGTACGTGGCCCGGGGACGCCGCCCGCGGACCGCTCCGCCGCACCGCCCCGGCCCGGCCGGGCTTCGCCCTCGCCGACCGCCCGGAGCCCCACCGCCGACAGCAGATAGCTGACCGCGTCCACCGTCACCGTCAGCATCGGGCCCAGCGCGCCGACCGCGGCGCCGCCGAGCGGCGGGCCGAGCATGGTGGTGGTCCAGGTCGTGGACTCCAGCCGTCCGTTGGCGCGCAGCAGGCGTTCCGGCGGGAGCAGCGACTTGAGGAACGCGCCGCTCGCCGCGGAGAAGGCGATGTCGGCGGCGCCGACGACGACGGAGACCACCAGGAGCTGCGCGAAGCCGAGGAGGCCCAGCGCGTACGCGGCGGGGACGCTCAGCATCGCCGCGCACCGCACCAGGTCCATCGCGATCATCACGGGCCGTTTGCGGCGCCCCTCCACCCAGGGGCCGAGCGGTACGGCGGCCACCGCCCCGACCGCGGCGCCCGCCGCCGACAACGCCGCCACCTGCGTGGGCCCGGCGTGCAGCATGAGCAGGGCGGTCAGCGGCAGGGCGTTGAACGCGAGCCGGGTACCGAAGGCGCTGACGGTGTACGCCGCCCAGAGCCGGTTGAACCGCCGCCCGAGCGGCTCCTTGGACACCGTCACGTCCGCGCACTCCTCGCCTCCCGGCCGCACCTCGCGCGCGGACCGGCTGAAGCTAGCGAGCGGCGGGCGCGAGGGCAAATGACTTTGCGGCGGAGGGGGCTTCGGCCCGGACGGTCACCGGCCGGGCGCGGTCACGCGGCGGCCCGCCCGGCGCCGTCAGCCGTGCGCCGCCGGGGACCCGTCGGCCGCCTCCGGCGCCGTGTCGCCCCAGCCGCCGAGACGTTCCGTCGCATCGATGGAGGACTGGAAGCGTTCGTCGAAATCCTCGCGGACGAGCGTCCGGACGACGTAGTCCTGGACGCTCATACCGCGTTTCGCCGCGTGCTGCCGGATGCGCTCCAGCAGTTCGTCGTCCAGACGCAGGCTGAGCACTCGCGATCCCATGAGGACACCGTCGCCGCAGACCCCCGTCAGGTGCGTCGCTTTCCGGCGCGTCCTCACTCGTATGGGTGATGCAGATGCGTCCGTCTCCCACGGCTTTCCTTAGAAAGGGTAATGAGTTACGCTAACAAACATGCCGGACCTGTCCCGCGGCGACGACGCTGCCGCCGTGAGCGCCCTGCGGGGCGCCGTGATGCGCCTCTCCCGCCGCCTCAAGCACCAGAGGGTCGACGAGTCGCTGACCCCTACCGAGATGTCGGTGCTCGGCACCCTCGCCCGCTGTGGCCACGCCACCCCCGGGGAGCTGGCCCGCAAGGAGCATGTGCAACCGCCGTCGATGACGCGCATCGTGGCCATGCTGGAGGCCAAGGGGCTCGTCCGGCTGGAGCCGCACCCCGACGACCGCCGGCAGAAGGTCGTCACCCAGACCGAGCAGGCCGAGGCGATGCTCGCCGAGAGCCGCCACAAACGCGACGCCTGGCTCGCCGAGCTGGCCACCGGGTTGGACGACGACGAGTGGGCGAAGCTGCGCGCCGCCGCGCCGGTCCTGGAGAAGCTCGCCCAGCTGTAGCGACACCGAGCCGAGGAGGCGAACCGACGTTGAGTACGGGATCCGGATCAGACTCCGTCCCCGGACCGCAGACCCCGCACGAGACGGCCCCCGGCGCCTCGCCCGAGGCCACCGGGCGCGGGGCGCCCCCGAGCGCACCCGCCGCCCCGCGGAAGGGCATGTTCAGCTCGCTGCGCGTACGCAACTACCGCCTCTTCGCCACCGGCCAGGTGGTCTCCAACACCGGCACCTGGATGCAGCGCATCGCCCAGGACTGGCTGGTGCTCAGCCTCACCGGCTCCTCCGCCGCCGTCGGCATCACCACCGCGCTCCAGTTCCTGCCGATGCTCCTGTTCGGGCTGTACGGCGGCGTCCTCACCGACCGCTTCCCCAAGCGGAAGCTGCTGCTGGTCACCCAGTCCGCGATGGGCGGCACGGGGCTGGCGCTGGCCGCGCTGACCCTCTCCGGCAGCGTCCAGGTCTGGCACGTCTACCTGATCGCGTTCCTCCTCGGGCTCGTCACCGTCGTCGACAACCCGTCCCGGCAGGCGTTCGTCGTCGAGATGGTCGGCAAGGAGGACCTGCGCAACGCCGTCAGCCTCAACTCCGCCAACTTCCAGTCCGCCCGCCTCATCGGTCCGGCCGTCGCCGGTGCGCTGATCACCGCGTTCGGCAGCGGCTGGGCGTTCCTGCTCAACGGCCTGTCGTTCGCCGCGCCGATCGCCGGGCTGCTGATGATGCGCACCGCCGAGCTGCACAAGGTCGACCGGGTGCCGCGCAGCAAGGGTCAGCTGCGGGAGGGGCTGCGGTACGTCTCCGGGCGGCCCGAGCTGATCTGGACGATCGTCCTCGTCGGCTTCATCGGCACCTTCGGCTTCAACTTCCCGATCTGGCTGACCGCCTTCACGTACCACGTCTACCACCAGGGTCCGGGCACCTACGCGCTGTTCAACTCGCTGATGGCGGCCGGTTCGCTGGTCGGGGCGCTGCTCGCCGCGCGGCGCTCGTCGTCCCGGCTGCGGCTGCTGGTCGGCGCCGCCGTGCTCTTCGGCGCCCTGGAGATGGCCGCCGCGCTCGCCCCGTCCTTCTGGATCTTCGCGGTGCTGCTCGCCCCGATCGGCGTGGTCGGCCTGACGATCAACGTCACCGCCAACTCCAGCGTCCAGCTGGCCACCGACCCGCTGATGCGCGGCCGGGTGATGGCGCTGTTCATGATGGTCTTCGTCGGCGGTACGCCGCTGGGCGCGCCGCTCGTCGGCTGGATCACCGACAGCTTCGGCCCGCGGATCGGCTTCCTCTCCGGCGGTCTGGTCTCGCTGCTCGCCGCCGTCCTCATCGGCCTGATCCTGGCCCGCGTGGGCGGACTGCGGCTCCGGATAGACCTCCGCCGCGGCCACCGGCACGTCGCCTTCGTGCCCCGCGCCGCCCTGCCACCGGACGACGCGGAGCCGACCGCTTCCTCGGGCAAACCTGTGACGGTCGCCTGACCCGGCCACCCGGTTTCCGGCCCTCGCCTCCCACCGGCGGGGGCCGGCCGCCGTTCCGGGCCCGGCCGCCCGCGTCGCAGGAAGCGCCGCCGTCGTCGCGTCGCACCGAAGCGCCGTCCTCGTACGGAAGCACCCCCGCCCGCGCGACACTGGCCGGGTGAGACTCTTCGCCGCGGTGCTGCCGCCCGGTTCCGCCGTCGCCGAGCTGGCGCGGCGGGTCGAGGCGCTGCGCGCGCTGCCGGGCGCCGGCCGGCTGCGCTGGGCCGGACACGACAGCTGGCACTTCACCCTCGCCTTCTACGGCGAGGTCCCCGACGAAACCCTGCCCGAGCTGCGCGAACGCCTGGCCCGCGGCGCCCGGCGGCACGCCCCGTACGGGCTGCGGATCGCCGGGGGCGGGCGGTTCGCCGACCGGGTGCTGTGGGCGGGCGCGGACGGCGATCTGGCGGCGATACGGAAGCTGGCCGGGACCGCCGCGGCCGCCGGGCGCCGGGCGGGGCTGGCCGGGCCCGCCGTCGAGGGGCGCCGCGGCTTCACCCCGCACCTCACCCTGGCCCGCAACCGCGACCCCCGGGTGGACCTCGCGCCGTTCGCCGCCGCGCTGGAGCACTTCGACGGCAGCCCTTGGACCGCCGCCTCGCTCACCCTCGTCCGCAGTCATCCGCCCGCACCGGGCGTCGCGGGCGCCCGGCCGCACTACGAGACGGTGGACAGCTGGCCGCTCGGCGCTCCCGGTCGCTGAAACGTTCGGATCGTGCCCGGTAGGCTCACAGGGTGGATCCCAAAACCCGGAACCGGATCATGTCCGGTCTGCTCGCGCTGCTGCTCGTTGTCGTCATCGTGGCGGCGGCCCTGCGCTGAGCCGTACCCCGGATACGACGTACGACGGGCCGCCGTGTCCGGGGCGGAGGGTCACCAGGCGAACGCCTCCGGGGCGGGGCCCGGGCCCGGGAAGATCTCGTCCAGGGCCGTCAGCAGCCCGTCCGGCAGCTCCAGGGCGACGGCGCGGAGCGCCGAGGCGAGGTGTTCCGGGGTGCGCGGGCCGACGATCGGGCCGGTCACGCCGGGGCGGGTCAGCAGCCAGGCCAGCGCCACCTCACCGGGCTCCAGACCGTGCTCGGCGAGCAGGTCCTCGTACCGCTGGAGCTGCGCGCGGACCACGGGGTCGGCGAGCGCGTCGGCGGCCCGTCCGGAGGTGGTGCGGGCCGCGCCGCCCTCCCGCTCCTTGCGCAGCGCGCCGCCCAGCAGCCCGCCGTGCAGCGGCGACCACGGGATGACGCCGAGGCCGTAGCCCTCGGCCGCCGGGATCACCTCCATCTCGGCCCGCCGCTCCGCGAGGTTGTAGAGGCACTGCTCGCTGACCAGGCCCAACGAGCCGCGGCGGCGGGCCGTCTCGTTGGCCTGCGCGAGATGCCATCCGGCGTGGTTGGAGGACCCGGCGTAGAGGATCTTGCCCTGCTGGACGAGGACGTCGATGGCCTGCCAGATCTCGTCCCAGGGCGTGGCCCGGTCGACGTGGTGGAACTGGTACAGGTCGATGTGGTCGGTGCGCAGGCGGCGCAGCGAGGCGTCGACCGCGCGGCGGATGTTGACGGCGGAGAGCTTGTCGTGGTTGGGCCAGGCGGGCGCCCCGTCGGGGGCCATGTTCGCGTAGACCTTGGTGGCCAGCACCATCTTGTCCCGGCGCCCGCCGCCCCGGGCGAACCACGAGCCGATGATCTCCTCCGTACGGCCCTTGTTCTCGCCCCAGCCGTAGACGTTGGCGGTGTCGAAGAAGTTGACCCCGGCGTCCAGGGCGGCGTCCATCAGGGCGTGGCTGCCGGTCTCGTCGGTCTGCGGTCCGAAGTTCATCGTGCCGAGAACGAGTCGGCTGACCTTGAGTCCGGTGCGTCCGAGCTGCGTGTACTCCATGGAGGCAGCCAACGCCTTCGAGCGCGCTCGAAGCAAGGACGGGCGGGGCGTGGCGGCTCAGCCCGCCGCGTACTCCGGTGTCCGGGCCCCGGGCGTCGCCGCGTACGGCCCGCCGATTCCCCACGCCGCGTACAGCGCCTCCGCGAACGCCGAGGCGAGGACGTGTTCGCCGTCGGGGGAGGGGTGGGTGCCGTCGTAGGTGTGGCGGGTGAGGTCCC
>NZ_VKJP01000139.1 GCF_007280575.1 Streptomyces benahoarensis
CCTCACGCCAGCGGTGGCCCCGCCGCCGCCCCCGAGGACTGGGCGGCGCGTTGCAGGGCGCTGGCCAGGAGGGCCAGGTCCGTGGGGCCGTTGCCCAGTTCGCGCACCGGGCGGCGGGTTGGCGGGTCGCCCATCCGGGACCACTCCAGGGGGACGACCGTCGGGCGGAGCGTGGCCGTACGCGGTATCCGGCCGGTCACCCGGCCCGCCTGGAACGGGGTCGACGCACCGTCGCGGGTGCGGTGCAGCACGCCCCGGCCCGGCGGGACCGGCTCCGACGGATCGTCCGGCTCTCCCAGCACGGCCCGCAGCCCGGCTCGTTCGCTGGTCGCCGTCTCCGCGGTCCGCTCCGGGTGGCCGGTCGCGGCGATCAGATGGACGCCCAGCTCCGCGCCGCCCCGCGCCACCGCCTCCA
This sequence comes from Streptomyces benahoarensis, assembly GCF_007280575.1. GTDB lineage: Bacteria > Actinomycetota > Actinomycetes > Streptomycetales > Streptomycetaceae > Streptomyces > Streptomyces benahoarensis. Next base: position 416 of record NZ_VKJP01000139.1, read on the forward strand.
GGGCCCGCACCACCGAACCCGCCGACGGGCGGCCCGTACTGCCCAGCGCGGGCGCGACCAGCGCGTCGAAGTCGTCGACCAGCACGAACAGCCGGGGCATCGGCGCCACGTCCGGCGCCGCCTCCCCGCCGCGCGAGCGCAGCCGCAGCGTGCCGGTGGGCGACGGGTCCGGCTCGGCGCCCTCGGGCGTACGGCGCTGCGCGACGATCCGCGGCGCGGGCAGATGCTTCGCCCGCCACTCGGCGAACGGCGTACCGCCCAGGACCTCCGCGCGCCGCTTCAGCTCCGACGACAGTGCCTGCGCGAACTCCCGCATCCGGACCGGGTCCGACGCCGCCAGATACGTCGTGACATGCGGCAGCTCGGTGCAGAGCCGCAGGCCCTCGCCGCGCTCGGTGCCGCCGCCGTCCACCAGCACCAGCGACTGCAGATCGGGCCGGTCGGCGGCGGCCAGCGAGGCGGCCAGCGACCGCAGCAGCTCCGTCTTGCCCGTACCCGGCGCGCCCTCCAGCAGCAGATGGCTGCCGTCGACGGCGAGATCGGCGGCGAGCGGACCGTGCGGCCCGGCGCCGAGCACGGCCGCCGCCCCGGACGCCCCGCCGTCGAGCGCCGCCGCCCACCGGGCCATCAGCGACGCCGGGGTGGCGCGGGCCAGCCCCAACTCGTCCAGCAGACGGGAGGAGTCGGGCAGCGGCGCCGCCACCCGGGGCGCCGCCCGGCCGCCGCCCGCCGCGTCCGTCTCGCGCAGCGGCGCCAGCGCCCGCGCGACGCGCTCCGCCCACGCGCCGGAGACCGCGTCCAGCGTGGCGACCGTGCCGTTGGGCCCCGAACCGGGCTGGACCACCCGCAGCGCCGTCGCCACATCACCGCTGAGCACCGCGACCGCCCCGCACTCCCCGAACGCGGGCGACGCCACCCGGGCCGCCTCGTACGTCGCGGCCAGCGGGAACGCCGGGGACGCCGCGGGCGTCTCGGCCAGACACAGCAGATGGATACCGGCCGCCGGACCCCCGGCCGCCAGCCGCGCCGCGGTCTCCCGCAGCGCCGACGACCCGAGATCGCCGTCGACCAGCACGACGGTGAACGCCCCCTGGTGCTGCGCGGCCGCCGCGGCGATCTCCGCCCGCTCGGCGCTCGCCCAGCCCGGGCCCAGCGGCCCGTCGTCGAGCCGCCGCACCAGCTCCGCCGTACGCGCCGCCGCCTGCTCCTTGTCGTACGCCAGCAGCAACCGGCAGTCCTGCCCATGGGCCGGGCGGACGTGCGGCAGCCAGCCCAGCCACGACCAGTCGGCGACCCGCTCCTCGGCGGCGCGCGTCCGGTCCGTGCTGAGCAGCACGATCTCCAGGCTGCCGGGGGCGTGCAGCGCGGCCAGCTGGGCGAGGACCGAACGCGCCAGCCCGGCCAGCCGCTCCCGCGGACCGGCCAGCCCCAGGGAACCGGCCCGCCGCAGCTCCACGGCGACCGGCTCCGCCACCCGGCCACCGGCGCGCGACGCCGTCCCGAGGCGGACGGTCAGCGCATCCGGATGGTTCCGGTCGCGCTCCCACAGGCGCGGGCCGGGGCCGAGCGCCGTCAGCAGCACCGCGGCGGCGTCCGGCCACCGCTCCGCCGCGCCGGGATCCGCGGGCACCGGGCCCGCCGTGGCCTCGGCCCCCGCCAGCGGCTCCGGGGCGTCGGGCTCCTCCGGGCCGTCCACCGCCGGGCGGCCGCCCGCGAGCCGCCGCGCCCAGGCGCCGATTCCGCCGCGCCGCCCGGCCCGCCGCGCCGCCTCGTCGGGCGGGGCCAGCGACAGCTGCCCGCCGTGCGTCCCCTCCCCGGACGAGGTGGCGTCCGACGGGCCGAAGGCGTCCGGGCGGGTGCCGTGCAGCGGGGTGTCCCGCCGCTGCCGGGCCCGCTCCGGCCCGTCCCCGGGCGCCGTGCCGTAGGGGTGGTGCGCGCCGTACGCGTCGTAGTCGTACGCGGCCGGGGCGCCGTCCGCGTCGGCGGGCGGCACCGGGGCGGCGGGCGGCACCGGCTCCGGGCGGCGGCTCCCGGGCACGAACACCCCCGGGGCGCCCTGCCCGCCCGGGGCGCCGTGACCGGGCGTGCCCGTTCCCCGGCCGTACACCGTCGGGGCCGGGGCGCCCCCCGGGAGAACGGGGCCGTCCTCGCCAGGGGCGGAACCGGCGGGCCCGGACGGCGCGCCCGGGCGCAGCCGCAGTTGGCCCTCGCCGTCCGGGGTCGTCGCCAGCGCCGGGTCCGGCGCGCCGGCCGGGGGCTGGAGGAGCAGCGCCGACTCGCCGACGCGCAGCAGGGCGCCCGGGCCCAGCCGCGCGGGCCCGCCGGAGATCTCGGTGCCGTCCACCGTCGTGCCGTTGGTGGAGCGCAGATCGGCGACGAAGACCGCGCCGTCCGGCTCGACCGTCACCGCGCAGTGCATCCGGGAGACGTCCGGGTCGTCCAGCGGCACATCGGCGTCGGCGGAGCGGCCGACGCGGATCTGGCCGCCGTGCAGCAGATGGACGCCGCCCGCGTCCGGCCCGGAGACCACCCGCAGCCGCGCCGGACCGTGCGGCAGGCCGTGCGCCGGGTCGGGGCCGGGGGACTGGAGGGAGAGGACCGCGCCGTCGATCAGCGGCGGCTCGCCGAGCGCCGCCCGCTGCGGGTCGAGACGCTCGGCCCCGGCGTACAGCACGACCGGGCCACCGGCGTCCGCGCCAGGCCCGGCGACCGCTGCCGCGAGCGAACCGGCCACCGCCGCGAGCGCGGTCCCGGCGGGGGCCGTCACGAGCACGTCACAGGCGCGTGCGGGGTGGCCGCCGCGCGGCCCCAGGACGGTCAGCCGGATCTGCATCACCGTCAACGGTCCCTTCTGCCCGGGGAGTTCGGCGACGGGTCCGCTCAACCCCCCACCGCGCCCGAGCGCATCGGCTCGTACAAGTCCCACCTGTCACGCCGCGGGCCGGAACGTCCCCCCACGGCACGTGTGCTGGGTGCATCCTCGCACCTGCCACCGACAACCCGTCCGCCGACCGGGGCGTAATGATCTTGCTCGGGGCCCGTGACGCCGTGGGGGCGGGGGATGACGGCGGACTCCGGCCCCGCCCCGTCCGCCCGGTCCGGCCGAAAACCGCCCCCGCCGCGGCGCGGACACCCCGCGCAACCATCCGTCCGCACCTCGCGTCTTCCCCACAAGCCACCACCGACGGCCGGGCCACCCCGGGCGACGCGGCAGCGCAACGCCGACGGCGGGAGCGGCGGCAACTACAGTGGGGCGACGGGCCGCGGACGACCCAGCGGACCGGCAACAGTTGATCACCGACCAGGGAGCGCATGACGTGCGGCCGGTAGGCAGCAAGTACCTGCTCGACGAGCCGCTGGGACGCGGCGCCACGGGCACCGTCTGGCGTGCGCACCAGCGGGAGACGGCGGGCGCCGAGGCGGCCGTCGCCGGTGAGCCCGGCGAGACGGTCGCGATCAAGGTCCTCAAGGAGGAGCTGGCGAACGACGCGGACGTGGTGATGCGCTTCCTGCGGGAGCGTTCCGTCCTGCTGCGCCTGACCCACCCCAACATCGTCCGCACCCGCGACCTCGTGGTCGAAGGCGATCTGCTGGCCCTGGTCATGGACCTCGTCGACGGCCCCGACCTGCACCGTTACCTCCGGGACAACGGTCCGCTCAGCCCGGTGGCCGCCTCGCTGCTCACCGCGCAGATCGCCGACGCCCTCGCCGCCAGCCACGCCGACGGCGTCGTCCACCGCGACCTCAAGCCCGCCAACGTCCTGCTCTCCGGGTCCGACGGCGACGGCGAGATGCACCCGATGCTGACCGACTTCGGCATCGCCCGCCTCGCCGACTCCCCGGGCCTGACCCGCACCCACGAGTTCGTCGGCACCCCCGCCTACGTCGCCCCGGAGTCCGCCGAGGGCCGCCCGCAGACCTCCGCCGTGGACATCTACGGCGCCGGGATCCTGCTGTACGAACTGGTCACCGGCCGCCCGCCGTTCGCCGGATCGACCGCCCTGGAGGTGCTGCACCGCCACCTCAGCGAGGAGCCGCAGCGCCCCGGGTCCGTCCCCGAGCCCCTGTGGACGGTCATCGAGCGCTGTCTGCGCAAGCGCCCCGAGGAGCGGCCGAGCGCCGAGAACCTCGCCCGCGCGCTGCGCACCGTCGCCGCCGGTGTCGGCGCGCACGCCACCCCGGAGCAGGCCGAGGCGGCGCTGGGCGTCGCCGCGCTGCTCGCCCCCGACCCGTCCCCGGCGCAGGTCCCCGGCACGGACACCGGCGGCAGCGGCGACGCGGAACCCACCCAGGTGCTGCCCACCGGCGCCGCCGCCGTCGACCCGGCCGCCGCCACCAGCGTGCTGCCCTCGACCGGCGCCCCCGGCGGGCCCGCCCCGACGCGCGCCATGCCGCCCGTGCCGCCGATGCCGGGCGCGCCCCCCGTGGGCGGACCCCAGGAGCCCGACGGGCCGCACCCCTGGGAGTCCCAGATGCGGGCCGCGCGCGACCGCAACGACCAGACGCAGGTGCAGTACCTCGACCCGAGCGAGGACCCGCTGCGCCGCCGCCCGCAGCGCCGCCCGGCCCCGCCGCAGCCGCCGCAGCCGTACCACCCGCAGCCCGCGCCGGTGCCGTACGCCCAGCAGCAGCCCCCGCAGCAGCAGCGCCCGCCGGCCCCGCAGCGCCGCCAGGAGCCGCCGCCGCAGCGCTACGAACCGGAGCGCCCGCCGGCCCGCGAGCCCCGCCCGCCCCGGGAGCCGCGCCGCCGCAGCGCCAACCCGATGCGGATCCCGGGCCTCGGCTGTCTCAAGGGCTGCCTGTTCACCCTCGTGATCCTCTTCGTCGCCGCCTGGCTGATCTGGCAGATGATCCCGCAGGAGTGGATCGGCACGACCAAGGGCTTCTTCGAGCAGATCGGCTCGATCTACCACGACGTCAAGCACTTCATCAACGGGATCTGACGAGGCCGGTGCCCCGGGCGACACGCCCGGGGTACCGGCCTTTCCGCTGGCCGCACCCCGGGTCATCCGGTGGATTTATCGACTTCCGGCGGTGATTTCTCCCCCAGAACGGAAGGTTGCCGCCGTCCCGGGCACGGAACGCCCCGCCGTCCGCGTAGCTTTGACGTCAACCTCAGCCCCCGCAGGACGCTCGGGGGCCCGACACGTCGGAGCAGTCTTGGCACGGAAGATCGGCAGCCGGTACACCGCCCACCAGATCCTGGGACGCGGCAGTGCGGGCACGGTATGGCTGGGTGAGGGCCCCGAAGGGGCCGTGGCCATCAAGCTGTTGCGTGAGGACCTCGCCTCCGACCAGGAGCTGGTGGGCCGCTTCGTCCAGGAACGGGCGGCGCTGCTGAGCCTGGACCACCCGCGGGTCGTCGGCGTACGCGACCTGGTGGTCGACGGCAACGACTTGGCCCTGGTCATGGACCTGGTCCGCGGCACCGACCTGCGCACCCGGCTGGAGCGCGAACGGCGGCTGGCCCCGGAGGCCGCCGTCGCCATCGCCGCCGACGTCGCCGACGCCCTCGCCGCCGCGCACGCCGCCCGGATCGTCCACCGTGACGTCAAGCCGGAGAACGTCCTCCTGGACATGCAGGGCCCCCTCGGCCCCGGGGGAGCGCACCCCGCGCTGCTCACCGACTTCGGCATCGCCCGCCTCGTCGACTCCCCGCGCCGCCTGCCCCCGCCGGCGTCCGGCTCCGGCTCCGCAGCGCTCCGCTCGGCCAAGGTCATCGGCACCCCCGACTACCTCGCCCCCGAGATCATCGAGGGCCTCCCGCCGCGTGCCTCCGTCGACGTCTACGCGCTGGCCACCGTCCTGTACGAGCTGCTGGCCGGGTTCACGCCGTTCGGCGGCGGGCACCCCGGCGCCGTGCTGCGGCGCCATGTCACCGAGCGGGTGGCGCCGCTGCCCGGTATCCCGGACGAGCTGTGGCAGCTGCTCCTGCAGTGCCTCGCCAAGGCGCCCGCCTCCCGGCTGCGCGCCCCCGAGCTGGCCGCCCGGTTGCGCGAGCTGCTCCCGGGGCTGGCCGGGATGCCGCCCCTCGACATCGACGAGCCGGACGACGAGGAGGGCCCGGACGGCGCCGCCGAGGACGAGGCCGCCCCCAAGGACGCCGACGCCGGACCGTCCGCCGTGGGCGAGGTCACGCCGCCGCGCGGCTCCGTGGCGCTCGTCCAGGGCGCGGCGCCCGACTCGAACCGCGAGACGCACACCAGCATGCGGGTCCCCGGCCCGGACGAGCTGGCCGGCGGCGCGCACGGCACGGCGCGCGCCCCCCGGGCGGCGGGCGAGCGCCGTGCGGGGTCGGCCCGTCACCGGTCGTCACCGGAGGTGGTGCGCCGCCGCCGGATCCGGCTCGGCACCGCGGCCGCCGCCCTGCTCGTCGCGGTGGGCCTGGGCACCTGGCTGGCCTCGGGCGATGGCGATCCGGGCGATGCCGGTCCCGGGATCGAGCAGCCCGATCCCGCCGCTCCCTGACAGGGCCGGGGCACACTCTCGGCGGCAGCCGTTAGGCTGGGTGCGTGGCAGTCGTCGATGTTTCCGAAGAGCTGAAGTCCCTCTCCTCGACCATGGGGTCGATCGAGGCCGTCCTGGACCTCGACAAGATGAGGGCCGATATCGCCGTGCTTGAGGAGCAGGCCGCGGCCCCGTCCCTGTGGGACGACCCGGAGAGTGCACAGAAGATCACCAGCCGGCTCTCGTACCTCCAGGGCCAGCTGCGCCGCGCCGAGGAGCTGCGCGGCCGCGTCGACGACCTGGAGGTCCTCTTCGAGCTGGCCGAGGACGAGGGCGACGAGGACACCCGCGCCGAGGCCGAGAGCGAGCTGACCGCCGTCCGCAAGGCGGTCGACGAGCTGGAGGTCCGCACCCTGCTCTCCGGCGAGTACGACTCCCGTGAGGCCCTGGTCAACATCCGCGCCGAGGCCGGCGGCGTGGACGCCGCGGACTTCGCCGAGAAGCTCCAGCGCATGTACCTCCGCTGGGCCGAGCGCCACGGCTACAAGACCGAGCTGTACGAAACGTCGTACGCCGAAGAGGCCGGCATCAAGTCGACCACCTTCGCGGTCAACGTCCCGTACGCCTACGGCACCCTCTCGGTCGAGCAGGGCACCCACCGCCTGGTGCGCATCTCGCCGTTCGACAACCAGGGCCGCCGCCAGACGTCGTTCGCCGGTGTCGAGGTGCTGCCGGTCGTCGAGCAGACCGACCACATCGAGATCGACGAGTCCGAGCTGCGGGTCGACGTCTACCGCTCGTCCGGCCCCGGCGGTCAGGGCGTCAACACCACGGACTCCGCGGTCCGCCTGACGCACCTCCCCACCGGCATCGTCGTCTCCTGCCAGAACGAGCGCTCGCAGATCCAGAACAAGGCGACCGCGATGAACGTCCTCCAGGCCAAGCTCCTTGAGCGCCGCCGCCAGGAGGAGCAGGCGAAGATGGACGCGCTCAAGGGCGACGGCGGCAACTCCTGGGGCAACCAGATGCGTTCGTACGTCCTGCACCCGTACCAGATGGTCAAGGACCTGCGGACGGAGTTCGAGGTCGGCAACCCGACGGGCGTCCTCGACGGTGACATCGACGGCTTCCTGGAGGCAGGCATCCGCTGGCGCAAGCAGCAGGAGCAGGAGGCCGGGAAGTAGGGCGCCCGCGCCCGGTTCACCGGCGTCGCCGCCTCCATCGGCTTTCGCCCGCTCCCTCCCGTTTTGACGCGGAAACAACTGCTCCTCCCCGGAGGGCGGTTGTTTTTGCTTTCGGCGGTTAGGTCACAGTCGTACGTCCATGTAACGCCCAATTCCTACTCTTTCGGACGTCTGGACTTTATTCGACCTTGACGATGCCGGGAGAACTCGGAAGGCTGGGCGCGGCATGCGTCTGTCCGGGGCGTGCGTCGAACGGGGAAACGGCGGGCCCGCCCGAGAGCGGTGCCAGGACGTACGCCCCGGTCCGCACCCCCGTACAGCGGTGCTCCCATGACGAGTTCAGCTACTGGGGGTAGCAGACATATGACTAAGAAGACGCGGCTGCGCGTGGCGCGCATTGCGGCCAGTGCGGTGATCGCGGCCGGTGCGTCGCTCACTGCCGCCGGCGCGGCCTCCGCGGCGACGCCCGCGGGTGCGGACAAGCCCGAGCAGTGCAGCCCGCTGGACCCGCTGCACTGGTTCTGCAGCGGCGACGGCGGCACCACCGGCGGTGAGGACAACGGCGGCACCGACGGCGGTTCCATCGCGGGCACCGACGGCGGTTCCATCGCCGGTACCGATGGCGGCTCGATCGCCGGTACCGACGGCGGCTCCACCGACGGTGGCCAGGACAACGGCGGCACCACGGACGGTGGTGCGACCGATGGTGGCACGACCGACGGTGGCACGACCGACGGTGGCACCACGGACGGTGGTACCACCGACGGCGGCACCACCGATGGCGGCCAGGACAACGGTGGCAACACCGGTGGCCACGACAACGGTGGCTCCACCGGCGGTCACGGCAACGGTGGCAACACCGGCGGTCACGGCAACGGCGGCTCCACCGGTGGTCACGGCAACGGTGGCTCCACCGGTGGTCACGGCAACGGTGGCAGCACCGGTGGCCACGGCAACGGCGGTTCCACCGGCGACGGCACCGGCACCGACAACGCCGGCAGCAAGCCGATCGAGCAGCCGGGCCAGGCCAACGAGCAGATCGGGGACACCCCCGGCCCGGCCAAGCAGCAGCCCAAGGGCGGCGAGCTGGCCGAGACCGGTGCCTCCGGCACGACCTTCCTGCTCGTGGGCGCCGCGACGATGATCGCCGGTGGTATCGGCTTCCGCCTGATGCCCCGCCTGATCAACAAGAACGGTGGCGGCGCGGCCGCGGCCTGACGCCGACCCGTCGCACCACGACCGAGGGCCCGGAGCGCACACGCGCTCCGGGCCCTCGGGCCGTATCGGACACCTCACCCGGCGTCACCGCGCACGGGGCGTGAGCGCGCCGCGGCCTCAGACGGCCTGGTGCAGCAGCAGCCCCACCGCGACGAGGGCCACCAGCAGCGCCACCAGCAGTGCCGGGTTGACCTGGGCGAACAAGCCCTGCTGCTGGAGCCGCTCCCTGCTGGCGCGGCACACGGGGCAGCGGCCCTCGTTCACAGGGGCCGCGCAGTTGGCGCACACCAATCGGTCGTACGTCATGCGACCTCCTTCTCCTCCGCCCCAACGCTCCGGGGGGCGTGAGTGTTCCCTCTACCACTGTGCCAGCTCGATCACGGAACGGCGCGTCCCGCCGGAATGGACTGGTTTTGTCCCGTAGGCGCCGTGAGCAAACGCACCAACCGCGGATGCCGACTACGCCGCCGTATGAGGTTCGCGTAGGGTCACGCACACCGACGGGAGCCGCAGCCCGGCAACCCGTGCCCCTATCCAGGTCGACCGTGGTGTCTCAGTGATCCGATTCGACAACGTCTCCAAGACTTACCCGAAGCAGAACCGCCCCGCACTCAGGGATGTCTCCCTGGAGATCGAGCGTGGCGAGTTCGTCTTCCTGGTGGGCTCCTCGGGCTCCGGTAAGTCCACCTTCCTGCGGCTGCTGTTGCGCGAGGAGTGCGCCAGCCACGGTGCCGTGCACGTGCTGGGGAAGGACCTCGCGAAGCTGTCCAACTGGAAGGTGCCGCAGATGCGCCGCCAGTTGGGCACCGTCTTCCAGGACTTCCGGCTCCTCCCCAACAAGACGGTCGGCCAGAACGTCGCGTTCGCCCTCGAAGTCATCGGCAAGCCGCGCGGCCAGATCCGCAAGACCGTCCCCGAAGTCCTCGAACTCGTCGGTCTGGGCGGCAAAGAGGACCGCATGCCGGGTGAGCTGTCCGGTGGTGAGCAGCAGCGCGTCGCCATCGCGCGCGCCTTCGTCAACCGCCCCATGCTCCTCATCGCGGACGAGCCGACCGGCAACCTCGACCCGCAGACCTCCGTCGGCATCATGAAGCTGCTGGACCGGATCAACAGGACCGGTACGACGGTGGTCATGGCCACCCACGATCAGCAGATCGTCGACCAGATGCGCAAGCGGGTCATGGAACTAGAGAAGGGCCGGCTCGTACGCGACCAGTCGCGCGGCGTGTACGGCTACCAGCACTGAAAGGACGCCATGCGCGCCCAGTTCGTCCTGTCGGAGATCGGCGTCGGTCTCCGCCGTAACCTCACGATGACCTTCGCCGTCATCGTCTCCGTAGCCCTCTCACTCGGCCTGTTCGGCGCCTCGCTGCTGATGAGCGACCAGGTCGACACCATGAAGGGCTACTGGTACGACAAGGTCAACGTCTCCATCTTCTTCTGCAACAAGAACGACACCTCCGGCGCCAACTGCGCCAAGGGCGCCGCGACCGAGCAGCAGAAGGCGGAGATCAAAGCGGACCTGGAGCGGCTGCCGATCGTGCAGAAGCCGGTCCTCCACGAGTCCAGCGACCAGGCGTACAAGCACTACAAGGAGCAGTTCGGCGACACGCCCGTCGCCGGTCTGGTCACGCCCGACCAGCTGCCGGAGTCCTTCCGGGTCAAGCTCAAGGACCCGACGAAGTACGAGGTCATCAAGTCGGCGTTCTCCGAACGGCCCGGTGTCCAGGAGGTCCAGGACCAACGCGACACCGTCGAGCCGCTGTTCAACCTCCTCGACGGCATGCGCATCGCGGCGCTCTGCGTCATGGGTCTGATGCTCGTCGTGGCGCTGCTGCTGATCGTCAACACCGTGCGGGTGTCGGCGTTCAGCCGTCGCCGGGAGACCGGCATCATGCGGCTGGTCGGCGCCTCCAGTTTCTACATCCAGATGCCGTTCATCATGGAGGCGGCCATCGCGGGCCTGATCGGTGCCGCGTTCGCCTGTGTGCTGATCGTCGGCGGCAAGTACGCCCTGATCAACAACTGGCTGGCGGAGAAGATCAAGGTCGTCGACTTCATCGGCTGGGATGCGGTCGTCTCCGTGCTGCCGCTGATCCTCCTCATCGGTCTGGTGATGCCCGCCTTCGCCGCGTTCTTCGCCTTGCGCAAGTACCTCAAGGTGTGACATCCGCCCACCCCTGACAACAGGCGCCGTACGGTCAACTCACCGTGCGGCGCCTTTGTGTCGCCTAGACTCACCGCCATGTCGCGCCTGTGTCTGTCCGTCAGGCCCCGCCGCATCCGCCGCGGGGCGGCGCTGACGTTGACCCTCGCGACCGTCCTGGCCACCGGCGCCGCCGCGGGCAGCTGGCACGCCGGTCACACCGCGCACCCCCGCCCCGAACCGTCCGCCGCGTCCGGCAGCCTTACGGCCGACCGGGCGGCGGTCGAGAAGGCGGCGGCCGAGGCGATGGCCGCCGGGAAGTCCGGGGCGGAGGCGGCGGCCGAGGTGGTCAGCCGCAGCGGCGACCGCTGGTCGACGATCTACACCGCCGGGGAGTTCGAGGACTTCCAGCGGCAGCTCGACGGGGACTACGTCGGCGTCGGGCTCTGGCTGCGGCAGGCGCGCGGCGGCCGGCTGGAGGTCTCACGGGTGCGGCCCGGCGGCCCGGCCGCCCGCGCCGGGACCGCCCGGGGCGACCGGCTCGTGGCGGTCGACGGCCGCCCGGTCCGGGGCCGCCCGGTCACCGAGGTCGTGGCCCTGCTGCGCGGCGACGGCGACGACGAGGCCGGCCGGGGCCGCGCCGGTACCCCCGTGGAGCTGGCGCTCCAGCGCGGCGCCCGGACGTGGAGCACCACCGTCCACCGCGCCCGGCTGCGCAGCCAGGACGTCACCACGGACCGTCCGGCCGGGGCGTCGGGCCCGGTCCGGATCCGGGCCGAGGCGTTCACGAAGGGCAGCGGCGCGGCGATCCGGGACGCGGTGCGCGCCGCGCCGCCGGACGCCGGTCTCCTGCTGGACCTGCGCGGCAACACCGGCGGCCTGGTCGCCGAGGCCACCGCCGCCGCCTCCGCATTCCTCGACGGCGGCCTGGTCGCCACGTACGACGTGCACGGCCGCCAGCGGGCGCTGTACGCGGGCGACGGCGGGAACACCCGGGTGCCGCTGGTGGTGCTGGTCGACGGCGGCACGATGAGCGCGGCCGAGCTGCTGGCCGGGGCGCTCCAGGACCGGGGCCGGGCGGTGGTCGTCGGCTCGCCGACCTTCGGGAAGGGGTCGGTGCAGATGCCCAGCACGCTGCCGGACGGTTCGGTCGCGGAGCTGACCGTCGGCCATTACCGCACTCCGGCCGGGCGGACGGTCGACGGGCACGGCATCACCCCGGATCTCACCGTCGAGGACGGGGCGACCGCGCGGGCCGTCACGGTATTGAGTGGCCTGGGCACCGGGGCGTAGTGCGAAAATGGCTGCACTATGGCTAAGCAAAAGGGCAAGGACAAGGATCCCGGGCGCAAGCTCGTCGCGCAGCACAAGAAAGCGCGCCACGATTACCACATTCTGGACACCTACGAGTGCGGTCTGGTGCTGAGCGGCACCGAGGTGAAGTCGCTCCGGCAGGGCCGCGCGTCGCTCGCCGACGGTTTCGTCCACATCGACGGTAACGAGGCGTGGCTGCACAACGTGCACATTCCCGAATACGCACAGGGCACCTGGACCAACCACGCGGCCCGCCGGAAGCGGAAGCTGCTGATGCACCGCGCGGAGATCGACAAGCTGGAGGCGAAGAGCCAGGAATCCGGTCATACGGTCGTGCCGCTGGCGCTCTACTTCAACAAGGACGGCCGGGCGAAGGTCGAGATCGCCCTCGCCAAGGGCAAGAAGGAGTACGACAAGCGGCAGACGCTCCGCGAGCAGCAGGACCGCCGTGAGGCGGACCGCGCGGTCTCCGCGGCACGCCGCCGCCAGCGCGGCTGACGCCCCGGGCCGGCCACCCGCCGCCGGCCCCGGAATACGCTGGCACCGTCGTGCGTTGTTCACGTACGATGGCCATGCACCCCAGGGAGGGTGTGCGGTCCCGTGACCGTTGTCCGGCTTCCGTCGGGCAGGGCACGGTGCTTTTGAAAAAACAACATGGGGATGATCGGTTTCGACAGCGGATGTCGAAGCAGGGGAAGCGAGTCGAGGAAGCGGCAATGATCTCGTTAACCATGTGTCGCAACCAATAATCGCCAACACCAAGCGCGATTCCTTCGCCCTCGCTGCCTAAGTAGCGACCTGCGAAGTGTCAGCCCGGGGATGTTCCCGACCCGGATCCTGGCATCAGCTAGGGGACTAAACTTCTGATCCCGGTCACGGGGTTCAGAAGGAAATCAAACAGTGACTGAGCCCGTCGGAGACTTGTCCGCGTGATCTCCGGGGCTGAGAAAATCGCAGCGGACTGCACTCGGAGAAGCCCTGATTCTGCACCGTTGGACGCGGGTTCGATTCCCGCCATCTCCACAATTCCCATGTGAGGCCCAGGCCCCGGATGTCCGTCAGGACGCCGGGGCCTGAGTCGTTTCCGGGGGCGCCTCGGCCGCTGCCGGGCGCCGCATCGTCACCAGCGCCACCGTGAGGGCGAGCGTCGCCGCCGCGACGGGTACGGCGTACGGGCCCGCGGCGCCGGGCGGCAGCAGGTCCACGGTGCGGCCGCCGGTCGCTGAACCGGCCGCGATGCCGGTCAGCAGCGCCGTCACCGCCAGCGTCATCCCCTCGTTCAGCCGTTCCGCGGGCGTCCGGGCCGTCAGCAGCGCCATTCCGGCGATCATGGCGGGGGCGGTGGCCATCCCGGCGACGAGGAGCGCCCCGGCGACGAGCGGCAGCCGTCCGGTGGCGGCGGCGAGCGGCACCGCCGTCAGCAGCGCGGCCATCGCGGTGAGCGCGGCCACCAGGTGCCGACGGGGATTCCCGGCGGGCGGCCGCAGCCCGCACAGCAGCCCCGCGACGCAGGACCCGGCCGCCTGGAGCGCGAGTATCGCCCCGGCGGCGGACCGCGCACCGTGCCCGTCGGCGTACGCGACGGTGACCACCTCCATCGAGCCGAAGACCGCGCCGGTGGCGACGAAGACCGCCAGCAGCGGCGGCAGGCCCGGCGTACGGAGCGGGGAGCGGGCCGGGCGGCCGCCGTTCGGGGCGGGGGCGGCGACGGGCGGTTCGGTACGGCGCTGGGCGGCGAAGAGCAGGACACCGGTGAGCAGCAGCGTCGCGGCCACGGCGGTACCGGCCTCGGGGAAGAGCGTGGTGCACAGCAGGGTGGCCAGCAACGGGCCGAGCAGGAAGCAGAGTTCGTCCGCGGCCTGTTCGAAGGAGTGGGCGGTGTGCCGGGCGGCCGGGTCGTCGCGCAGCAGATGCGCCCAGCGGGCCCGGGCCATACCGCCGGTGTTGGGGGTGGTGGCGGTCGCCGCGGCGCAGACGAAGAGCGTCCAGGCGGGGGCGCCGCCGCGGACGCACAGGACGAGCGCGACGGATCCGGCGACGGCGAGGGCGGTGGCCGGGACGGCGACGCGGGCCTGGCCGTGGCGGTCGACGAGCCGCGCCGTCCAGGGCCCGACGACCGCGGTGGCGGCGAGGGCGGTGGCGGTGACCGCCCCGGCCAGCGCGTACGAACCGTGGATACGGGCGATCATCAGCAGCGCGCTGACGTTCAGCATGCCCATGGGCAGCCGCGCCAGCAGCCCGGCGGCGGTGAACGCCCGGGTGCCGGGCCGCGCGAAGAGCCGGGCGTAGGGGGCGAGCGGGGAGGG
>NZ_VKJP01000013.1 GCF_007280575.1 Streptomyces benahoarensis
TCACCGAACATCAAGGGCATGGGCGAGCTCCGCTACGTCGTCGAGCAGACCTTCGCCCTGCTCCACCACTTCAAACGCCTCACTGTCCGATGGGAGCGTCGCACTGAACTCCACGACGCCTTCGTCTCCCTCGCCTGCAGCCTCATCTGCTGGAGACGTCTCAAGAAAGCCCGCTCATGATCGTGTTACGAGCTCTTAGGGTCCTGGCACGGACCTCGCCGGGCCGCGTTGCAGGTGCGCGAGCCGCCACCTATGCAAAGACGTGACGGTCGCCGACGACTGGCTGGGCAAATGCGGATCGCGCAGGGCGGGGACGGAGGTGGATTCGTCCGCGGTCTGAGCGGCTCTGCGGGCCTCCGGATAGTCCAGCTCCAGACGGATTCCACACTTGGCGATCAGGCATTGACGCCGGGCGCGTTGCGGGTCAAGGGCACTTCCTGCGTTTCCGATCAGCTCCTGGAAAGCCCACCTCGTGAAAGCGCGAGGTTAACGAAATACCGACGACATCGGTGGTGCGCTCCGCCAATTGGATGAATCGTCGCCAACCCTCTTGTTTGCAGGGCAGTTCAGATGACGTAATTATGGCATCCGATCAAGTGGGCTGCCCATCCCTCCATTGGGGAAAGCGGCCTATTCAGGGTTGTGGTGGTGCCATGCCTGCCACGGGTCCGCGCGACACCCACCGGAGGAAAGCGTCCGCCACTGTGCTCATTCGGTGCACTGGCTGACGAGGGTGGCTCATACGTCCGAGGAGGCGTTTTGCGAGCCATCACCATACTTCGACTGCTGTGGGGGACCGGCGCCGTCGGTGCACTCATGCTCACCGCCCCGGCGGCGCAAGCGCATTCCACGCATCCGGCGCAAACGCATTCCGCGCATCCGGCGCAGGCGGTGATCGTGCCCTGTAGCGAAACCGCGTTGGCCAACGCGGTCAACGGGGCCAACGCCGCCGGCGGCGGCGACCTCATCCTGGCACCGTTCTGCACCTACACCCTCACCAGCGCCCACGGTGCGGAGGGCGCCGGTGGACCGGCGGGGCTGCCGAACATCACCACTCCGATCACCATGACCGGGCTGGCCACCGAGATCACCCGAGCGCGGACCGCGCCCGCGTTCCGCATCATCGAGGTGGACGGGCCCTCTCAGCACCCCGACGACAGCGGTCAGCTCACCT
This sequence comes from Streptomyces benahoarensis, assembly GCF_007280575.1. Taxonomy (GTDB): domain Bacteria; phylum Actinomycetota; class Actinomycetes; order Streptomycetales; family Streptomycetaceae; genus Streptomyces; species Streptomyces benahoarensis. Next base: position 1,175 of record NZ_VKJP01000013.1, read on the forward strand.
TGACCACGGTCACCATCAGCAACGGTGACGCCGGTATCGGGGTGGGTGGCGGCATCGCCAACCTCGGCGGTTCGGTCACCGTGACCGCCGGGGGCGTCCGGGGCAGCCACGCCTCGTTCGGCGGCGGGATCTACAGCGACACCGCGCTGACGATGACCGGCAGCAGCGTCACGGGCAACACCGCCACGTCCGACGGCGGCGGCATCTTCAAGAACGCCGGCTCCGTCACGCTGCTGGCCACCAACGTGTCCGGCAACAGCCCGAACAACTGCGCCGCCAAGCCGCCCCTGACCTCGCCCTGTTGAGGTAGCGGGCGGGCACCCCGGTGCCCAGCTCGGCCACAGGGCACAGGTTTACGGCGAGGTAGAACCACTCCGCCGTGTTCACGTCCCAGCCCTGTGGCACCCAACCGATCAGCAACAACAAAGCAGAGGAATCATGGCACCTTCCATCAGTTCGGTCTCCCCCTCCTCGGGCCACGCAGGTCAGACGATGACCATCACCGGCACTGGTCTGGGGACCCTGAGCACCACCAAGGTGAACATCGGTACCAAGACGGTCACCCCCACCACCGCCACCAGCACCACCGTCACCCTCCCCATCCCGTCAGGGTGCAGCGGTCAGGCCAACGTCGTCGCGACCGTCTCCGGTGTGAACAGCAACAGCAGCGCCTTCTTCTACGTCGCCGGCCCCTCCGTCACGTCGGTGAACCCCAGCACGGGCCCGGCCACGCCCGCCAGCCCCATCGACGTCTTCGGTAGCGGTTTCGCGACCGCGACCTCGGTGGCCTTCGGCGCGATCGGCACCGCCTCCCCCACCGTCCTGTCGGACAGCCACCTCACCGTCACCCCACCGGCCCACACCGGCGCCTTCGCCGCCTGTACCGACTCCGCGGACGTGCTCGTCACCGCCACCGGCGGCACCAGCACCCCGATCGGGGCACCCGGCGAGTTCACCTACTTCGATCTGCCGACGGTCACCAACGTGACTCCCGCCACGGGATCGGCGAGCACTCCTCCCACCGGTGTCATTGTCGCTGGTTCCTGCTTCGTGGACGTCAGCGCCGTCACGTTCACCCCGGTCGGCGGTGGCGCGGCCGTGCCGGCCAACAACGTCAACGTCACGGGTCTGGGCACTCTCACTCTCGACGCCCCCGCCGGCCTGACGTCGGGCATCACCTACGACATCCAGGTCACCACCCCCGGCGGCACCAGCGCGGCCGTCGCCGGCGACCACTTCGCCGTCACTCCCTGACGCTTGGGCCGAGCCCAGGCACAAAGGAGCGGGCGAAGCGGTCGGCCCCGCCACCGCGGCCATCGACGTGGACTCCACGGGCCGCGACCGCGGACCCGCTGTGCCCTGGCCGCCCAGCGGCCAGGGCACACTTCATTCACCTCATGGAGGAGTTCCACGATGGCCCCGGTCATCAGCAGCCTCAACCCCAACCACGGGTCAGCCGCGGGAGGCACCGCCGTCACGATCAACGGCAGCGGCTTCACGGGTGTCACCACCGTGAAGTTCGGCACCGTGCCGGTGGCGTCGTTCACGCTGGTCAGCGACAGCCAGATCACCACCACCGCCCCCGCGGGCACCGGGTCGGTCGCGGTCACCGCCACCTCGCCGCTCGGCACCAGCAACGGCGTCACCTACACCTACAGCGCCGGTCCGGTCATCATCGGCCTGAACCCGGCCTCGGGACCGACCAGCGGCGGCAACACCGTCACCATCACCGGCTCGGGCTTCACCGGAGCCACCTCGGTGCACTTCGGGACCGCCTCGGCCCCGTTCACCGTCATCAGCGACACCCAGATCACGGCGACGGCACCCCCGGGCACCAGCTCCGTCCCGGTCACCGTCACCACCTCGGCAGGCACCAGCAACAGCGTCACCTACACCTACGTCAACGTCGCGACGCCGGTCATCACCAGCCTGAACCCGGCCTCGGGACCAACCAGCGGCGGCAACACCGTCACCATCACCGGCTCGGGCTTCACCGGAGCCACCTCGGTGCACTTCGGGACCGCCTCGGCCCCATTCACCGTCATCAGCGACACCCAGATCACGGCGACGGCACCCCCGGGCACCAGCTCCGTCCCGGTCACCGTCACCACCTCGGCAGGCACCAGCAACAGCGTCACCTACACCTACGTCAACGTCGCGACGCCGGTCATCACCAGCCTGAACCCGGCCTCGGGACCAACCAGCGGCGGCAACACCGTCACCATCACCGGCACCGGCCTGTCCGGAGCCACCTCCGTGTTCTTCGGCAGCCACGCCGCCACCATCACCGCCAACAGCGCCACCCAGATCACCGTCACCGCACCCGCCGGAGCCGCGCAGTCGGTCAACGTCACGGTCACCACAGGAGCGGGCACCAGCAACCCACTTCCCTACTTTTATGTCGCTGCCCCCGCCATCACCGGCCTGATCCCGGCCATGGGCCCGAGCGGCGGCGGGAACACCGTCACCGTCTCCGGCACCGGTCTGGCCCTCACCAGTGCCGTGCACTTCGGCTCCGCCCCGGCCACCGCCATCACCGTCAACTCCGACAGCCAGATCACCGTCACGGCTCCGCCCGGCACGGGGACCGTCCTGGTCACGGCCACCACACCGGGCGGCACCAGCACGGTCGGGGCGGGCAACGCCTACTACCTCTACGTCGCACCACCGGTCATCACCTCCCTCAGTCCTGCCCAGGGTTCGGAATCCGGCGGGGATGACGTCCTGATCAGGGGAAGCAACCTCACCTACACCGACGCCGTGTTCTTCGGCACCGCCCCGGCATCCTTCGCCGCGGTCTCCGACACCATGGTCGTCGCCACCTCGCCGGCCGGCGCCGTCGGCCCGGTCACCGTCACCGTCCACTCCCCGGGCGGCACCAGCAACGGCGCCACCTTCCAGTACCAGCCGTAGCGCATCCCGAACCCCAACGTCACAGCAGAGGAGGACCTGTGCAGACCGAAAAGCGGTGGATGACGAGACGATCGGCTACGGGTCCTCCGGCGACGGGCACGGTGGTTGCCTGGGGAGACGGCACCTACGGTCAGACCGCAGTTCCGGCGGGATTGACCGGTGTGGTGGCGGTGGCCGCGGGGCAGTTCCACACACTGGCGTCGAAGTCCGACGGCACCGTGGTGGCCTGGGGACGCAATGACAGCGGCCAGACCAACATCCCGGCGGGCCTCGGCAATGTGATCGCGATCTCGACACACCGCGACCACAATCTGGCACTGAGATCGGATGGCACAGTCGTCGCCTGGGGTAACAACACCAATGGCCAGACAACCGTGCCGCAGGGCTTGAGCGGAGTCGTGGCGGTGGCCGCAGGCTCGACCCACAGCCTGGCGCTGTGCTCGGACGGCACGGTCGTCGCCTGGGGCAGCGACCTGATGGGGCAGGTGAGCGTCCCCTCAGGTCTGACCGACGTCGTGGCCATCGCCGCGGGCGGATACCACAACGTGGCCGTGAAGTCCGATGGCACGGCCGTCGCGTGGGGGTGGAACCGGTATGGCCAAACGACGCTCCCGCCGTGCCTGCCGCCCTCGATCGGCGCCAGTTGCAGCCGGTACAGCAGCCTCGTGCTGCTGGCCGACCAGACCCTCTTCGGATGGGGCAGCGACCAGAACGGCGAGACGACCATCCCCTCCACCTGCGGCGTGAGCGGTTTCGCTGCCGGCGGCTACCACCTTCTGGCGGTCACGGCGGGTGGTGTGCTGGTGGGTTGGGGATCCAACGCCAACGGGCAGATCGACATCCCGCCGGAATTGACCAACGTGCTCGCCATCGCCGCGGGATTCCACCACAGCGCCGCGGTGATCGGACCGGGCACCCGCGCCGCGACCGCCACCACACTGACCAGCACCCCGAACCCGTCGGTGTACCACCAGCCGATCACCGCAACGGCGACCGTGACCCCCACGTCCGCCACGTCGCACACGTCGACAGGGACGGTGGACTTCTTCGTCGACGGCTTCGACATCGATTCCGTGCCGCTCAACCAGGCGGGAACGGCCAGCACCCAAATCTCCGCACCCGCAGTCGGCGCACACTCCCTGATCGCGGTCTACAACGGCGATGTGAACTTCGCCGGTTCGAAAAGCGGGACGGTCGCCCAACGGGTCAACGCCGGTGCCACGGCGACGACACTGACGTCCGCTCCGAACCCGTCCGCGGTGGGGCAGCCGGTGACGTTGACCGCCCACGTCACCGCCGTACCGCCCGCGGGCGGAATTCCCGTCGGCACCGTCACCCTCACCGTGGACTCCACCGTGTTGGAGACCGTTGCGGTGGACTACCGCGGGGTGGCGACCACGACGACCTCCGCACTGACCGCGGGAACCCACACACTCGGCGCCACATTCCAGGACAGCTTCTACTACACCACGTCCAGCGCCACCCCCGTCACTCAGCAGGTCAATCCCTGAACCGCACGGCAACACCCCTTCCAGTCCGGGCCACCGGACACGCGGACCCACGACCGTCCACACGCCCGCAGCCATTTCCCGACCCCCGGCGAGAGCGGCCGTGGCTCCTGCGACATGTGCCGACAGGATCAGCGCATCCGCACACAGTGATGTCGAAACCGCTCCCTCCGCTCGAAGTCCAGGTTGGCCACCTTCGCCTGGGATTGCCGCGAAGCGATCACCGGTCGTGAGGGGGCTGCCCTCATCGAACTCTTCGCAGCCAAGGAGGCACCGACCATGGCAGTGCCCACGATCACCGGGCTCAGCCCGTCGTCCGGCACGACCGCCGGCGGCAACCCGGTGGTGATCACGGGAACGAACTTCCACACCCCCGCAGTCACCAGCGTGACCTTCGACGGCAACAGCGCCGTCTTCACGATCAACTCCGATTCGCGGATCACCGCGACCGCGCCCACGCACGCGGCGGGCTCGGCGACCGTCACCGTCACCGTCACCAACGCCAGTGGCAGCGCCACCACCCGCTACTCCTACGGCAGTGGCTTGACGCTGAGTCCGACTCAGGGGCCGACCGGCGGGGGGACGATCGTGGACATCTACGGCACGGACCTGGCCGGTGCCAACGCGGTGCTGTTCGGCAGCACCGCGGCCAGGTCCTTCACACAGCTGTCCGCGACCCACCTGCGGGCGGTGAGCCCGGTCGGGGGTGGCGGGGTCCACGCCGTGGTGGCAGCGGGAGGCAGCACCAGCTCCCCGGGGTACTTCTACTACCTTCCCGCGCCCTTCGCGTCCCGCATCAGCCCGACTGCCGGGCCCCTGGCCGGGGGGACAGCGGTGACGATCACGGGCGTGAACCTGTTCACCACCAACGCGGTTGCTTTTGGTGGTGTCCCGGCCACGTCGTTCGCCGTGGTGTCCGACAGTCAGGTCACGGCGGTGTCCCCGGCTGGAGCAGTCGCGGGTACGGTCCAGGTCAAGGTGACCACCGCAGGCGGTGTCACGGTCGGCCTGTCGTTCAGCTACGACAACCCCCCCACGGTCAGCGGCCTCAGCCCCGTCTCGGGCTCCGCCGGCGGCGGTGACACGGTCACGATCAGCGGCACCAACCTGGCCCACACCGAGACGGTGGCCTTCGGCGGAATCCCGGCCCGCTTCGGCGTCATCAACAGCAACACGGTCGCCGCGGTCACGCCCCCAGCCCCGTAGGACCCGCCGACGTGGCCGTCACCACCTCCGGTGGCACCGCGACCGATCCGGGTGCCTTCTCCTACCAGAGTCCGCCTGGCGGCTGAGGTGAGCTTCCCTCAAGATGCGGGGATGTTGATGGTGGTTCCGATGGGACTCATGAGAGGACCATCGACCATGGCTGTCCGTCCCGAGGAAATACCCACTGGAGTTGCGGGAGTGTGCGGTGCGGATGTACCGGACCGCGGAGCCGAGGCCGCAGATCAAGCGTCTGGCCATCGAGCTCGGCGCCCACCCCGAGGCCCTGCGGACGTGGACCGACGGTGATCCCGCCTGGGGTCGGGTGCGTACCGCGGGAACTGCACATCCCCTCCTCCGCCTGCTGCTGCCGCTGGCACCGGTCCGCCTGGTGCTCGCAGCCGCCTGACCCGTACCGAGCGGTGCCCCGACCAGGGGAGGCTGGTCGGGGCACCGCTCGGGCGGGAGGGGTCACGGTGTCACGGTCTGGGTGTCCACCGGTGAGGTGGAGGTGTTGAAGTTGCCGCTTCCGTTGTAGACGGCGGTCAGGGAGTGGGTGCCGATGCCGAGGGTGGAGGTGGTGAACGACGCCACCCCACCACTAAGAGTCCCGGTGCCCAGCAGGGTGGCTCCGTCGAAGAAGCTGACGGTCCCGGTGGGGGTCCCGGCCCCAGGCGCCACAGCGGAGACCGTCGCCGTCAGCGTCTTCGCCTGGCCGAACACCGACGGATCCGGCGCCGAGGTGAGGGCGGTGCTGGTGTTGGCTTTGTTGATGATTTGGTTGCTGGTGGTGGAGGTGGAGGCCGTGAAGTTGGTGTCGCCGTTGTAGGTGGCCCGGATGGATCGTGTTCCGACCGGCAGGTTGGAGACGGTCAGGGTGGCGACGCCGCCGGAGAGGGTGACGGGTGCCTGGGGGACGCCACCGACGAAGAACGTCACGGTTCCGGTGGGGGTGCCGGCTCCGGGTGCCACGGGGGTGACGCTGGCAGTGAGGGTCACTGGTTGTCCGAAGACGGACGGGTTGGGGGCTGAACTCGCGGTGGTCGTGGTGCTTGCCTTGGTCACCGTCTGGGTGTCCACCGGCGAGGTCGAGGTGTTGAAGTTGCCGCTTCCGTTGTAGACGGCGGTCAGGGAGTGACTGCCGGTTGCCAGGGTGGAGGTGGTGAACGTCGCCACCCCACCGCTGAGGGTCCCGGTGCCCAGGAGGGTGGCCCCGTCGAAGAAGCTGACGGTCCCGGTGGGGGTCCCGGCCCCAGGCGCCACAGCGGAGACGGTGGCCGTCAGCGTCTTCGCCTGGCCGAACACCGACGGATCCGGCGCCGAAGACAACGCCGTCGTCGTGGCGGCCTGGCCCACCGTCTGGGTGTCCACCGGCGACGTCGAGCCCGTGAAGTTGCTGTCCCCGTTGTAGACCGCGGTCAGCGAGTGCGACCCCGCCCCCAGGGTGGAGGTGGTGAATGTGGCGACCCCACCGCTGAGGGTGCTGGTGCCCAGCAGGGTGGCCCCGTCGAAGAAACTCACCGTCCCCGTCGGGGTGCCCGATCCGGGCGGCACCGCCGTGACGGTCGCCGTCAGCGTCTTCGCCTGGCCGAACACCGACGGATCCGGCGCCGAAGTCAACGCCGTCGTCGTGAGGTTCTTGGTCACGGTCTGGGTGTCCACCGGTGAGGTGGAGGTGTTGAAGTTGCCGCTTCCGTTGTAGACGGCGGTCAGGGAGTGGGTGCCGATGCCGAGGGTGGAGGTGGTGAACGACGCCACCCCACCACTAAGAGTCCCGGTGCCCAGGAGAGTGGCCCCGTCGAAGAAACTCACCGTCCCCGTCGGGGTGCCCGATCCGGGCGGCACCGCCGTGACGGTCGCCGTCAGCGTCTTCGCCTGGCCGAACACCGACGGATCCGGCGCCGAAGACAACGCCGTCGTGGTGGCGGCCTGATTGACCGTCTGGGTGTCCACCGGCGACGTCGAGCCCGTGAAGTTGCTGTCCCCGCTGTAGACGGCGGTCAACGCGTGGGAGCCGACCGACAGGGAAGACGTGGTGAACGTCGCCACCCCACCACTAAGGGTCCCGGTGCCGAGGAGGGTGGCCCCGTCGAAGAAGCTGACGGTCCCGGTGGGGGTCCCGGCCCCAGGCGCCACAGCGGAGACCGTCGCCGTCAGCGTCTTGGCCTGGCCGAAGACGGACGGATCCGGCGCCGAAGTCAACGCCGTCGTCGTGGCGGCCTGGCCCACCGTCTGCGTATCCACCGGCGACGTCGAGCCGACAAAGTCGGTGTCCCCGCTGTAGACCGCGGTCAACGCATGCGACCCGACCGACAGGGAAGACGTGGTGAACGTCGCCACCCCACCACTAAGGGTCCCCGTACCCAGGAGAGTGGCCCCGTCGAAGAAGCCGACGGTCCCGGTGGGGGTTCCGACCCCAGGCGCCACGACCGTGACGGTAGCCGTCAGCGTCTTCGCCTCACCGAACACGGACGGATCCGGCGCCGAAGACAACGCCGTCGACGTGGCGGCCTGATTGACCGTCTGCGTATCCACCGGCGACGTCGAGCCGGCAAAGTTGGTGTCCCCGCTGTAGACCGCGGTCAACGCATGCGACCCGACCGACAGGGAAGACGTGGTGAACGACGCCACCCCACCACTAAGAGTCCCGGTGCCCAGGAGGGTGGCCCCGTCGAAGAAGCTGACGGTCCCGGTGGGGGTCCCGGCCCCAGGCGCCACGACCGTGACGGTAGCCGTCAAGGTCTTCGCCTCACCGAACACCGACGGATCCGGCGCCGAAGACAACACCGTGGTCGTGGCGGCCTGATTGACCGTCTGCGTATCCACCGGCGACGTCGAACCAGCGAAGTCGGTGTCCCCGCTGTAGACCGCGGTCAACGCATGCGACCCGACCGACAGGGAAGACGTGGTGAACGACGCCACCCCACCACTAAGGGTCCCGGTACCGAGGAGAGTGGCCCCGTCGAAAAAACTCACCGTCCCCGTCGGCGTACCCGATCCGGGACTGACAGCCGAGACCGTGGCCGTCAGCGTCTTCGCCTCACCGAACACGGACGGATCCGGCGCCGAAGACAACGCCGTCGACGTGGCGGCCTGATTGACCGTCTGCGTATCCACCGGCGACGTCGAGCCGACAAAGTTGGTGTCCCCGCTGTAGACCGCGGTCAACGCGTGGGAGCCGATGCCGAGGGTGGAGGTGGTGAACGTCGCCACCCCACCACTAAGGGTCCCAGTGCCCAGGAGGGTGGCCCCGTCGAAGAAGCCGACGGTCCCGGTGGGGGTTCCGACCCCAGGCGCCACGACCGTGACGGTAGCCGTCAGGGTCTTCGCCTCACCGAACACCGACGGATCCGGCGCCGAAGACAACGCCGTCGTCGTCACTGCCTGGCCCACCGTCTGCGTATCCACCGGCGAGGTGGAACCGGCGAAGTTCGTGTCCCCGCCGTAGACCGCGGTCAACGCGTGGGAGCCGACGGCGAGGGCGGAGGTGGTGAACGACGCCACCCCACCACTAAGAGTCCCCGTACCCAGCAGGGTGGCCCCGTCGAAGAAGCTGACAGTTCCGGTGGGGGTCCCGGCCCCAGGCGCCACGACCGTGACGGTAGCCGTCAGCGTCTTGGCCTCACCGAACACGGACGGATCCGGCGCCGAAGTCAACGCCGTGGTCGTGGCGGCCTGATTGACCGTCTGCGTATCCACCGGCGACGTCGAGCCCGTGAAGTTGCTGTCCCCGCTGTAGACCGCGGTCAACGCATGCGACCCGACCGACAGGGAAGACGTGGTGAACGACGCCACCCCACCACTAAGAGTCCCGGTGCCCAGCAGGGTGGCCCCGTCGAAGAAGCTGACGGTCCCGGTGAGGGTCCCGGCCCCAGGCGCCACGACCGTGACGGTAGCCGTCAAGGTCTTCGCCTCACCGAACACCGACGGATCCGGCGCCGAAGACAACGCCGTCGTCGTCACTGCCTGGCCCACCGTCTGCGTATCCACCGGCGACGTCGAACCAGCGAAGTCGGTGTCCCCGCTGTAGACCGCGGTCAACGCATGCGACCCGACCGACAGGGAAGACGTGGTGAACGACGCCACCCCACCACTAAGAGTCCCGGTACCCAGGAGAGTGGCCCCGTCGAAGAAGCTGACGGTCCCGGTGGGGGTCCCGGCCCCAGGCGCCACGACCGTGACGGTAGCCGTCAGCGTCTTCGCCTCACCGAACACCGACGGATCCGGCGCCGAAGACAACGCCGTCGACGTCACTGCCTGGCCCACCGTCTGCGTATCCACCGGCGAGGTGGAACCGGCGAAGTTCGTGTCCCCGCCGTAGACCGCGGTCAACGCGTGGGAGCCGACGGCGAGGGCGGAGGTGGTGAACGTCGCCACCCCACCGCTAAGAGTCCCCGTGCCGAGGAGAGTGGCCCCGTCGAAAAAACCCACCGTCCCCGTCGGCGTACCCGACGAGGAAGTCACGGTGGCTGTCAGGGTCTTCGCCTCGCCGAAAACCGACGGGTCCGGCGCCGAGGTCAGCACCGTCGTGGTGGGGAAAGGGACGGCGGCGGTGACGGTCACGCTGTTGTCGGCGTTGTCGGCGACGTAGATCGTCGAACCGTCCGGTGTGATCGCCACCCCGAACGGTCCTGGCCCCACAGGGATGGTGAAGGTCACAGTGTTGGTGCCGGTGTCGATGACGCTGACCGTGTCGTCACCGTTGTTGGCCACGTACGCGTGGGTGCCCGCGACGGCTACTCCGAGAGGCGCGGTTCCGACAGTGACGGTGGCGGTCACGGTGTTGGTGCCGGTATCGATGACGCTGACCGTGCCGTCACCGTTGTTGGCCACGTACGCGTGGGTGCCCGCGACGGCTACTCCGAGAGGCGCGGTTCCGACAGTGACGGTGGCGGTCACGGTGTTGGTGCCGGTATCGATGACGCTGACCGTGCCGTCACCGTTGTTGGCCACGTACGCGTGGGTGCCCGCGACGGCTACTCCGAGAGGCGCGGTTCCGACAGTGACGGTGGCGGTCACGGTGTTGGTGCCGGTATCGATGACGCTGACCGTGCCGTCACCGTTATTGGTCACGTACGCGCTGGTGCCCCCGATCGCCACCCCGAAAGGCGCGGTTCCGACGGGAATGGTGGCGGTGACCGTGTTGGTGACGGTGTCGATGACGCTGACCGTGCCATCGCTCGCGTTCGTCACGTACGCGCTGGTGCCCCCGATCGCCACCCCGAGGGGAGTGGTTCCGACGGGAATGGTGGCGGTGACCGTGTTGGTGACGGTGTCGATGACGCTGACCGTGCCATCGCTCGCGTTCGTCACGTACGCCCGAAGACCGTCCGGAGTGATCGCCACCCAGAAGGGCGTTGTCCCGACGGGAACGGTGGCGGTGACGGTCAGGCTGGTGGTGTCGATGACGCTGACGTCGTTGCTGCCCTCGTTGGCTACGTAGGCATGCAGCCCGTCTGGGGTGATTGCCACCCCTGTCGGCGTAGTGCCCACCGTCACGGTCGGGTCCGATGAGACCACTGCGAGGGGGCGATGTGAGCCACCCCATGGGAGTCCCACCAACTGCCGCCAGCTGGGCTGAAATGCCTTGGCCATGATTCGCCCTTCCAGATCACCGGTCTGTCTGATCTGGATGGGCTGCCTTGAGGCTGGTTGCACAGACGTGCAGCCGCGTCCCGCAGACAAAGGGATTGCCGGCGTCCGTAAGCCCATCCATGTATCGGTCGACCTCGTGGCAGATCGACCGGAACAGTCCCCGAGAGGGATGGGCGGCCTCCGGATTCCGCTAGCACAAGTAACCCACTAGGACCGAGATGGAATAACCGATAGAACGAAACACCACTCTAACGGTTGATATATATGATCTTTGAGTGCGCGAATGGATCACCATGCCGACGGCCGGCGCGTGGGCCATTCGGGTGGGGCTTACTTCTATGGGCTTTTCATAACCCGATGGCAGTGGGTTACTTGTGCCGATGAAGAGCCCGGTGGGTTGCCCATCCCCTTCGGGACTGTGGGCGTCGGTCTGGCGACAGCCCGACGTCGAGCGGATGGGAAATCCCTGAAGCCTGTGCATCTGCCCTTGCCCGAGGCACGCTGGCCGCACAGCAGGCAGTTCTCGTGACAGCCCCATCCAGATCAGACCGGACATCTATCTTGAGGGGCCACCATGACGGAAGTATTTCAGTCGAGTTGGCGGCAACTGATCGGACTGACGCAGGACAGGTCTCGTCTCGGCCTCGTCGCGATGTCATCGGACCCGACCGTGACGGTGGGCAGCTTCCCCACAGGAGTGGCGATCACTCCGAATGGGCTGCGGGCTTACGTAGCCAACGAGGGCAGCAACAACGTCAGCGTCATCGACACCACCAGCCTCACCGTCACCGCCACCGTTCCCGTCGGGGCAACGCCTTTCGGGGTGGCGATCACTCCGGACGGGCTGCACGCCTACGTGACCAACAGCGGCGGCAACAGCGTCAGCGTCATCGCCACGGCGACCAACACCGTGACCGCCACCATCCCCGTAGGAAGCACTCCCCTCGGGGTGGCGATCACTCCGGACGGGCTGCACGCCTACGTGACCAACAGCGGCGGCAACAGCGTCAGCGTCATCGCCACGGCGACCAACACCGTGACCGCCACCATCCCCGTCGGGGCAACGCCTTTCGGGGTGGCGATCACTCCGGACGGGCTGCGCGCCTACGTGACCAACAGCGGCGGCAACAGCGTCAGCGTCATCGCCACGGCGACCAACACCGTGACCGCCATCACCCTCGTAGGGGCGATTCCCCTCGGAGTGGCGATCGCGGGAACCCGCGCGTACGTGGCCAACAACGGCGACAACAACGTCAGCGTCATCAATACCGTCACCAGCACCGTGATCACCACCGTCTCCGTGGGGATCGCCCCGCTCGGGGTGGCCGTCTCCCCGGACGGAGCGCACGCCTACGTCGCGAACAACAGCAACAACACGGTCAGCGTCATCGCCACGGCGACCAACACCGTGACGGGCACGGTTCCGACCGGTCCCGGACCATTCGAGCTGGCGGTCACCCCCGACAACTCGACCCTTTACATCACCGACAACGCTGACAACAGCGTGACCGTGACCTCGGCGGGACCCGCCTCCACCACGACGGGGCTGGTCTCCGTCCCAGACCCGTCGGTGTTCGGCCAGACGAAGATCCTTACCGCTACGGTGACCGCGCTGTCCGGTACCCCGGCCGGGACGGTCAGCTTCTTCGACGGCGTCACTCCCCTGGGCACCAGCGCCCTGAACGGAAGCGGCGTGGCGACACTGCCGATCTCCACCCTCGGCGTTGGCTCGCACGCACTGACCGCGACGTACAACGGAGGCGCTGGTTTCAACCCGTCGACATCGCCGGTGGACGCCCAGGCGGTCAACAAGGCGAGCACCGTCACCGTCCTCATCGCCGCGCCCAATCCCTCCGCCCCTGGCCAGACGGTGGTGCTGACCGCGACGGTGGCCGCCATCCCTCCGGGGGCAGGCACGCGGACCGGTACCGTCAGCTTCTTCGACGGCGCCACTCTCCTGGGCACCAGCGCCGTCAACGCGGGCGGCGTCGCGACCTTCACGACCGCGACTCTCAGCGCCGGTTCGCACACCCTCACGGCCGTCTACAGCGGAGACGGCAATTTCACCGGATCCTCCGGCACCTACATCACCCAGGTCATCGTCGCGACTGTCCCGACCTCGCTGACCGCCACGCCCGCGATCGTCAATCTCCACCCGCCCCGGCCCCACGCGGGAATCCTGACCGCGACCCTGACCAACGCGGCCACCGGACACCCCATTCCGGGGCAGCCCATCACGTTCAGCACCGGCAACGTCCAACTGGGCACCTCAACCACCAACGCCCGGGGAACCGCCACCTGGAACGCAATCCTGCAGTTGCCGCTGATCATCCTCAACCGCGGATACACCGCCACCTACCCGGGCAGCTCCGTCTACCGGCCCGCCACCGCCCTCGCCGGAATCATCTCCGACTGACAGCACATCCCCCGCACTGCGGCCATCATCGCGGCGTACCGCCTCACAAGAGCCGACCGCAGGAGAGCCATCCGCCGCCGCTCCGCCCCACCGGGCGGGGTGGCGGCTGCGGGTATGCCCTCGTGGCCCGCGCAAACAACGGAAGCCGGGCGCCGTCGTCCTCAGAAGCCTGGTCCTCCCGCCGCCTCGGCCGGGCGTTCAGTTGCACACCTACCCGGTTCACCGTGAAGGCGCCGAACGGCGTACCGGGTATGCCCATGTGCCGACGCATGACCCGTGAATACCCCGACGAGCTCCGCGAGCGCGCGACCCGTGAGGTCCGCGCCACCGGTCGGCCCCTCACCCACGTCGCGAAGGACCTGGGCATCCACAAGGAGGCCCTGCGCGGCTGGGTCCGCCAGGCCGAGGCCGACCGCCGCGAGCGCGATTGGGTCGACTCGCGCCTGTAGCAGGGGAACCGCAGGGTCACTCACGGCGATAAGGCCGTGATAACGGCTGGCCTGCCCTGGCAGAATGCCCATCGACTGCCCTGACGTGGCCCTCCTCGTCAACCTGACCCATCAGAGATTCACGTGATCGGGTGGCGTTTTCCTGCTCTCCCGGGCAGTGTTTCAGCCATTGGTTACGGCAACCCCTTGTGAGTGCGGGGCGCATGGGCCTCCTGTTCTCCGATCGCCGCTGTCCGCGAAAATGAAGGATCGCGCTCATGGGCATATGCGCATGAAACCCGCTGTGCGGGATTGGCCAGAGCGCGGGATCTGCCACTTCCGACAATCTCGGGTATGCGCTGTCCTTTTCGCGCAATCAGCTGACGTTCCGGATCTGCACACAACAGGCCCCGTCGGCAGCACAACCATGCAGCATCGAACAAAGGGGAAGGCCGTGACCTCACCCGCCCCCACCCAAATCGCCCTGATCAACGGCAGCTTCGAGCAGCCCGCCGTCTCCGGCAACGCGCTTCTGCCCGACGCCTCGCAGCTCCAGAACCCGCAGCACGTCCCGGGCTGGCTGACCACCGCCACCGACCACCTCATCGAGATCTGGCACGACGGCTTCAACGGCGTCCCGTCCGCCGACGGCGCCCAGTTCGCCGAGCTCAACGCCTACCAGGTCTCCACTCTCTACCAGGACCTGCCCACCACGCCCGGTACGAAGCTGTACTGGCGGCTGTACCACCGCGGGCGCCTGGGGCAGGACACCATGGCGCTGGACATCGGCGCGCCGGGCACGGTGGTCCAGCAGCGCCAGTTCACCGACAGCAACACCGCCTGGGGCTTCTACACCGGCACCTACACCGTCCCGCCCGGGCAGGCCACCACCCGCTTCGCCTTCCGCTCCGTCTCCGCCGCCGGCGGCGACCCCACGGTCGGGAACTTCCTCGACGGGATCTTCTTCGGCACCGCCCCGTCCGTGACCCTCACCAAGTACGCCATCCCTGACGGGCCGCTTGAGGTGGGTGATGTGATCACCTACCGCATCGCCGCCAAGAACCGGGGCGGCGGCAACGCCGAGGCGCTGCGCCTGACCGATGCCATCCCGGCCGGCACGACGTACCTGCCCGGGTCGCTGCGGATCGTCAACGGCCCCAACACCGGAGTGAAGACCGACCAGTCGGGCGACGACCAGGCGTACTTCGACCCGGCGGGCAACCAGGTGGTGTTCTCCCTGGGCAACGGCGCCACCAGCACCCAGGGCGGCAGCCTGCCCAACACCGACACCCTGCCGGACGGCACCACGGTCGAGTACCGGGTCACCATCGACGAGGCCAGCGCCGGCGGCCAGGTCGCCAACACCGCCACCGCCACCTACGAAAACCGCCTCGGGCCCACCCCGGAGACGCTGACCGCCACCTCCAACGAGGCCGACACCCAGGTGCTCCCGGCCGCCGACCTGAGCGTAACCAAGTCGGCCGACACCACGACGGTGACCGTGGGGCAGACGGTGACCTACCGCATCACCGTCCGCAACGCCGGCCCGAACACGGCCACCGGCGTCACCGTCACCGACCCCCTCCCCGCCGGCCTCACCTTCGTTTCCGCCACGCCCTCGGCCGGCAGTTACAACCCGGTCACCGGCCAGTGGAGCGTCGGAACCCTGGCCGTCGGCGCCAGCGCCACCCTCACCCTCCGGGCCAAAGCCACCACCACCGGCCCCGTCACCAACACCGCTACCGCCCACGCCAACGAAATCGACCTCCGCCCAGGCAACAACACCGACACCGTCACTGTCTGCGTCAAACCCGCCCCCATCTGCCGGCCCTGCCCCTCGCCCTCGGGCAGCGGCGGACCCTGCGAGCCCTGCCCGCCGCCCGCCATCGACCCCGCGTAGGCGGGCCCCTCCAGGTCCGCGCCGTCGCCGTCGGCGGCACCTACGAGGACGACAACCTCGCTGTCAAGGAGGCCGCGCAGTGCATGCGCATCCGTCTGGCTGACTGGCTACCGCCAGCTCAACTGGCAGCTCGTGAGGTCGACTTGGACGTCGGCGACGCCGGTCTCGCCGTGCGCGGTGCGCGCGACGTGGAGTTCTGCTGGCTCTGGTGCTGGTGGGTGGGCGTTCGGGCCTTGGGCGGGTACGTAGCGTTGTGGTGGGGCGTAGTACCGGTCGCGGTAGAGGAGGATGACTGCATCCGCGTGTTCAAGCAGTGCTTCGCGGTTCGTCAGGTCGGTCAGGCGGGGGCGGTGGCCCTCGCGGCGTTCGGTGGCCCGGGTGAGTTGCTCGACGATGACCAGGGCGGTGTTCATCTCTGCGGCCAACGCGGTGAGGTCGGCTACGACCTGGGCGAGTTCTTGGTCTCGGTCCGGGGTGATACCGAGTGGGCGCGTCGTCCTCATGAGGCTGAGGTAGTCCACCATCAGGAGATCCAACTTCTCGTGCTGCCGCAGGATTTCTGTGCAGCCCCTGCGGATTCCGGCTGGCGTCCAGGATGGGTCCGGGCCGCCCGACCGGAGGACGTCGCCCCCGAGGAAGAGCGGGGCTTCGCGGGGTTCCCTGTTCGCTCCCTCGGCGAGTACCTTTTGATGCTCTTCCTTTGTCAATCCGCGGCGGAAGCGTTCCGTGGCGATTCCGGTCTCTGCCGCTAGAATTCGCGTGGAGAGTTCGCTGTGTGACATTTCGAGTGAAACGATCTGGGCGGGTCGCTTCAGTCGGACTGCGCAGTGCAGAGCCATGGAAAGTGCCAGCATAGATTTTCCCATGCCGGTTCGGGCGGCCACCACCGTGGTGCGCCCGGGGCGCAGTCCGCCTTTCAGGAATGTGTCCAGCTCGGTCAGCCCAGTGGAGATGCGGGCTCGATTCCGGTGGGGTTGACGTCTGGGTTGTTCGCCCGGGTGAAAGTATTTCTGCTTGGCGGTTTCGTTTCTGGCGTTGGTCTATTTGTAACCTCGTGGATGATGAGTCTTCAGGGTTCAATTGGGATGGAAGTCGACGCGATACGTGGGCGTCGAGGAACATGCGGGTGTGGCGATCCAGCGCGTCGAAGACGTTGCGGAGGAACGCGCAGGAGCGCTGTGTGTACTGCGGTCACATGATGGAGTATTTCGACCGGTTCGATGGGGGTCGAATCCCCCTGGTTCCGGTGGAGTTTCCTGCCGTGCGAGTGGTTCCGCGGCAACGGTGGCAGGTGGACAACGGCGTCGCCTACCTCAATCCTGCGGCCCAGGGTGCCTGCCGGCTGCCGCATCCCGCGGTGTGTCCGATGGTGGAGCACACCGACGCGGATCGGGAGCTGGAGGGCGTACGCCGGGCCCTGGCAGTGCGCACCCGCAAGGCGATCGATGCCGGGCAGTTCGTCCCCCGCGAGGCCAAAGACCTCGACGAGGAGGAAGTCGCCGAGCAGCACGTCGTCGTCCAAGAGGGAGCCGAGCGGCACATCGTCCGGCACTCCACCGGCCTGTGGCTCGCCCCGACCACAGTCGCGGACCTGCGGTGCATCGCCCTGTCGCAAGGAGAGCGGTGCGCCACCGCGGTACGCGCGGAGGACGACCCCGAAGGGATGTGGGAGGAGATCGACATCCCGCCGGTGGCGGGGCGGCACGGTCAGCGGGTCCTCGCCGCTGGCGACACGATGTGGGTCTACGCCCTCGGGACCTCAGGCTTCGACGCGCTCCAGCGGTGGGTCAAACAACGCTGCCCCGTGCACTGGCAGAACACCGCACCGGACGCGGTGTCAGCGGAATGGGTCCACTTCAATCCCCTGCACCACGAGGCACACATCCTGCACCGGCCCCCTTCCGATGCCACTGTGCCCTTGCCTCGATCGGGCATCGATGACCGCGGACCGTTCGGAATCGTCTTCGAACCGCCCCGGACGACCTGCGCCAACGAACGCTGCCGTAACGGGACGGTGATGACTGTCGAGGAGGGGTGGCTGTGCTACAAGTGCGCGCCGAAGGCCCGCCGCCGCGAGGCCACCCATCGCGCCTGGCAGCGCAATGCTGATATCGGATGAACGCTCCCCCGGCAGGACGTTCGGGACGCTTCCGGCGGACGTCGGCTTCGTTCCCAGCGCGGTACGCGACGGGAACGGCTGGCTCCCCCGGCCTGCCCCGCCGTCGGGTCGCAGCGCGCGGTGCGTGGTGGCGTTCGCCGCGGTGCCGACGACGGCGCCAGGGTGCGGTGTCACGGGCTCTGCGCTCACGCGCTCGCCGCCGCGAGTTGGGTTTCGTCGTCGAGGGGGCGGGCGGCCATCTCGACGAGGCGGTCCGACCACGGCGCGACCGCGGCCGCGGGCTGTTCGGTGGGGGTGGTGGTCTGCTGGCGTAGCTGTGCGAGCCGTGTGTCGAGGAGGTGTTGGGCGGTGCGGGTGCGGGCGGTGTCGGCGGCCTTCGTGGCGGCCGCGACCGCGTCGGCGCCGTGGGGGTTGGCGCGGTACCAGCGGCGGTTCTGCTCGGCGGTGTAGGCCCGGCGGGCTTCCGTCTCGGCCTGTGGGGTGCGGGCCAGGCGCCTGAGGGCGCTGCTGCGGTATTCCGGCAGCACCTCCTCGACGGTTTGTAGGGCCCTGAAGGCGAGGGCGGACGTCACGGCGGCGGGGTCCAGGTCGCCGTGGAACTCCCCCGGTGCCTCCTGCTCCATCATCGTCAGGAACTTTTCGTGGGCGAGCGCGATGTCGTGTCCCAGCACGGTCCGGACGTAGTCGAAGACGGCGGCGATATCGGCCGGGTCGGTGAGGTCTGCGGTCCAGGTGGCCGCGATCTGCCCGGCTTCCTCGATGAGGGCTTCGGTCCTGCGACGGTAGCCGCACGCCTCGCACAGTCCGGCCGACCGCTGCTGCCCGCAGTCCGCGCACGGCAGCGCCTTGCGGGCCGCGGCGGCGGCAGCCTCGGCCTCACGCTTCCGTTCCGCGCGCGCCTCGGCGGCCGCGCGGGCGGCAGTGCGGCGTGCCTGTTCGGCGGCTGCACGTTCCCGGCGCCGGGCGAGATCCTGCGCCTGGGCTGCGGTGTGTTCGCGGAGGCGGGCTTCGACGAGCTGGCGGCGCTCGGTGTCGGTGAGGCCGGGTTGCTCGCGGTCGAGGTCCGTGCCGATGCGGGCACGGTGGGCGCGGCGGAGGTGGATCATGTTGCCGCAGGTGCCGCAGTCGCCGCCGGTGTCCAGGCGGATCCCGTCGTCGCAACGCCGGTCCGAGCAGGCCGGGCGTTGCTTGAGGCCACGGTGGGTCAGCCATCCGAACGGCGTGCTGACCCAGGTCTCACCGCCGGTCTCCGCGAGGCGGTCGGTCAGCCGATCTGCCAGCACCTGCGGGGCGTCCCCGGGCTGCTCCAGCATCGAGGACAGGCGCGCGAGTTCGGTCTTCGTGGCGGCGGCGACCTGGTCCTGCTGCCAGCCGCCCAGCTGCCGCCACAGCCCTGCGACCGGGCCCAGCGCCACCCGCAGCCGCAGATCCGCCGGAAGCCCGGCCCGCGGCTGCCGCCGTGCGCGCTCGGACGCGTGCTTCGGCTCGTGCGCGGCACCGCGTCCGGCGGCGGGCAGGTCGGAGGCATCCGGGGTGGGGGGAGTTTTCGGCTGTTCCCCGCGCAGCGGGCCTCCCCCGCACTCGGGCGGCGGCGCGGCGGCAGCGGCGGGTTGCTCGGCGGTGGGCTGGTCCTCGGGCGTACGCGTGCCTTCCGGCATCACACCGGTGTCGGCACGGCCGTAGCCGGAAAAGCCACCACCATCCGCACTTTGATCAACCCCCGTAGCCCCAGGTGAGTGATAAGCGTGATGTCCTGCAACACCGTACCCGGCCCGAGATCCTGATTTACGCCTGTTGACCTGCGGAAACACCGATCCGGAAGAATCTTGGTCCCCCCCTGCACTGTCCCCGGCCAGGCGAGGCCGCGGAACGAGCGCTCCAGGGCGTCCCTCCGCCCGCCGCACTCGCCGCATCTCCCGGTACGCTGCCCGCACCGCCGGCACCAACACCTGCTCCCGGCCGCCGTCCTGACGCACCGACACCACCCCGGCCCGCTCCAGGCGCCGGAGCACCGTTGCGGCCTCCGCGGTCTCGCAGTCCAGCAGCCACGCCAGCGTCGCCGCGGCGCGCCCGTGCCGGTCCACCGCTCCCCCGCGCAGCCGCACCACGCCGGTCTCGCGGGCCTCCAGCACCAGCAGCAGCAGCGCGAGCCGGTCCGTCGCCGCGCCCGGGCCGGTCCGGGTCCCGAGCAGCCCGGGCTCCGTCTTTGTTCCGTCCGCGTGCACCCAGCCCGGCCCGCACACGGCCTCCAACAGGCGGAGAAACACCGCGAATTCAGGCTTCGAAAGCCGCAGCGGGTGATCGAGACCGTGCTGGTGCCGCGCCTCCCACAGGGCCACCACCTGCCAGTCGATGCCGACGACGACGTTCGTGCCCGGCAGCAGGGCGTCACGGGACCGGACGACGTACTCGCCGCCGAGCTTCGGGCGGACCACGTGCCCGACCGTCGACGGCCCGACCCCCAGCCAGCGCCCCAACTCACGTGACGTCAACCGCACCACGAGGTCCGAGCACCGGGTCTTCGCCGCCAGCGTCACCGCGGCCAGCCGCGCCACATCCGGCGCGCCCTTCAGACCCGGGTGCCCCAGCAGCTCATGTACGACGCCACGCATCCGGTCCCGCATGACAGGCGAAAACGTCCACGGGGACGCGGACTCCCACACCGGCACCGGGCCGACCCGGGGCTCACCGGCAGCCGCCGGAACGGTTGTTGCGGCGACCGCCGCACCGCCCCTCATCGCCGCCCCCCGATACCGCGGTCCGTGAAGCCGACGTGGTCCGGCGCGACCGCGACCGCGCGGCGGCGGTCCGGCGCAGCAGGGCCGGACGGGCGGGACTGCCGCTGGGCGGTGAGGTGCAGGGGCATACCCGGAGAGGGGATCCCGGAACCCGTCGATGTGACACGGCACAGCACCCGACCTGCGGCGCCTATGCCGCCGGAGCGCGGGTCACCGAGACAGAAAACCGACCCGCTGGAACGCAAAAAAGACCCATTTCCCGCCAACCGGGCGTGGGTGAGCTGACAGACGGCAGCTTCATGCTGCATAATGGCTCCGCAGTCCTTTCTGGGTGTGCAAAGGCCCTACTTCGGTGGGGTGCTCTGGAGAGCAATTCGCTCGAACTGAGCCGGTCGCCAAACCGGAGCCGTTCGGGCTTCAGCTCGGTCGCCAAGCCGAGCCGTTGCAGAAGGCCGCGCACGGTGCGCCAACACCAGCGGCTAGCGGTAGAGGGCCCCCGCGGGGGCAGACCTCCCGCAGGTAGGGCTACGTCATCCGATCCTCATCGTCCGTAGGGGCATATCCCGTGCCGGTAGTGCGCGGGCGGTCGGTGGAGGCACGAAGCATCCGCTGCTCTGCCTCGTACTCGATCCGGTCGACTTCGTCGCGCAGGAGGCCGGCAGCATCATGGATGCCCTGCTGGTACCAGTACGGGCCTACCAGGGCCTCGCCTCCTGGAGGCAGGGCGTCGAGGTAGTCAGCTCGTTCGCGCAGACGCAGGACGACGTGCAGTTCAACGGCGGCCATGGCGAGGTCCAACGCCTGTTCAACGTCGCCGTACCGGCTGCGGCGCGCGATGGCCTTGTTGAGAGTGTCACGTAGTGCCTCGCGTGTCATGGAGTGCGACTGGCCGAGCGGCTGCCGCTCGACGTCGGTTGTCACTGGACGCCGTGGGTAGTGGTGACAGCGTCTCCGATCTGCTGCGTCGGTGTGATCTTCACGGCGGCTGGAGTCCCACTGTCTGCAAGCCTGGATGTCCGGGTACTCTCATACATGTCGCTGGCCTTCTTTCCTTCTTTGTTGGGTTGGCGATGACCGGGTCGGGCCTCCACAGGCCCTCCGGCAACGGCCCCGCGATGACCCTGGTTACCAGCCAGGAGAGCGGGGCCGCTTCATTTTTCATTTGCAGTTTGAGTGGCCATCAGTACCTGAGTGGTCATCTGGCGTACAGCGCAGCCTACCTGCTCCACTCCTACCCCCTCCACTCTCCGCCATGTCGTGTCGAAATCGGACAATCGGACAATCTGACTTCAACGCGGCGGGGCCACTTCGAGGCGTTGTTCGCCCTTGTGGCGTGGTGCGAGGACGTTGGAGTAGTGCCGGTCGAACGTGAGGATGAGCGGTCGGCGCAGCCTCCAGGCGAGAGCGGCGTTGACGGTGTCTGCAAGGCCCAGAGCCTGGCCTTCGTAGACGGTCATCAGCTGCTCGGCCTGCGTCATGAGTTCGCCGTCGACCTGGGCGATCTGCGCGTGGCCGAGGCGGACAAGTGCGTTGAGGTGGCGCACGGCGCTGATCGCGGCGCTTTCTCCGGCCTGCCGGGTCAGCAGGTAGTCGAGTTGAGCCAGGTACAACGGTGAGATCACCAGCGTGCGCGGGCTGCCCAGCACTTCGCGGGCGGATTGATGGTTGCGGTCCTTCGAGTTGAAGACGGCCAGGAGCACTGAGGTGTCGGCCACCGCGAAGGCGGGCTGCGGCTCGCTCACTGCCCCATCCCCTGCAGGTACTCGTGGGTGCGCTCGGACAGATCTGCCGGGCCGTCGAAGAGGACCGGCCACTCCGGCGCCTCGGGGCCAACCCCGAGCGGGGTGTCGGGAATGATCACCTGCCCGGCTGCCCACTGGATCGCGATCTCTTCGGGCGTACGCCCGCTGATGGCTGCCAACTCGCGGATGTACACGGCTGTTTCACCGGTAGCCGTGACGTGGGCAGTGATATGGCGTCCTTCATCCGGCGGCATGCTGTGAGGTGGTTGATCAGGCGTGTCTTCCTCCGTGTGACGGATGTACCGGGTCCATCCCCTGCTTAGCTATTGGAAGTGAGGTTCCCCCGAGATGCGGGGAAAGGTGACAGCAGGTCAGATGTCTCACGAGAGGAGCCCTGACGGCCTGCCCCGAGGAAATACCCACTGGAGTTGCGTGAGCGTGCGGTGCGGATGTACCGGACCACCGAGCCGAAGCCTGTGATCCGTCGCATGGCCGAGGAACTCGGTGTGCATCACGAGGCCCTGCGAGGCTGGATCCGGCAAGCCGAGGCCGACGCCGGTGAGCGGGCCGGCATGCTCACCGGCGAGGAGAAGGAAGAGCTCGCCCAGCTGCGGCGCGAGGTGCGCGAACTGCGTCGTGCCAATGAGGTCCTGCGGACGGCCTCGGCTTTTTTCGCCGCGCAGCTCGACCCGACCCGGCCCAGGTGACCGCGCTCGTCGACGAGCACCCGCACCTGGGGGTCGAGCCCGTACTCCGGGAACTGCACATCCCCTCCTCCACCTACTACCGCTGGCGCCGGTCCGAGGAGGAACCCTGTCAACGGCGCTGCCAGGACACCGAGCTGACCGGGCAGATCCGACAGATCCACCAGGACTCCGGCGGGATCTACGGGTCGCCCAGGGTCCATGCCGTCCTGAAGCGTGAGGGCGTCCACGTCGGCCGCAAACGGGTCGAGCGGCTCATGCGGGAGGCCGGCCTCGCCGGGATCAGCCCCCGCAGGAGCAAGGGCTTCACCCGCCGCGACCCAGACGCCGACCTCGCCCCTGACCTCGTGCAACGTGACTTCACGGCATCCGCACCGAACCGGCTGTGGGTCACCGATCTGACCATGATCCCCACCCTGGAGGGACCACTGTGGCTGTCTGCGATCCGGGATGCTTTCTCCCGCAGAGTCGTGGCCTGGGAGACGTCCGCCCACGCGGACGCCGACCTGGTCCTCACTTCGCTCGAGTACGCGCTGGCCAGCCGCGAGGTCGCCCCCGGCGAACTCGTCCACCATGCCGACCACGGCACGCAACCCCCGCCGCATCCAGAAGCGGCTCGGCTACCTCAGCCCCATCGAGTTCGAGGAGAAGCACTACGCCGACCAGGCAGCGGCTGAACAAGTGAACCTGAAACCACGTCACCCCGCCCTGACCAGCTAGTCAGCCCCTCCCGGACAGCGGGGGAACCTCAATCTGACACACGCCCCGGGGCAGGCGCCACGGCGTCCAACCAGCAGCCTGCCCCGGCCTACCCAACCCGTACGAGACGAGAGAGGCAGACCCCAGTATGGACACCGCCGTGCGCCTGCGGGCCCGAATCGGGCAGCGCGCACTCTTACTGACCACCGCCGCCGTGCCGTTGACCGGCTGGGCCGTGCACGCCATCGCCCTGCACAAGCAGCTCACCGCCACGCGGAAGGACCCGTTGACCGGCCTGCTGCGCCGCGACGCCTACACCGCCCGAGCCCGCCGACTCCTCACCCGCCACGGCGACACCACGGCCGTGGTCATGGTCGACGCCGACCACTTTTCCTGGACTAAGGATTCGTGCAGTTGTGGTGTCATGCTTGAGCCCTCCATGCAGGTGGAGGCGAGGTGCGGCGTGCTTGGTAGGTGGGCCGCACCTCGCGTGATTTTCAGGACTGTCTGATCTGAGGAAGCCCCAGCTCAGTGATGCGGGCTGCGCTGCGGGTATGTGCCTGATCCATTGCCGTCAGCTTCTTGCTGGCCGCCTGGAGACTGACCTGGAGCCCTTCGGCCTCGCCGAGCCAGCCGTTGAGCTTGGCCTCTTTCACCCGGTCGGTCAGGCTGTGGATGATCTCGATCAGCCGCTTCCGCTGCCCGGGATCCATCCGCAGCATCGGGCAGCGGACGCAGGCGTGTTCGTGCTTGCAAGGCGTCCCGTAGGGACGCCCGCAAGTGCCCAACTCGACCTTCCGCAGCGCAAAATGCTGCTGGAACTCGCACCATTCCTCATCCGTCGGATCCCGATACTCGGCCTCGGGCCGAAGGGTGCGCCGTTGGGCAAGGAAAGATCGGTAGGAACGGATGAGGTCGTCCTGGAAGACGGCGAGGTATGCCTGCGTCGTCGCCAGATCTTCGTGTCCAAGAAGCCGGGCGGCGATGTGGACGGGCAGCCCGCCCGTGACGGCTTCCGTGGCGAACATCCTGCGGAAGTCGTGGGCCGTGAACTTCAATGGTTCGCCAGCCGCATCCCGTAGTCCGGTGCGGGCCAGCGCCGCATCCAGGAAGTCCTGCACTGTTCCGGAAGAGATCACCTCGTTGCGATGTCCGCGCGGCCGGCGCTGGAAGAGATGCGGCAGCAGCGGGCCGAAGACTCGTTCATGGGAGTCGTATCGGCTGGTGAGCGGAATCGTGCCGCCGTTGTTGGTGCGCAGGCGAGTGATGATGATGGCCAGCACGCTGGCCAGTTCCGGGCTCACCAGCAGCAGCCGTTCCTGATTGTTCTTCGAAGGCACGATCTGCAAGAGCGGGACCAACTCGCCGGTCTCCGCCATGCGGTAAGACACGAGAGCGAGATGGGAGATCTCCAAGAGCTCCTCGCGCCGGATGCCGGTGTGCCGCAGCGTCTCGATGATCGCCCAGCACCAGAACGCCTCGTCTTCGCGACGGGTCACGTCGATGATCTCGCCGGTCGCGGGATCTTCAACCAGGACCGCTTCGATGCGCGAGCGTTTCTGGGACGTCAGGTGCGTCTTGTAGATGACCCGGCGATAGCCGACGCCGTCGCACTCGAACGTCTCCCCGACCACGGTGGCCCGCGCCGCGGCTAGCAGCGCTTCCTGCTCACGCCGGTAACACTCGGCCGTCTCGACCAGCACGGGCAACTGCGGCAGCCGCTCGCGGACCCGTTGATGCATGTTGGCGACAGTGGCGCGACGCTGCTTTTGCAGGCCATCAGTCTCACCACGACGCACCGGACTGGGCACTGCATGTGCAGCCCAGGACGGGTCATCCAGGGCCCACTCCTGAATGTCCAGGTAAAAGCCACGGACCTCGACCAGCATCAGCAGGTAGGACTTGCGACGCCGTGGAGTCTTGCGGCGCTTGGTGACGAACCGCAGCCTCTCCTTCCAGGCCGCAGCGACGTCCTCGGAAAGATGCAGGCCGTCGACCTCGGGGTGGTGCTCCTCGATGTCGGCCCAGAAGTTGCCGACCACGTGGCCCAGCAGCGCGACGAAGGAGGTGTAGTCCAAGCCGGGCCGCCGCTCATCGAGGTAACGGACCAGCACGTCACGCACGGGTGTGCAACGCAGCTTGTATCGGTCGACGAGTTCAGCGGTCGGTCTCTGCCCCTCGTGGCAGAACTCCTTGAAGCCGGTGTTCCTGGGCAGGACATCGACGCTCCGCAGGAGATCCCAGGCCGGGAAGACACCGTGCGGAACGAGGCCATCTCTGTTCAGCCCCCAGCTGCGGAAGTCCTCGAAGTCCTGTCCGCAGAGCTGGTCGAAGTTCTTTCCGGTGTGCAAGACCATCTTGGAAAGGGCGTTCATGCCCTGTTCGAGGCGTCGCGACGGCATGCCCGCCGCAACAGCCCGCTTGGTCATCTCGGTGACCAGGTCCGGCTGGAAGGTTTCCTGGACTTCCCGAAACAGACAGCGTGATCTGAACACCGTCAGGAAGTCGTAGGCGGGCAAGACCACCCGCTTCAGCAGCAGGCTGGTCAGTCCGATCCGCGTCACGGCCCGGCGCCGGACAACAGCGGCGGTGGAGTCCTTGGGCAGGGCATTGAGCCAGTCCAGGCTGCTGTTCGCGTCAGCGTTGATCCAGCGTTGCTGCCAGCCGTCACCCGGAAAAGAGTCCAGCCAGTCCAGAATGCCCCGGGCCCCCAACTTCAGATCACGCGACCGGTCTTGCGAGTAGCCGAGGGTCTGCCCGTGGGCGATCAGCAGTGCCATCACGTCCGCTGAGCTCAGCTCGTCGACCGGACCTGTCCGCGGCGAGGCTGGGGCCGGGCTGGCGTCGGCTTGGGCTCGGGGCGCGGGAAGCGACACCAGGGTCGTGTCCGTCATCGCGGAACACCACCCAGCAGCACCGCCAGGTCGTCAGCGTCGTAGCCCACTGCCGCCTGATCCTGCGCAGGTTCCGCCTCTGGTTGCGACCGTTCAGCGAGGAACTGCTGGACACGGCGCAGGACTTCGTGGTCGTCCTCGACCAAATAGATCTGGGTGGTGGTCAAATGGGCGTGACCCAGGATGACCTGCACGTCCCGCAGAGAAAGCCTCTGAGAACGGACCATCCGCAGGGCGGCGGTGTGCCGGAAGTCGTGCATCGTCCAGTTCGTGCCCAACGCGGCGTTCGCCCGTCGCAGTACCGCTCGAAGCGCGTCGTAGGTCAGTGGCCGACGCTCCAGCAACTCCCCTGATTGCTTCCGGCGGCGCAGCGTCCACCAGATCGGATCGTCGGGCCCTAGCGTGCCGTTTTCCTCCAGGTAGAGCCGCAGCCAGACGAACGACTCGGCGCTGGCCGGCAGCCACTGCTGCACTCCGCTGCCCTTGCGGCGGACCTGGGCCAGCTGATCGCCCCAGTCCAGATCGGCACCCCGCAGACCCAGCAGTTCACTCGCGCGGGCAGCCGTGCTCACCGCAAGCGCGAGGATCGCGCGGTCCCGGTTCGAGCCCATCGCCGCGAACAGCTCGTTCCACCGCTCGTCCGGCATCGCCCGGGGCCGCTGCCGCGGCACCTTCGGGTTGTAACGCAGCCGACCCTCTGCCCGGAACGGCTCCAGAGGGTTGTGATGCGCGTTCGCCCGCCGCCCCCTGACCCGATCCCGACGCACCGGATTGACCAAGGGGCCCTCGCCCGCGTCGATCACGAACTCGTAGAAGCAGCGCAGCACCGCGTTGCTGTGCCGGATCGTCCGGGCGCTGTACTGGTCCCCGAGGTTCTGCTTGCGGGTCACCGCGTTGACCTGGCCCGCTGTTGCTGCGGACGTCGTCCTCGGCGAGCGTCGCTGCTTCTCGGCCTGGCCCATCCACAACACGAAGTCGCGCACTTCGCCAGAGGTCACCTTGTCCCAGGGCACATCGATGACATGGAGAAATCGCCACCACCGATGCAGGTCAAAAGCGTAACTGCGGACGCTTCCCGCCGCGTGGCCGCGGGCCAGGAAGTCACGCAGGAACCGACGGATCGGCTCCACCGGCCGGCCCTGCGGATCCAGGACCATGTACGGGATCACGTCACCAGTCGGTACGACGCGGCCCCACCGTGGCAGGCAAATCGCCCGCAGATCACGGGGAACGTCAGATGACAAAGACATACAGCCTCTCCTCCAGATGGCTGTATGTCTCGTACCGGGGCCCACCTCAACGCGTCCTGCGACACACCGACTTGAACTGCGCTAGTCCGGTCAACATGGTTCAAGGCCGTGAACGACACGATGGGGCACGCAGCCGGCGACGCCGTGCTCGCCGCGTTCGGTGCCCGGCTTACTGCCTGGGCGGGTCCGCAGGCCGCCGTCGGCCGCCTCGGAGGCGACGAGTTCGCCACCGTCCTGAGCCTGCCCGCCGAACGCCGCGCACGTCGGCTGGAGCAGCTGGCCCGGATGCTGCACACCCCGGTCACCCTGGACGACGGCC
Organism: Streptomyces benahoarensis; assembly: GCF_007280575.1. Classification (GTDB taxonomy): domain Bacteria; phylum Actinomycetota; class Actinomycetes; order Streptomycetales; family Streptomycetaceae; genus Streptomyces; species Streptomyces benahoarensis. Next base: position 29,603 of record NZ_VKJP01000013.1, read on the forward strand.
GCACCATCAACGTCGCCGCCTCCATCGGCGCCGCGACCCCCGACGTCCTCGCACCCGCGACCTGACCACGTTGCAGAGGGCCGCCGATGCCGCCCTGTACGACGGCAAGCACTCCGGCCGCGCGACCATCGCCGCGCCCGCGCACACCACGGTCGCGTCCATCAACGGACGCCGCGCCGGGCGTCCGGGCACGGCCACCTGGGGGCGAGCAGCATGAGCACTGCCCCCCTTCCGCCCGCGGGCGACTGGATCCGCGGCATCAGCATCAAGCAGCCATGGACCACCGCCATCGTCATCGGGGCCAAGACGATCGAGAACCGCCCACAGCACTGGTCCTGGCGCGGCTGGCTCCTGCTCCACGCAGGCCAGCAGACCGACCGGCCCGCCCTGCGCCAGCCGCTGGTCGCCCGCACGATCCGTGGCCGCGACCTGCCGACCGGCGCGCCGTGCTCGGCGTTGCTCGCCTGACCGGCTGTCACCAGGACCCGGACGGCGCGCCGCCCTGCACCGAGTGGGCGCAGCCCGGCCGGTGGCACCTGGAACTCGCCGACGTCCAGGAACTCGCCCTGCCGATCCCCGCCCCCGGACAGCTCGGCCCCTGGAAGCCCACCGAAGACCTGGTCGCGCAAGTCCTTCAGCAGCTGCCCGACCTGCGTCCGCAGAGTGCCTCATGATCATCGCCCCCGACCGACAGGAGCCCGCCCGATGAAATGCCCCCGATCCCTCCGCCGCCAGACCTGCCCCGGGCGCCCTCCCGCGCGAAGAACAGGCTGTCGTCGACGCGTATCGCGCGATGCTCGCCGCCCTCCGCGCCCCGCAGCCCTGGACTCCCGGCCGATGCCAGGACGTCGCCGTGCGAGTCGGCGCGTTCATCGAGCGCGCGCACACCCGACCCGGCGACGACCACGGCACCGACCTCATCGCCATCGCCCTCCAGCACTCCGGCGGCCCGTACACGCCCTACAGCTCCCGCTACAGCCGCATCGGCTGGCTCCGCTGCGAGACAGCGAAAATCCTCGGCTTATGGAACCCCGCCTACGCGCCCCTCACCCGCGCCGCGGCCGGCCGGGACCTTCCCGACGACGTCGGCATGGACCCCGCCCACTACGCCCTCTACATCGAGGCCCGCCAACTCGACAACAGGGGCTACACCCTGCTCCGCCTCGGCCCGTACGCCCAGACACGGCACGCCCAGCAGGACCACGACCGGCTCACCGCCGCGCTGGACGGGCGGGAGACCACCATCGTTCCCGGGTACCGTGTCTCCACGCGGTACGCACCATTCGACGTCAGCGACCACCAGCTGTTCGCCGACCCGTACGAGGCTGACGTCCTGGCGCTCCTGGGCGAGGCCGTCGCGGGGGTGAGCGCGTGACCACCCCGGCCCCGTACGAGTTCGAGATCCGCGAGGGCGACGACGGCGCCACGCACCCTGTCGAGCAGCTCTGGACACCCTGCGCCGGTGATGCCGTCGCCAGCGGGTTCATCGCACACCGGGACCTGTTCGTCATCGGGATCGACGACGCCACCGACGACCACCTCTACCCCGTCGGCTTCATCGTCCTCGGACACCAACCGTGGGCCGACATCACCGAGGCCGCCACCGCGTACATGTCCCAGATCCACGGCTGGCGCACCCTCCGCCTCTACCCCGGCGATGACCCCTCGGTGTTCATCCCCCGCATCCCGCGCGCCGTGCTCACCCACGGCGTGTTCCTACGGCACCCGCACTCGGACCACGGCTGCGGGTGCGAGTGGGGAGAAACCTGGCGCATGGTCTGGGCCCCGGCCACCGCGCCCGGCGCCATCCCGGTCACCGCCATGCGGCACCCCGCCGCCCCGGCGACCGCCGGCGACCTCCCCAACCCCGACGAAGGCGCGCCCGCGACCTGGGCCGTCTGATCTCCGCACCACGCACGAAGGCCCGTAGAAAGCGCCGTTCGGAGATACGGGCCTTCGTGCGTTCCTGGGGCTGACGGCTATTACGCCGTAATAACCACAGCGGGTCCTGCGCCTGCGTCTGGCTGGTGATGCCCTCGATCCGGCGCTGCCGGTTATTACGCCGTAATAACCAAGCGGTAGCTCCGGCTCTGCTCAGGAGCTTCAGCGCTGCAGTTCCTGAGCGGCTTCGCGGAGGAGCTGCTCGAAGAGGGGCTCCTCCATGTGTTGACGCAGGATCGTCAAGACGGTGGCGGGGCGGTCGAAGGGCCAGCCTTCGACGGATGCGGCGGTGGTTTCCGACTGCTTGGGCTCAGGGGCTGAAGCCGGCGCCGGAACCGGGGCAGTGGCTACGGCACTGGCAGTTGGCGCCGGGACGGGGTCCTGCGGGCCGGGTTCGGCTGCCCCCGCGGGGGCGGTGCGTACGCCGCTCTCGGTCGGTGCCACGGAGGGCGGGGTCTGCCTCTTCCGCTGCTGGGCCTTCTTCTCCGCCGTCGCGGCCCGTTTGTCCGCCTCGTCCTTCTGCTGCTGTGGGGGGAACTTGCTGAGGCCGCGGACATGCTCGACCTTGCGCTTCCCGGCGTCGAGGTCGGCCTGGAGCGCGGGGTCCAGCTTGAGCAGGGAGAGCCGCTGCGAGATGAATCCCTGGGAGATCCCGAGCCGCTGCGATGCCTTGTTCTGGGAACCGTAGAACTTGACGAGGCGCTCGAGAGCCGTCGCCTCGTCAAGTTCGGTCATGTCCTCCCGGTGGACGTTGGCGACGTAGGCGGCCTCCAGGAGCTGCTCGTCGGAGGTCGCGAACGCATCGTCGAGGCTGTACTTGAGGGCTTCGAGTCCAGCTTCGCGTGCTGCCGCGAGGCGCCGGTTGCCGTCGACGACCACGTACTCCGTGCCGGGCAGGAGTTCTTCCGCTCGGCCAGGCCGCTCCGCGAGATACGCCTCCACGGTCACGACGGTGATGGCGTTGACCAGCCCTACCTCAAGGAGGCTTTGGCGGAGGCCAGCGAGGTCCCCTAGCTCTTCGCGGGGATTGTCAGGGTTCTCGCTGATCAGCTTCAGAGGCAGCGTCTGCGGGTACTTCGGCTGACCTCCGTAACCGTCGAGGGTGGTGCCGGTGGCCTGAGCGATGGCTGCCCGACGGTCGCTGACGGAGTGGTTGGCTCGTGAGAAGCTGCGGGACTTTCCGAGCTTGTCGGCCTTGCGGCTCACGCGATCTCCCTGGCCAGCGCTCGCAGGTTCATGGACTGCTCACATGCCGGGGCGTAAGACAGGAGTGGCTCCTTGACGCGGACGGCTTCACGCTGCTGTGTGCGATCGGGGAGGACCGCGATGACCCTCGGGTCCTTTATGGCCTTCCACTCTTCAAGCGAGCTCGTGGCGATGTAGCCGCGGCGCGCGTCGTACTGGTTGACGATCAGGCCGAGGTAGTCGATGTCGATGCGCAGATCATTGCGTGCGTCTTCGATCTGCTCGACGAGAAGCTCGTAGGCGTCGGCGCTGCTGTCCTCGGCGAGGACGACGATGCCGATGCCTGAGGCGCCGGGACGCTCGCCGTCGCGGCGTCGGCCGTAGTAGATCGCGGTGTCCATGGACAGCCCCAGGCTCGGCGGGCAGTCGATGATGATCGTGTCGAAGTCGTCCTCAAGTGGGGCGAGAGCACGCTCAAGAGCCGCTTCCCTCGCCCGGGCGCGGGCGAGGCCGAGGTCGATGAGGAAGGCGTCGTGACAGCCGGGCAGGAGAGCCAGGCGCCCGCCGAAGCTTTCCTCGGCAACGGGCACGACCAGGTCGCGGATGTCGCTCTTGCTCTCCCCGATCATGTGCTTGGCCAGACTGTCCTCGTCACGCGGGATGATGTCCTGGCCGAGCTGCTTGGTGAGGTGACACTGCGGGTCGAAGTCCACGAGCAGAACACGGTGGCCAAGGCCCGGGAGTTCGGCGACATCGGCCTCGCGATTGTCGTCGAACAGGTACTTCAGAGCCCGCACGGCATAGAGCTGTTCGCTGTCCTCCGCGCAGGCCTCCCCCAGCCCAGCGGTGACCATGGTCTTGCCCACGCCGCCCTTCTGGTTGCAGATGATCATCCGTCGGGCGAACGCCGGGCGCTCCACTGTGGGAGCAGGGTTGGAGTCCAGCCAGAGTTGGACCGACTGGGCAAGCCCCTGGATCAGGGAGACACCGCGTGCAGACGCGTCGGCACGGAACTGCTCCCACTGCCCGGTGGGAAGCCAGGTGGAGAAGGATTCCGCTCCCGACGTGTCGAGGGGCTTGAGGTTGGATCCGAGGGCCTGCCACGAGGCGATGCCTTCTGCCGTGGCGTCCTGGAGCGCGATCCCGAGCTGGGCGGCGCGGACCTTGAGTAGCTGACGGAGGCCAGCGGGAAGCTTGGATACGACCTTCTCACGGTCGCTTTGAGGACTCGTCATGGAGTGCACTTTACTAACGTCGATGAGGTTAATAGCGTTAGGGGCGTTAGTGTCTCCATTCGGCTGTGCGCCTACCGCATCCCGCAGGTCCACGGCCAGCGCGAATCGATGCTGGCAAATTCTGAGCGATCGGGGCGACCTGTGTAATCCCGCCCGCCGCCCGCCGCCCGCCGCGCTGGTGGCTCTTCAGCCCGCGCCATCCCGGCCGTCGCCCACCTCGGGGGCACGGCCAACAGCCTCTACACGATGGCCATGAACTACATCCGCACCGACGCGGACGTCTCGGCGAGCATGATGAAACCGCAGCAGCTCCCGGCCTCCGCCGATCCGCAGTGCAGCAGCGAACCCCGCACCGTCGACATCCCCACCGCCGTCGGACGCGCCAACTGGGCGGTGCGCGAGATCATCGCCACGTTCTGGCCGCAAGGCGACCCGGACAAGCTGCGCCAGGCGGCCCGCGACTGGCAGCATGTCGGCGAGCTGATCACCGTCGGCGCCTCCGACGCGGTGGCCGCCGGCGGGGAGGCCGCGCTGATCGCCGAGGCCGGTGCCGCCGCCGCAGCCATGACCGCCGAAGTCGAAGCCAGCGCCGAGCTCGCCGTCCTCGCCGAGGCCGGCGCCGTCGTTGACTCCGCCGCAGCACGCATCGTCATCCCCGCAGCCACTACCGCCGCAATGACGCTGGCCGCGACACGTGCCGCAGCCAGCACCCCTACACCGGCCGGTGGTCTGCCGCCCCTTCCCCGTTCCCCGAACAGTGCCTTCCCGCCCCTGTCGCCTGCCGGCCAGCAGCAGATGCACGGGTGGATGAACCAGATGGACGCCGACGGCCGCACCAGCCCTGCTGTGCAGCCGACCGGAAAGAAACCGAAGGTCGACGCCCGGCGGGCCTACCAGATACGGGTGGCCGGATCCACGGAGTACAACCTCTACACTCCCGTGACCACGGACAGCGGACGCGAACGCGGGATGAACGCCGACGGCGTGCGCGCCGAGGCCGCCGCCGCGATCGACGCCAAGTACATCGGCCGGCAAAAGAGCTGCCGCTCACCCCTGCGCGTGGGCAACATCGACAACGTTCCCGACTTCGTCTACGAGGCAACGATGAAGAGCCAGGAGGACGAGGCACGACGCTACGCCGAGGCATTCAAGGACCCTCGCAACAAGGTCAACCACCTTGAGGTCATCACCAACGACGAGAAGGCCGGCGCCTACTACGACGCCATGCTGGCTGCCGAACACGTGCCGGGCGAGACCCGCATCGAGAAGTAACCGCCATCACCGAAAAGGGACGAGCCCGTGGGAACCCACTACTACATCAGCGCCGACCAGCAACGCGGCGCCCGCTGGTCGTTCACCGCCGAGGACCTCGCCGCCACCGTCACCCGGATCTGGTCCGACACCACCGTTGACACCTACGACGGCGACACCATCGAGCTGCAGATCCACCTCGACGACGAGACACTCACCTTCATTTGGGACGACGAGTACAAGGTGCTGCGCTTCCCCGACCACCAGGACCAATCCGCCCTGCGCCGACGATGCTGAAGCGGTTGCTGCCTACGTCCATGCTCACCTCCGCGGTGCGACGGCTCCGGACCGTGGGCTCGGATGCCTGATGGCGCCCACCGTCGCCGCCCAGAAGCCGTGCCCGTCCAGCGCGTTCTGCATCCCGCAGGACGACGGTTCATCTTGAGCAAGAGCAGGTTCATTCCGGGAGCAGTTCGGCGGTGCGTTCGGCGACCTCGTGGTGCAGGGCGTCGCGCACGGCCCGTACGGCAGGGTGCGTGACCGCTTCCCGCCGGACCGCCAGCGTGATCGGCAACCTGATGTCGACCTGGTCGGCCAGCAGCCGTCGCAGCTGGGCCCGGTGGGCCAGGAAGGCCGGCAGCACCCCGATCCCGGCCCCCAGGCGGGTGGCTTCGACCTGGGCGAAGACGTTCGTGGAGGAGAATGCGGTGGTGGCGCCCGGCAGATGGCGTTCGATGTCGAGGTCGCCGACCTGGAGCATCGACTCGATGTAGAAGACCAGTGCGTGCTCTCGCAGGTCGGCGAGTTCCTCGGGGGACCCACACCGGGCGAGGTACTCGTCACTGGCGTACAGCCCCAGCGCGTAGTCGGTGAGGTGTTCCGTCACCAGCCGGTGGCCCGCCGGCCTGCCGATGGCCAGGGCAAGATCGAATCCTGAGGCGTGCAGGGTCAGCTGTCGGGTCGCCGTGACGAGTTCGACCTGGAGCCGGGGATGCTGACGGCGTACCCGGGCCAGCGCGGGTGTGGCGAAGACGGTGCCGAACCCGTCGGGAGCGCTCACCCGCACGGTGCCGTGCAGGGCGGGCGCGCCCTGGCCGGCCACGGCTTCGACGACGCGGGCCAGGGCGTCCTCGATCGCGCGGGCGCTCTGCGAGACGGCCTTTCCGGCGTCCGTCAGGGCCCAGCCCTCCGAGCCGCGTTCGATCAGCCGGGTGCCGAGGCCCTTCTCCAGGGCGGCGATACGGCGGGACACGGTGGTGTGGTCGACGCCGAGGGCATCAGCCGCGGCCACCAGACGGCCCGTACGCGCGACCGCGAGCAGAAAGCGCAGGTCGTCCGCGCGAAGCCGACGCGGATCGACCGTGCCGCGACTGCTCTCCACAAGCGGGGCCAGATGCTCGGTTGCTGGGCGGGGACCTGGATGCACGAGGTGACCGTATCTGCATTTGTGCAGACCGGATCTGCGTCATTGGCGCTTGAACGCACAGGCGCACGGGCGTCACAGTCGAACCGCCCGGCCGGAGCCCCATCCCATGAACAGTTGAGAGGCCCTCCATGGTTGCCAGTCTTTCCCTGCCACGGATCATGCGCGTCGGCCGCGGCGCAGCCGACGAGTTGGGCGACGTCCTCACCGGACTGGGGCTGAGCCGCCCCCTCCTGGTGACAGACGGCTTCCTGGCCGGCTCGGGCGCGGCGGAACGCCTGCTGGCGGGGTTGAAGGGCGCCGGACTGCACCCGCGGCTGTTCTCCGGCACCGTGCCCGACCCGACGACTGACTCCCTGGCACCGGGCCTGACAGCGCTGCGCGCTCACGAGGCGGACGCGGTGATCGGCTTCGGCGGCGGCAGCCCGATGGACACGGCCAAGGCCCTCGCGCTCCTCGGCGTCCAGGGCGGCCACATGCACGACTACAAGGCCCCGCGCGTCAACCTCGGCCCCGCGCTCCCGGTGATCGCCGTCCCCACCACCGCCGGCAGCGGATCGGAAGCCACCCAGTTCACCGTCATCACCGACAGCGCCACGGACGAGAAGATGCTCTGCCTGGGCCCGGCGTTCCTGCCGCTCGCCGCCGTCATCGACGTCGAACTGACCATGTCGATGCCGCCCCGGCTGACCGCCGACACCGGCCTCGACGCCCTCACCCACGCCGTCGAGGCGTACGTGAGCCGCAAGGCCAACCCCTTCTCCGACAGCCTCGCCCTCACCGCGATCACCACCATCGGCCGCCATCTGCACCGCGCGTACGCCGACGGCGCGGACGCACCGGCCCGCGAGGCGATGATGCTCGCCGCGACCCAGGCCGGCATCGCGTTCTCGAACTCCAGCGTGGCCCTCGTGCACGGCATGAGCCGCCCCATCGGCGCCCACTTCCACGTCGCCCACGGCCTGTCGAACGCCATGCTGTTCCCCGCCGTGACCGCCTTCTCCGTGCACGCGGCGCCCGGCCGCTACGCCGACTGCGCCCGCGCCCTGGGCGCCGCGCCCCCCACGGACACCGACGCCGTGGCCGCCGGCAAACTCGTCGACGCACTGCGCTGCCTGTGCCGTGACCTGGAAGTGCCCACACCCCGCGCCTACGGCATCGACCAGGACGCCTGGGCCCGCCTGACGCCCCTGATGGCCGAGCAGGCCCTCGCCTCCGGCTCCCCCGCCAACAACCCCGTCGTGCCCACCACCGACCAGATCCAGGACCTCTACACCCAGATCTACGGCTGACATCCCGTCAGCACACTTCAGGATCTGTGGCCTCAAACACCAGGAGGTCTGCCGCCGAGGCACTACGACCCCGTCGGTGGGCTGCTGTTCACCGCGGTGGTCGCGGATGTCGATTATGCGCGGCTCCTGGGTCAGAGCCAGGGCGTCACTGTGCCCGGCGAGAAGATCACCAAGCTGCTGTCCGACTGGCCCGACCTCGATCCGAGCGCGGAGAGCGTCTGGAGTTGAGGCGCCCGGCGCCGCCGTCCGCGGGAGGCGGTGGGATCTTCCCGTGCGCCGGTGCTGCTCGGCACGCTGCGGCGGCGACGAGTTGGAGGGCGGCATGCGAGCTGGTGCTGGCCTTCCCTCCGCTGTCGCAGAGCTTCGAGCGCGGCAGCCGGGAGGACCGGCAACTGGGGGTGTGGCGCGGGTGGGAGACCGCCCGGGTTGTCCGAGGCCAGCTCATCCGTACGGTCTGCGACGACGGCGACGAACCCGTTGGCGTGTCGGTCGCCCGGGCCCGGGAGCTGGTGCCCGCCGCGCTGCGGGTCGCCGGCTGGGATGCCGCGCGCGCCCTGGACATCGTCGAGCCGAAATCGACAGGATCTGGAAGAACGTCGGAAACCGCGCTCGTAGGCGAGGAGGCACGCCCGTACCGATTTTTTTCGGCTGACGGGGGCCAGTACGGAGCCGCACGTACAGGTCAGCGACGCGGCCCTCTATGGAGAGAATGTCCCGTCCGGCAGCGCGGTGGGCAGGCGCGCCGTGGAGCTCGGCTACGGGGCAGGCTCAACGATCGACGTCGTGACCCCGCGCCGGTCGGTGCTACGCCTGCATGCCCGGGCGGCGCAGTCGAGGTACACATCCCAGGTGTCGACGCCATCGCCTCGCACGAACCCGTACGGTGCGGTCAACGCCGCCCAAGCGGCTCTGAAGACGAGTTCTGGTCCGCGCCGCATGTTGTCGAGCTCCATCTCAAGGAGGTCGTGGAAGCTGAACTGGTAGGAGCCGACCGTAGCTGCGGACGCCGCCTGGTGGTGAGCTCGGCGGGCCGCCTCGAACCACTGCGCTGCCCGCTCCTGGTCTTCCAGCACGTTGACGACGATCGTGAAGAACGACGCGGTGGGCCCGGCGCTGGCAGGCCACCGGTCTGTCGGCAGTCCGAAGTGATGGCCCATCTCCAGGGCGAGGCGGAAGCCAAAGTCATGGGTCACGCCACACAACTACCGCGCCCGACCTGCCGCCCGATGCGTGGCGCGCAGCTCAGCGACCAGGGAACGTCCGTACGGGGCCTCCCCCGGTCAACGCGCAAGGCTCCCTTCGCTGCGGCCCGCTCCCCGCAGCTGCGCGACCTCCAGCGGGAGGTCGAGGGGGCCTGAAGGTGATGGAGTCCTCCAATGGCGCAACTCCGTCGGTACGGGCGTCCGCCAGCACCTCGTCTACCTGTAGAACGCGGACGGTGGGCCAGGCCCTGTCGCGTCGGGCGGTCGCCGGCGTTGCTCACCGTGTTCTCCAGGCGCTCGTGGAGGACGCTGGTCGTTCGGTGCCGAAAGAAGGGGCGGCATCGCGTCGGGAGCGAATCAGGGCCCCGGCCTGGTGGAAGGTCAGCGCTTCCGGCGGGAGGCGAGGTCGATCGGCTCGGTCGGCCGCTGCCGACGGACGGCCTTCTCCAGGCGCTCTTTTTCGTACTCGGCGACGCGGTGCTCGTAGCGTTCCTGGAAGTGGGGGTGGTCGAACCGGTCGTCGTCGTCCATCTCCCCGATCGCTGCCAGCTGCTCCGCTGGGGTGCGGAAGCCGGCGATGAGCGGGCTGAGGCGGTAGACGCCGTTGCCCTCCTTCCACACCATCTGCGCGAACCCGAGGTGCTGCAGGCCCCGCGTGACCTGCGAGCGGCTCATGCCGACCCAGCTGGCGATCACATCCTGCACGGCCACAACACGTCCGCCGGGCTCCTGGTTGCCCAGGAGTTTTGGAATGAGCGGGTAGGCGGCCAGGGGCATGCCCGTCGGGGTGAACACGAGGGCGTTGTTGGCGGTCCAGACGTACTCGGGAACCATGCTCTGCACAGCGACGGTCATGACGTCCTATCCTCCTCCGGCCGCGCCTTCTTGGCGGCGGCGCGGGCCCGCGCCCGGGCCTTGTCCTCCCGGGGTGGCTTCTTCTCCGGGTCCGGCAGGTTCCGCAGGTGGCGGAATGCCTCTGGCAGATCCTCATTGTCTTCGATCGCGTCCAGCAGGGAGAGCTGGTCCACCTTCATGGTGCCCTGGGCTCGCAGGCCCGGCTTCGACTTGACCGGGACCCGGCCGCCCTTGAGGGTCAGCCGGGGGTGCAGCTGGTAGACACCGCCCTTGACCTTCACGACCACCCCGATCTGCCCAGCTTCCTTCAACGACCGCGAGATCTGGGACTGCTTGACCTTCAGCAGACCCGCGAGGCGGACCTGGGTGGCGACCACGATGCCGCCGGGCTTCTGCATGCCCATCATCCGGACGATCAGCCGCAGGGAGACCAGGTCGTCGCGGTAGTAGTCGGCGAGCCAGCACAGGAACGTCTGGCTGTCCATGACGAAGGCCTCATCGAGGAATCCGTCGCTGGTGACCGGCGGCTCCACCGAAGCCCGGTAGCCCTCCGGCAGGTTGACCACGTTGGCCTGCCTCAACGCTCCTGGTTGCCGGAACGCGCTCGGAGGCGGTGCCGGGGGAGCGTTGGCCGGAGTGGGCTTCCGGCGCGGCTGGTAGGGCTGGGCCGACATCGGGACTCCGCTCCTCATGATCACGCGGTGGGAGCCGCAGCATACTGGATTGTGCCCCTGGCGCACATTTCTGTACTCGTGGCGCACTTTCCGCGTGTCGATATCACCCCCAGGTGATATTCGAGCGCGAAGTGAACCTCCAGCGCGCCCGCGCGTTTTGTGCGCGTGATGCACAAAACGCGCGACGCCCTCTGGGGCCCTCTCTCTTGAAATGTGTACCTGCTGCACAAACTGGCAGGGTTTTACAACCCCTGGGTGATATCCAGGACCCTCCGATATCACCCAGGGGTGATACCCCTGAAGAGCAAAAGAGCCCCTGACCTGGGGAAACGTACATCTCTCCACCCCCTCTAGAGCGTGCGCGCGCGTGATACTGGATCTTGCTGCCGTCATCAACTACCGGCACGCGGCTATCTGTGGGTGGGCACCTTCAGGTGACATGCGAGCTGCCACCTGGGGCTGGTGCTGCTTTGTGTGTGGCTTGGTGGTGGTCTTGTGGGGGCTGTAGGTGGCGCCGGCGGGGCTGGGGGGGTGGTGTGGGCGGTGATGGTTGCAAGGGCAGGCGGGGTTGGTGTTGGTGGTGGGTTCCGTTGCCCGGCCTGGGGGCCGGGCAACTTCGGTACCTCCGATCGTCGGAGGCTTACGTTGCTCTGGTCGGAGGTGCCGTTCGTGGGCTGAGGTTCCGAGGTCGTGGACGAGTTCGTCGACGCGGGCCGGGACGGGGTATCCGGCCGCGATGCGGGGATTGTCTGGTTCGGACTTCTGCTTGTCACCTGTTTGGGGGGTGATGAGGGCAGGTCCGGCCGTATCGGCTCCTACAGGGCATCAATGCGCGGCCGGGCCGGATCTTCTACGGCTCGGGGTCAGGTGCTCTCTCCGTCAGCAGAGCAGACAGCTTCGGTTCGAGCAGTTCCCAGTTCCGTATCGGCTCGTGGTGCTCGGCGAGGAACCGTTGCCACATGCCCAGCTGATCTTCCTCGGGATTCAAGATCAGCTCAAACCGATCACTGTGGTGCGCGAAGATCGCGTGGACGGTCCAGCGGACCTTCTTGGCTCGCTTCGCCTTCGGCCACGCAGCTGAGACGCGGCGGTACTCCTCGAATCGTTCGGCTTCAAGGCCGACCTCGTCGGCGTAGTTCGCGAGGAGCTTGAACGCCTTGAGCGGAGGCCGCTTGGATGGAGGAGCTGTACCCGCCTGCAGCGGTGTCTGCGAAGCCCTGGCCGGGCGAGCGGCAGCGAAGCTCTTCCGGTACGCGATGATCTGGCCGACTGCACTGCGAAAGAAAACAACGTTCTGTTGTTTCGTTGTCGATTTGCGGTAAGGTGGACGTATGGCAGAAGACTCTTTGGAAGTGGCTCGCCGGCGACTGGCGGCATTGACCGACGACTCCGCCGCCGAATGCGCTCCCGCCCGCCGCTTGGAAAAGGACGCCGCCCTGTTGGGGCGCCTCCTGACGGCCGCAGCCAGCCGCCGACAAGACGGCGGCCAATGCGAGGAATTGGCGGATGAAGTGGCCGCAGGGCTGAACTTGTTCGATCAGATGCGTCTCGCGTTGGACCAGCTGGAGACGCGGGTGGTCGTGGAGGCCCGGCGTTGCGAGATGGACTGGAAGCAGATCTCCCAGCACCAGGGTTTCAACTCCTCCCAGGCCGCCTCCCAGCGCTACCAGCGGCTGACAACCCGCCTCGAAGAGATCCGTCAAGGCATCCGGTAGGAGAGAAGTGATGACTGACCCGTCGCAGGGATTGTTCGACGCCATCGACTCCCTCCTCGATGCCGTCGACAACAACACTCTGCTGCCCGCCCCGGCCGAACGGGTACGCCTGCGGGAGGCCGCCGGTCTGACCGAGGCCGCCGTATCCCAGGCCCTGGGGGTTCGAACGCAGAGCATCCAAGCGTGGGAGGCAGGGCGCGCTGAGCCCAAGGGGCAGAGACTGGAGGCGTACCGCAAGCTGCTCGACGGCCTCACCCACCGCTTCCCAGCCCCTGCCGACACCCCCAGCGCGACATCGGCGGGGGAGCCCCAGCAGCCGGACGCCGCCCTTGTAGTGGCGCCGGTTGTGCCGGAGCTGGTGGCGCCCGCGTTCGTCGCGCCGCAGGCCGCTCAGGCGGCCCGGACTGCGTGGCGGGTCGATGGGCTGGCTGTCCAGGGGGAGCCGGGCCCGTGTATCCGGTGCGGCGTTGTCACACCGCACCGGTCCACCGACGGCCGTCCCCTGCACGCGGGCGCTCTGTGCCAGCCCCCAGCGGCCCCCAGGGCCCCGCAGCCTACGGCCGACACCCAGCCCACAGCCGCCCCCACACCGGCTCCCGCACCCGCGACCCTCGCCCCGGCCTCGCCCGTACCGGCACCGGTGCCGACCCGTCCGCAGCGCCGCGCGAAGTCCGCGGCACGCGCCCAGGCCGAGACCCACGCCCTGATCACCCGCGCCGTGCACGAGGAGCTGGAGCGCGCCGAAGGCGACACCGGGGCGGCACTGAAAGCGCTGATCAGGCGCGCCATCCCGGACGTCATGACGTTGTTCGAAGAGACCCGGGCCACCGCCCGCTACCAGTTCACCGCCTATCCGGCGCTGCCGGACATCCTCAAGAAGCCCTCGAAGCGCGAGCCGGATCAGATTTGGGAGGCCCGTCCCGCCTTCCACCACCCCGATTTCTCCCTCAAGCTGCCCGGCAGCGTCCAGGTCACCGCCCTCGACGCCAACGCGGCCTACCTCTCCGCCCTCAAGTGCTGGCTGCCGATCGGCAAGTTGGAGCACATCACCGGCGCCGACGGCGTGGACCCCAAGCGCTCCGGAGTCCACCTGATCACCCCCGCCCCATGGCGCCACCCGCATCTGCCCAACCCCCTCGGCGACCGCGACACCGACGGGGCATTGTGGGTCACCGACGCCACTCTCAGGCTGCTATCGCGCCTGGCCGGACCGAAATACGGCCTTACCAGCGCGCCAGAAATCCACGAATCGTGGACGTCCGGCGCGACAGAGAATTTCCTTGACGCGCTCCGCAAGATTCTCACCGCCGCGCGGGAAAAAGCGATCGAGGAGGACGACACGGTCACCACCGAGTACGTCAAAGCGATGTATTCGAAGTTCGTTTCCACCATGGGCGAGTCGATCCATAACCGCGACGTCATCCGCCCGGACTGGATGCACATCATCCACAGCCAGGCCTACGCCAACCTGTGGGGCAAGGCCTACAAGGCCCACCAAGCCGGCCTCGATGTCGTCGCCATGATGGGCACGGACGAGTTGCACGTCACCGGCGACTGGCGCCAGGTCTTCGCCGAAGGCCGCGGCGTGGCCCAGATGAAGATCAAGCACGGTGACGCCAAGGCCTCCGGCGAGTACACCCTCGGCAAGGTGACCCGCTGATGGCCGGCACCGAAGCGGGCCGCTGGCGGGACCTGGGTGCCTACCGGGCCCGTGGCCTGCCCGGCTGGGTCGCCCTGGCCGAGGGCCTCGACCGCATGGTCACCGGCATCGAGTCACCCGTCGACACCGCACGCGGCCTGGCTGCCCGCCTGCGCTACCTGACCGCCTCCGACGCCGGCTACGAGGCCATGGACCGCGCCGGCATCCACGTCCGCCCCCGCACCCTGATCGCCTGGCTCGCCGAGGAGCAGACCCCCAGCAAAGCCAACCTCGCCCGCCTGGATGCCGCCTACTGGCAGCTGCGCCGCCGCAACACCGTCGCCGACCTCAAGCGCCGGCTCAACAACCGCGGCCGCGGCACCCGCATCGAGATCGACCCCGTCGACCAGTCCCAGGTCGAACGCCGCCACCAGCGCGACCTTCAAACCCGCTCCATCAACGTCCGCGGCGGCGTGTGGGACCGCGCCGTCGACGCCTGGATCGACGGCAACACCGACGAACTCGACGCGATCTGGGACGAGATCATCAGCAGCGGCCTCGGCACCGACTGGGACGCCTACACCCACGTCTCCTCCGTCGGCTGGGCAGCCTGACCACACGAACGAAGGGCCCGGAGTCACTCCAATTGACTCCGGGCCCTTCACCGTCACCGTAAACCCGCACCCGCCCGCGCTGATCTACGAGGTACTGCTTGGTCGTTCACCTGCCCCGCTCGGCCTGCCGGAGCCGGCGCTGCCAGCTGCCAGGCCTCGGGGCGCCGGAATGGGCCACTGCGATCACCCGCCGCGGCGGGCGGACGCGCCGCCCGGCCCCGGGGCAACCTCCCCGGGCCGGTGCAGCCACGGGTCAGGTGGTGCCGAGGGCGCGATCTTCGGCCGGCGGCGCAGGGTCCTTGACCTGCTGGGCGCGGGCTTCGAGGTCCACGAGGGTCGAGGCGATCTCGTCCTTGCGCCACTTCTCGGGGGAGTTGTAGGGCACCAGACCGCGCGCGTAGGCCATGCGCAGCAGTTCCGTCTTGGTGTGCGTGCGCATGAGCTCACGCAGGCGCTGCGCCCGCCTGCCGCTCCGCGCCGCCCGGGCCCTGTGCTCTTCCTCTGCCCCGGCGCCGCCTCGGCCGTCTCCGTCGGCCGCCGGCACCCGAGCGTCTGACGGCGCGGGCGGGCCGGGCACGTCGCCGGCCGCCTCCGTGCTGCCGGGTGAGCTCGGTGGTGGTCCGGCCCATTCCAGTGCGAGGGCGGCGAGCGCGGCGAGCCGGTCCGCATGCAGTTTCGCGCGGCGGCTTTTGCTGTTCGACAAGAACACCCCCAGCTTCACTTCGCTGCCGTCCTCCAGCCGCTCCACATGGGCCCTTGGGACGGTTAGGTGCCCCTCGCGGTCTTTGTATTGGGCCAGGGCCGCAACGCCCCGCTCGAAGGCCCCAGAGCCACCCTTCGTGGCCTTCGCCGTCGCTGGCACCTCGGTGGCGGGTAGCGGCTCGACGCCGAGTTCGTCCAGGCGTTCGCGCTGCTTCTCGCTCAGCTGCTCCCACTCCTCCTGCTGCGCGCGGAGCCAGGTGCCGATGTCGTGGCCGCTCACGGTGACGCCGGGCAGGATCTCGGCGAGGGTGGCCCCGTCGGCGAGGACCGCGGCGAGCGCGGCATACCTCTGCTGCCACTGGAGCGGCCACGGGGGATTCCAGTCCCGGTCGATCCGCTCCAGCGCTTGGCGGCGCTCCGCTGCGCGTTCCTCGTCCTTGCCCAACCCGCCCGCCTTGCGGAGGTTGGCCAGCCACTGACCGACCGCTACCCCGTCGTGGGACGCGTCCTTGGGCGCAGCGAGCGTGCGGTGCGCGGCGAAGTAGTTCCGGGCGGCGGCGAGGTTTTTGTAGAAGCGGGCATCGGCGACTGACCAGACCATGCCCAGCTCGTCCAGCAAGTCCGCCCGCCATGCCTTCAGCGTCCCCGCACGAAACGCCCGGCGCTGCTCGCTGACCCACGCTCCCAGCGCGTAGGTTCCGCCGTTGCCGCCGTCGCCGTTGCTCTCGGTCGTCCCAAGCGGCACGACGGTGTCCATCGGCACCTGGGCATGCCCCTGCGACGCGACCCATTTGCGCAGGGCGTTGAGCCCGGACAGCCACAGCTCACTGTCCGGCCGCAGCACCCGGGTGCGCAGGAACGCGGCGATGACGTCAGGGTTGCGCGGCAGGGAGAACCGCAGCAACGGCACACCCCCGCGGCCGTCCTCGTCCTCCTGGCCCTCGTCCTCGCCGCCGGCGGGCCGCCGATCGTCGCCGACGGCGGCCGCGGCATCGGCCGCCTCGTCCTGCTCCTCACCCTCCCCGGCATCGCCGGCAGGTGGCTGCTCCACCTCCGACTGCCCTTCCTCGCTCTCCTCCCGCTCGTCCTCCTCGCGTCGGGGATCGAGGGCCACCACCGAGGTGGCCTTGCCACGGGAGCTGGCGGTGCGCAGGACCATGCGCTCGATGAGCCGGGAGTCGTGGGCACGCAGCCCCTGCAACACCGCTACAAGGGGCCGGTAGGAGGCGGAGGCCATCATGTCCTCGGGGTCCTCCCCGGCCTGTAGGAAGACCGGCACGACCAGCCGCGCCACCTTCCCCTCACCGGGGGCCTGGCGCAGCCCGCGGCCGGTGATCTGCACGATCTGCACCGGCGAACTGCGCGTGTCCGCGAACACCACGCCGTCGACGCCGCGCCTGCCGCGGATGTCGACCCCTTCACCCAGCACCTGGCACGACGCCAGGATGCCCAGGTCGGTCACCCAGCCGTCGGCGTCCAGCCCGTTCGCGTACCGGTCGAGCACCACCCGCCGGTGGGCTGCCGAATGCTCCCCGCACAGCCACTCGGCCCCCACCCGCTTCGGGTAGACCGCAGGATCCGTCTCGTGCAGCTCCGCGGCCGTCTCCGGCAGCGCCCGTGCGAACGCCATCGCCTCGAGCGTGCGCCAGTGGAACGTCATCAGATTCCGGACCCCGGTGGCATCCGCGTGCTTGAGCAACGCCGCCTGCAGAGCGGCAAGCCGCCGGCCCCGCACCTCCTCCGCAACGGCGCCCTCGCCCGGGGCCTCGGGGTCGCGGATCTCCAGCACATCCACCTCGAACGACGCGAGGATGCCCCGCTCCACAGCCTCCATCAGCCCGAGTTCGTACAAGACGGGCCCATAGAACTCGACGTCGTCCATCGACGCCACCAACCGCCCGCCCAACGCCTCTGACCGGCCTTCAGAGCCGCTCACCGCGCCCTCCCCACCGGATACCTCGCCGGATGCCGCAGCGGGCGCCCACAGGCGGGGCGTGGCGGTCATGTACAGCCGCCGCGCCGCCGAAATCCGCTCCTGATCGTGAACAGCCGCCCACGCCTTACCCATCGCCCCGCTCGTCCGGTGCGCCTCATCCACCACCAGCAGGTCGAACGGACTCATCCGCTGGCCGTACGAACCGCGCAGCGCCTGCTCCAGCACCCCCGGAGCCCCCGCACGCTCCTCGTCGGCCACACCCTCGCCGTCGCCGTCCTGGTTGTCCTCCAGACCCTGAGACACCAGGCTCGCGTAAGTCGCGAACACCACCATCGGCCCCTGACGCGCCCACAGCGCCAACTGCGTCGGATTCGTCGTGCACCGCACATCCAACGCCTCCAGCAGCGGATCCGCCCCCAACGAACACACCGCCACCGCAGGACCCTTGTGCCCCACCGCCCGCCACGCCTGAACCGTCTGCGTCAGCAGATCCAGCGTCGGCACCAACACCCCCACCAGCCCCCGGGGCACCATCCGCAGTGCCGCCGTCGCCGCCGAGATCGTCTTGCCCGTACCGGTCGCCGACACCACCTGCCCGCGCAACCCCCGGGCAGGCATCACCCCGTCCAGAGGCCCCGAAAGACCCCGGACAACCGCATCAACAAACTCCACCTGATGCGGGAAAAGCGGAATCTCACCCATCTTGTTTCCCATCCCCTGCCCCTCCATTTCCGCCCTGAAGGAAAATCAACGCAACAATAAACCGTTCGAAAGACACCGGTGGATTCCCCCCTTGCATCAAGGGACATTCCGGAGCTGACCAAAACACCGGACGGCCGGGAGTGAGATTCGGTGTTTTCCCTCCGGTACTGGAGGGAAAATGTTGTGCAGGGAAACCCAGGGGCCTGCCGACCCTGGGGTGGTGCCTTCGTCTCACAAACTCTACCCCTGCATCACGTAGTGATGCAGGGGGGTGGAAGGAAGCGGACCCCGGGGACGAACTCTGGTAGGGTGCGACTCACAAGACACTGGAATCAGGTGGCCTGGACGTTGAGTGATGACCGGCCAGAACCCGATGACCCATCGACTGCCCGCTACCGCCCCGTCAGAAGCAGACACCCCCTCACCACTCCCATAGGCCGCCTGCTTGAAGTCGCATCAGGAACCCTCCCCTGTGCTCGCCGGACCGACCACACCCCGAGACCAGCTCGGGCGGTAAATTCCGGAGGAATTTACGAAACAATTCCGGAGGAATTGTTTAAACCCCGGAGGGGTTTATCGTCTTTACGATCCGTAGGATCGTGCGTCGTTCCCTGTCTCTTATAAAAATCTGACGCTGCCGACGACTTAATAGGTGTA
>NZ_VKJP01000140.1 GCF_007280575.1 Streptomyces benahoarensis
GGCTCGCCCCGTGCGGCCCGGTGTCTGCCCCGTATGTGGCCTGGCGCCCGCCCCACGCGGCCCACACCCGCCCGTACACCCACGCACCACGGCCGATCCGGAGCCCGCGCGACCGGATGCGCCGTTCGGTGATCATGAGGCACGCTACGCGGGTGCCCCATCTGCCTCACCAGAGCCCGTCCGCACCGTCGTCCCCGCCGCCCCCGTCCTCGCCCGCCATGGTGGTCTGCGGCGACGACGCCCTCGCCCACCGCATCGCCGCCGAACTCCGCGATGTCTACCGCGAACGCGTCACCCTCGTCCTGCCGTCCGCCCGCGAGCCGCACCGGCCCCGTATCCCGCCGTCGCTGCGCGGGCTGGGCCGGGCCTCCGCGCTGCTCGGCCGGGTCACCGCGGCGATGGCCCGCACCTCCCTGCTGCCGTCCGACGCGCCGGGCGCGGACGACGGCGTGCCGCCCGAGGAGACCGTACGGATCCTGGAGTCGGCCGAGGCGGACGACGCGACGCTGATCGAGGCGGGGGTGCCCGGGGCGGAGGCGCTGGCGCTCGTCTATGACGACGACGAGACCAACATCCACGCCGCGCTGCGCGCCCGCCGCCTCAACCCCCGGCTGCGGCTGGTCATCCGGCTCTACAACCGCAAGCTCGGCCAGCATGTGGAGGCGCTGCTCGACCAGGCCGCGGCGGTCGCCACGGACACCGACCCGGCGGACGCCGAGTGGATCGACACGTCGACCACCGTGCTCTCCGACGCCGACACCGTCGCGCCCGCCCTCGCGGCCACGGCCGTCGCCGGTACCAGCAAGGTCATCGAGGCGGACGGCCTGCTGCTGCGCGCCGTGGAACGCGGCCCGGACGCGGCCGGCCGGGGCGCGGGCACCCAGCTGTGCACCCTCGCGCTGCTGTCGCCGTCCGACGACCCGGACGACGGCCACCACGCGGGCCGTCACCGGGGCGCGTCCCGCGGCGACGACGACGGGCCGGTGATGCTGCCCGGTGCGGAGGCCGTCGCCGCGGCGGGGGAGGCGGGCGGCAGCCGCGTCGTCCTGGAGACCGTCACCTACGGGGGCCGCCAGTTGCGGCCCCGTGCGCTGCGCGGCCGCGGCGCCCCGCTCGGCTCGCTGTTCTCGCCCCGGCTGCGTTGGTCGATCGCCGGGATCGTCGGCGCGGTGCTGGCGCTGGCCGTCGCCTCCACCCTCACCACCGGCGAACCCCCGCTGCGCGCCGTCCACCTCTCGCTCCTGGACCTGTTCGCCATCAACGACCCGGCCGTCGACGAACCGCTCGCCCGCAAGGTCCTCCAACTGCTGTCCGGGCTGACCGGCTTGCTGCTGCTGCCGGTGCTGATCGCCGCGGTGCTGGAGGCGCTCGGCACGTTCCGCAGCGCCGCCGCGCTGCGCCGCCCGCCGCGCGGCCTGTCGGGCCATGTCGTGCTGCTGGGCCTGGGCAAGGTCGGCACCCGGGTCCTGGCCCGGCTGCACGAACTGGGTATCCCGGTGGTGTGCGTCGAGGCCGACCCGGAGGCGCGGGGCATCCCGCTCGCCCGCCGCCTGCGGGTGCCGGTCGTGCTGGGCGACGTCACCGACGAGGGCGTCCTGGAGGCCGCCAAGATCGAACGGGCCCGTACGCTGCTCGCCCTGACCAGCGTGGACTCCACCAATCTGGAGGCGGCGCTCTACGCCCGTTCGCTCACCCCGCGGCTGCGGGTGACGCTGCGGCTGTTCGACGACCGGTTCGCCACCGCCGTCTACCGCACCCTGCGCGCCGCGCATCCGCGGGCCCTGACCCGCAGCCGCAGCGTCACCTTCCTCGCGGCGCCCGCCTTCGCCGGTGCGCTCATGGGCCGTCAGATCATCGGCGCCATCCCCGTCGAGCGCCGCGTGCTGCTGCTGGCCCGCGTCGAGGCACGCGGCCATCCGGAGCTGTCCGGCCGCACCGTCGCCGAGGTGTTGCGCCCCGGCCGGCTGCGGGTGCTGGCGGTGGACACCTCGGCGCCCGACGACGCCGGGCCGGACGCCGCGCCCGCCGAACCGGACGGCGCGGAGCGCGAACCCGCCCGCCTCGTCCATGAACTCGGCGACACCTACGTCCTGCGTCCGCAGGACCGGGCGCTCCTCGCCGCCACCCGCGAAGGGCTCGGCGATCTGCTGGGCCGGCGCCCGGCCGCTTCCGGGATCCGGCAGGATTGAGGGCATCCTGGTGTCCGGGATCCGGCAAGGAAGGTGTGGGGAGTGCGCGACGTGGTGGAGCGGTACGGGGGAGAGCGGCCCACGGGCCGGTACGGACGGGGCGGCGGCGTCACCGGCGCACGGTGCGGCGGCGCACGGTGAGCCGCCGCACGCCCGCCGCGATACCCGACGCGTTCCTCGACGGCTACGCCGCCCTGCTCGGCGAGGTCTCGGCCACCGGCCGGGCACTCGGCCGCCCCGAGCGGGAGGCCCTGCGCGATCTGGGGGAGCGGGCCGCCGAGGCGGGGTACGGCCTGCGGGAGCTGGTCGGCCTCTACCTCGGTGAGACCCGCAGGCTCTGGGGCACCCTTCCCGGCGTCGCCCGCGCGGCAGGGGTCGCCGAACGGGCCCGCACCGGTGACGCGTTGCTCGGCGCCGTGGAGGCGGCCGTCTCCGCGCTCGGCGAAGGCCATGAGCGGGCGACGCGGCTGGCGGTGCGGGAGGAGGAGGCGGCCCGCCGGGAGTTCATCGACGATCTGCTCTACGGGCGCAGCGATCTGGGGCGGCTGGCCGAACGCGCGGAGCGGTTCGGGTTGCGGCTGGCCCGCGCGCACGCCGTCGCGGTCGCCGAGGGGACCGGCCCGTACGACGACGTCCACCCCGTCGCCGGACGCGTGGAGCGCGAACTGATCGGCCGGTTCGGTGACCGGGACGCGTTGATCACCACCAAGGGCGGGCGGCTGATCTGCATCGCCGCCAGCGCCGAACCGGCCCTCCTGGAAGCCTTCGCGGCCACCGCCCGCAGCGAGGTCGCCGGACGCGAGGGTGCCCGGCGGGTCGCGATCGGCCGTCCGCACAGCGGCGCCGGGGGAGTGGTCCGCTCCTACGAGGAGGCGCTCGGCACCCTGGAGCTGGGCGAGCAACTGGAGCTGGGCGCCCCCGTGTTGCGCGCCGCGGACCTGCTGGTCTTCCCGGTGCTGCTGCGCGACCGGGCCGCCATGGCCGACCTCGTCCGCAGCGTCCTGGGCCCGCTGACCGAGGCGCGCGGTGGCGCCGAACCGCTCCTGGAGACGTTGTCGGCGTGCGCCGCGGCCGGGTACGTCAACGCCGAGGCGGCCCGCCGTCTGTCGGTGAGCGTGCGCACCCTCTCGTACCGCCTGGAGCGCATCAAGTTCCTCACCGGCTACGACCCCGCCGACGGGCTGCAGCGCTTCACGCTGGAGACCGCGGCGCTGGGCGCCCGCGCGCTGGGCTGGCCGGGGACCCCGCTGTGACGGTGCGCCGGGCCGCCCCGCGCGCCCGGCACGCCGCATGGCGATAACAGGCCATCAAGAACGCATAAAGATTGCCGGAAACCGGCAATGTGCCCGATCTCGTTCTGCTGCCACGATGCGGACATCGACAGCGGTACCGCCATCGGCAGCACAACGGGGGCACGATCATGGCCGATTTTCTGAGAGCCGCGCTGGCCTTTCCGGCGGCGCTCTTCAGTTTCGCCCTGATCGTCGTCGCCGGGTACTGGCTGCTGGTCCTGCTCGGCGGCGTCGGCGTGCACATCCTCGACGGGGGTGAGGGTGGCCACGCCGGCACCGACAATGCGGCCGGCGCCGGACTGCCGGTGACGGTATCGCTGTCGCTCGGACTGCTCCTCGCCTGGCTGGTGTGCCTGGCCGGTGCGGCGCTGACGCCCGAGGGGCCCGTGCGCACCGTCACCCTGCTCGCCGCCGTCGCGGTGTCCTGGGCCGGGGTCCGCCTCGCCGGGCGCCTCGCCCGCCGCCTGCTGCCGCCCGAACGGGTCGCCTCCCGCGACGACTTCATCGGCCGCGTCTGCACCGTACGCACCGGCCGCGTCGTCGCCGACTTCGGTCAGGCGGAGGTCCGCGCCGACGACGGCTCCACCGCCGTCGTCCAGGTCCGCACCGACGAGAGCGGACTCGTCGCGGGCAGCAGCGCCCTCATCTACGCCTACGACGCCGACGGCGAGTTCTTCCGGGTCGCGCCCTTCGACGGCGCGCTGGACCCGCACAAACCCGTCGCCTGAGCCGCGGCCGTCCGGCCGTACCGCTCCCCGCCCGCCCTTGGGCGCGCCGCCGCATGCCGCGCGCCGGGCCCCACGCGTCGTCACCCTCCCGAATCGACACAGGGATGTATCGATGAATGCCCTCACCATAGGAATCGGCGTAGCAGTCGCCGTAGCCGTCCTCATCGTGCTGGTCGCGGTCTTCGCCGTCACCCGCCTCTACCGCAAGGTCCACCAGGGTCAGGCGCTGATCGTCTCCAAGTACCGCAAGGTGGAGGTGACGTTCACCGGCGCGGTGGTGCTGCCCGTGCTGCACAAGGCCGAGGTGATGGACATCTCGGTGAAGACCATCGAGATCGGCCGCACCGGACACGAGGGCCTGATCTGCAAGGACAACATCCGCGCCGACATCCGGATCGCCTTCTTCGTCCGCGTCAACAAGACGAAGGAGGACGTCGTCAAGGTCGCCCAGGCCATCGGCACCGAACGCGCCAGCCACGACAGCACCCTCCAGGCGCTGTTCGCCGCGAAGTTCTCCGAGGCGCTCAAGACCGTCGGCAAGCAGCTGGACTTCCAGGACCTGTACACGATGCGGGACGAGTTCCGGGACCGGATCATCGCGGTCATCGGCACCGACCTCAACGGGTACAGCCTGGAGGACGCGGCCATCGACTACCTGGAGCAGACGCCGCTGTCGCAGCTGGACTCCGCCAACATCCTCGACGCGCAGGGCATCCGTAAGATCACCGAACTCACCGCGATCGAGCACGTCCGCACCAACGAGTTCCAGCGCCACGAGGAGAAGGAGATCACCCGGCAGAACGTCGACGCCCGCGAGGCCGTCCTCGAACTCCAGCGGCGCCAGGTCGACGCGGAGATCAAGCAGCAGCGGGAGATCGAGATCGTCCGGGCGCGCGAGGAGGCCGAGACGGCGCGGGTGCAGGCCGAGGAGCGGCTGCGGGCACAGTCCGCGCACCTCAAGACGGAGGAGGCGCTCGGCATCCAGAACGAGAACCGCGAGCGGGAGATCGTGGTGGCGGTCAAGAACCGCGAGCGGATCGTCGCCATCGAGAACGAACGCATCGAGAAGGACCGCCTGCTGGAGGTCATCGCCCGGGAGCGGGAGACGCAGCTGACCCGGATCGCCGCCGACAAGGAGATCGAGGCGGAGAAGCGGGAGATCGCCGACGTCATCCGGGAGCGCATCGCCGTCGAGAAGACCGTCGCCGCGCAGGAGGAGGAGATCAAGAAGCTGCGCACCGTCGAGGAGGCGGAGCGCGAGCGGCAGTCGTTGATCATCCGGGCGGAGGCCGAGGCGCAGGAGCGGCTGGTCAAGGACATCAAGGCGGCCGAGGCGGCGGAGACGGCCGCCACCCACCGCGCCGCCGAGGAGATCACCCTCGCCGAGACCCGGCACAAGACCGCCGAACTGGATGCCCAGGCCAAGATCCGGCTCGCCGAGGGCACGCAGGCCGAGGCGGCGGCCGCCGGCCTCGCCGAGGTCCAGGTGCGTGAGCGCAACGCCGAGGTCATCGAACGGTCCGGACGCGCCGAGGCCGCGGCCGCCGCGGCGCTGCTGCGGGCCGAGGCGGACGGCGCCCGCGCCAAGGCGCTGGCCGAGGCGGAGGGCACCACCGCGCAGGCGCACGCCGACGCGGTCGCCATCGGCGAGAAGCTGAAGGCGGAGGCCGCCGGGCTCACCGAGAAGGCCGCGGCGATGGCCGCGCTGGACGCCGCGAGCCGCGAGCACGAGGAGTACCGGCTGCGGCTCGCCGCCGAGAAGGACATCCGCCTGGCCGACCTCGACATGCGGCGGCAGGTCGCCGAGGCGCAGGCGACGGTGCTCGCCACCGGCCTGGAGAACGCCCGGATCGACATCGTCGGCGGCGAAAGCGCCTTCTTCGACAAGGTCGTCGGCTCCATCGGCACCGCCAAGGGCCTCGACGCCTTCGTCGACCGCTCCGAGACGGTCCGCACCGTCGCGGCGCCGTGGCTCGACAAGGAGCACTCGACGTTCACCGGGGACCTCGGCGCGATGCTCGGCGGACTCGGCGCCTCCGGGCTGCGCGACCTCACCCTCGCCGCGGCGCTCGGCCGCCTCATCGCCGGCGGTGGTCCGCAGGCCGGTCCGCTCCAGGGCCTGCTGGACGCGGTCCGCGCCCAGGGCCTGGACGGTCTGCGCCTCGGCGACCTCGGTGGTCTCGCCGCCGCACCGGCCGCGGCCCCGGACGGCCCCGCCGCCGTCAACGGCTCCGCGGCACCGGTCGCGTAGCCCGCACGGGGCAGGCGGACGGGGCGCGCGCCGCGGCCCGCCGGGCGCCCGCCCCGTCCGCCCCGTACGACGTCAGCAGCCCGGTGGCCCGGCAGCGGTGCCGGGCCACCGGGAGAGAACCGGGAGAGCCAGAACGTGAACACCGACAGCGCGCAGCAGGCACCGGACACCCCGGCGGACCGCACGCCGGACGCCTCGCCCGGCGACGGCACGTACGAGGTACTGCGCGACCGGTTGCTGGCCGCCGCGGGAGAGCTGGCCGAGCGGGCCCGTGCCCTCAACGCCCGCCGCACCGAGGAGTTCGGCGGTGCGGGCCTGGAACTGCGGGCCACCGGGCGGCTGGAGAGCGCCGCGCCCTGCCTGCCCGGCGATGTCGTCGAGGTCGGCGGCCATCTGCTCTTCGGCCACCACCCGCCGGCCACCGTGACCGAGCCCGGCCCCGATGACGTCTTCGCGCTGTACCGCCGCGACGGCGACGCCCTCGCCCCGGCCGCTCCCGGCGCGCTGCCCGGCCTCCTCGACGATCCGCGCTTCCGCCGCGACGTCAGTGAGCTGCACCGTTACTACCGCCAGGCCCGACTGCGCGAACTGCGCCGCACCGACGCGCTGTTGCTCGCCGTCTTCCGCACCGGCGAGCGCCCCGGCGACCTGCGGGTGCTGCGCTGGCGCCTGGCCGCCGACGGTACCCCCGCCTACCTCGACGACCAGGGCGAACGCGACCTCGCCGACCCGCCCGCCCACGACGTCACCTTCACCGCCGCCACCCGTGAGGACCATGTCGCCGGACGCCACCCGCACATCGACATCCGCGGCGCCGTGTACGTCTCCGTCTCCGGCGGTCACCTCACCCTCAAGGCCGAGAACGACACCACCACCCCCGACGGCATCCACCGCGAGCCCGTCGACGAACCGCTCCAGTCGCTCGCCGACGCCGAGGTGGAGCACGCCCGCACCGGCCCGCTGATCCTGCTGCGCATCCGCCCGTACAACGAGGAGGCCGTCCGCTGCCTCGTCTACCACACGCGGACCCGCACCGCCCGCCGCCTCGACGCCGTGGGCCGGGCCTGCCGCTCGCTCCCCGACGGGCAGGGCCTCGTCTTCCCCGGCGGCTACCACCTCGCCACCGGCGCCACCAAGCTCTTCGGGACCGCCGCCGACGGCCTGGAGTTCGCCCGCGCGGTGCGCTCGCCCAACGGCGAGGACGTCCTCTACGTCTTCCGCCGCCCGGCCGACGGCCACACCCTGCTGCTGCCGTACAACGTCATCCGCGAGGAGGCCGCCGCCCCGCTCACCGGCCGCGGCCACGCCCTCTTCGACGACGGCACCCTCGCCGTGCTGCGGGAGGCGGGCACCGAGGCGGCCCGTGTCCACCCGTTGCAGATCTGGCGCACCCCCTTCACCTCCGACGCGCACGCCGCCGCCCGCCCGCAGGGCGACGGGCCGCTCGCCCGCATCGGCAACGCCGAACTCGTCTCCGGCATCGCCGACCTGCTCGGCGTGGCCCGGATGGCCGCCGGCATGGAGCCGTCCGCCGCCGTCTTCGACGCCCTCGCGGCGGCCGCCACCCGCGCCGCCGACACCCACCACTGGCTCACCGACCCCGGCCTCGGGGCGCCCGCCGAACCCCTCGCCGCCGTCGGCGCGGCCGCCACGCAGGTCGTCGAGGAGTTCGCCCGGGTCACCGCGCTCCGCGAAAGCGCCGCGGACCAGCTGGAGCGCGCCACCACCGAGACCACCGCGCTGGTCCGGCGGGTCCGCGGCGAGCAGCCCGACGATGCGGCCGCCTGGGTCGGCCACCTCACCGCCCTGCGCCGCGCCCAGGGCCGCCTGGAGAGCCTGCGCGAGGTCCGGTACGTCGACCTCGCCACGCTGGACACGCTGTCCGCCACCCTTACCGACGACCTCGCCGCCACCGCCCGCCGCGCCGTCGCCTTCCTCGCCGCCGACGACGCCTTCGCCGCCACCCACCGCACCGTCGCCGCGCTCACCGACGAGGCGTCGGCCCTCGCCACCGTCGCCGACGCCGCCGCCCTCACCGCCCGTATCGACGAGGTCGCCGAGGGCCTACGCACCGTCACCGACATCGTCGCCACCCTTGACCTCGACGACACCACCGTTCGCACCGCCGTCCTCGGCCGCATCGGCGACGTCCTCGGCGCCGTCAACCGCGCCCGCGCCACCCTCGACGCCCGCCGCCGCGCCCTCGCCGAGGCCGAGGGCAAGGAGGAGTTCGCCGCCCGGCTCGCCCTCCTCGGCCAGTCCGTCGCCGGTGCGCTCGCCGACGCCGCGACCCCCGAGGAGTGCGACACGCAGCTGGCCGCGCTGCTCCTCCAGGTCGAAGATCTCGAAGCCCGCTTCGGCGGACCCGACGGCGGCGCCGACGAGGTGCAAGGCGCCCGCCTCGCCCGGATCGCGGAGCGGCGCGACGAGATCCACGAGGCGTTCGCCGCCCGCAAACAGGCCCAGCTCGACGCCCGCGCCCGCCACACCGACCGGCTCGCCGAATCCGCCGGGCGCGTCCTCGCCACCGTCACCCGCCGCGCCCGCGCGCTGGCCGCCGCCGACGACATCCACGCCTACTTCGCCACCGACCCGCTCGTCGCGAAGGTCCGCGCCACCGCCGCCGAACTGCGTACCCTCGCCGATCCGGTACGCGCCGGGGAGGTGGAGGGCCGCCTCGCCGCCGCCCGCCAGGAGGCCGTCCGCGCGCTCCGCGACCGCACCGACCTCTACGACCCCGAGGGCACCCTGCGGCTGGGCCGCCACCGCTTCGCCGTCACCACCCAGCCCCTCGACCTCACCCTCGTCCCGCACGGCGACGGCCTCGCCTTCGCCGTCACCGGCACCGACTACCGCGCCCCGGCCGACGACGCCCGCCTCGCCGCCGACCGCGCATTCCGCGACCAGCCGCTCGCCTCCGAGTCCCCGGCCGTCTACCGCGCCGAACACCTCGCCGCCCTCCTCCTCGACCACGCCGAGACCGGCCACGACGGCCTGACCCTGGAAGGGCTGTACGCGGCGCGGGCCGACGGCACCCTGCCCGACCTGGTACGCGCCGCCGCCCAGGCCCGGTACGACGAGGGGTACGATCGCGGCGTCCATGACCTGGACGCCACCGCCGTCCTCGACGCCCTGCTGCGGCTGCGGACCGACGCCGGACTGCTCCGCTTCACCCCGGCCACCCGCGCCGCCGCCCAGCTGTTCTGGCACCACGGCACCGACCCCGCGGCCCGCACCGCCTGGGCCACCCGCGCCCACTCCCTGGCCCGGGCCCGCGCCCGCTTCGGCCGCACCACCGGCCCCGCCGACCTCGCCGCGGAGCTGACCGGCGCCGCCACCGCCTTCCTGACCACGTCCGGGCTGAGCGGGCTCGCCCCCGGGGCGGGCGCCGTCGCATCCGGGGTGCCCACGTCCGACGCCACCCTCGACGACCTCGCCCTCCTGGGCGCGTACCTCTTCGAGGAGCTGGCCGACGGCAGCCCCCGCTTCACCACCGGTGCCGCCGCCCGCGACCTCCTCACCGGCTTCCGTCAGGCCCTCGGCGGCCCCGGCTCCGCCGCCGTCAAGGAGTACGCCGACGACCTCACCGCCCTCGGCGACGACCTCGCCGCCCGCCATCAGCTCGTCACCGCCTGGCTCGGCGGCTACGCCGACGACCGCGGCGCGCCGCGCGCGGACCTCCCCGAGGCCGCCGCCATTGAACTGTGCGGCCCCAACCTGCCCCGACGCCCCGTCGACGCCCCGGTCGGCGCCACCGTCGACGGCCTGCTCGGCAGCCACCCGGCCCTCACCGACGGCACCCTCCCGCTCCGCCTCGACGAACTCCTCGACCGGACCCGCACCTTCCGCACCCACCGCGTCCCCGCGCACCGCGCCTACACCCGCCACCGCACCGCGCTCCTCGACGCCGAACGCCGCCGCCTGCGCCTGGACTCCTACCGCCCCCAGGTCATGCCCGCCTTCGTCCGCAACCGCCTCATCGACGAGGTCTACCTGCCGCTCATCGGCGACAACCTCGCCACCCAGCTCGGCACCGCGGGCGACGACCGCCGCACCGACAGCCAGGGCCTGCTGCTCCTGCTGTCCCCGCCCGGCTACGGCAAGACGACGCTGCTGGAGTACGTCGCCGCCCGCCTCGGACTGGTCCTCGTCAAGGTCGACGGCCCGGCGCTCGGGCAGCACACCACCTCCCTCGACCCGGCGGCCGCCCCCGACGCCGCCGCCCGCCGCGAGGTCGAAAAGATCTCCTTCGCCCTGGAGATGGGCAGCAACGTCCTCCTCCACCTCGACGACATCCAGCACACCTCGCCCGAACTCCTCCAGAAGTTCATCCCGCTCTGCGACGCCCAGCGCCGCATGGAAGGCGTCTGGAACGGCCGGGCCCGCAGTTACGACCTGCGCGGCAAGCGGTTCGCCGTCTCCATGGCTGGTAACCCCTACACCGAGTCCGGCCACCGCTTCCGGCTGCCCGACATGCTCGCCAACCGCGCCGACGTACGAAACCTCGGCGACGTCCTCGCCGGGAAGGAGGAGCTGTTCGCCCTCTCCCACATCGAGAACGCGCTGACCGCCAACCCGCACCTCGCGCCGCTCGCCACCCGCGACCGCGCCGACACCGACCTGCTCATCCGCCTCGCCCGCCGCGACCCCACCGCCCACGCCGACCGCCTCGTCCACCCCTACGCCCCTGCCGAGCTGGACCAGATCCTTGCCGTGCTGCGCACCCTGCTGCGTATCCAGGAGACCGTCCTCGCCGTCAACCGCGCGTACATCGACTCCGCCGCGCAGGCCGACGCCACCCGCACCGAGCCGCCGTTCCTGCTCCAGGGCTCGTACCGCAACACCAACAAGATCGCCGCCCGGCTGGTGCCCGTGATGAACGACACGGAGACCGAGGCGCTGCTCGACGGCCACTACCGCGCCGAGGCCCAGACCCTCACCGGCGGCGCCGAGGCCAACCTCCTCAAGCTCGCCGAGCTCCGCGGCCGCCTCACCCCTGTGCAGGCCCGCCGCTGGGCCGAGATCAAGCGCACCTGGCGCACCGGCTGAGCCCGTACGGGCGCGGTGAGGGAGGTGTGCGCGTCCGGTGAAGGCCCCGGAGCGACGCCGTGCGTCCGCACACCCGGCGATTCCGCGAGGCGGGTGGCGGGTGGGCCGGGCCCCGGGCGAAGGCTTAGCATCCTCTGCGTGTCCAAACTGACCGACGTGCCCAAACGCATTCTGATCGGGCGCGCACTGCGCAGCGACAAGCTCGGGGAGACCCTTCTCCCCAAGCGCATCGCCCTCCCCGTCTTCGCCTCCGACCCGCTCTCGTCCGTGGCCTACGCCCCGGGCGAGGTGCTGCTGGTGCTGTCCGTGGCGGGCGTGTCGGCCTACCACTTCAGCCCGTGGATCGCGGTCGCCGTCGTGGTGCTGATGTTCACCGTCGTCGCGTCGTACCGGCAGAACGTGCACGCCTACCCGAGCGGCGGCGGCGACTACGAGGTCGCCACCACCAACCTCGGACCCAAGGCGGGCCTGACCGTCGCCAGCGCGCTGCTGGTCGACTACGTCCTGACCGTCGCCGTCTCCATCGCCTCCGGCGTCGAGAACCTCGGCTCGGCGATCCCGTTCGTCGTGGAGCACAAGACGCTCTGCGCGATCGGCATCATCGTCCTGCTGACGCTGATGAACCTGCGCGGCGTCAAGGAGTCGGGCAAGCTCTTCGCCATCCCGACGTATGTCTTCGTCGCCGGTGTCTTCCTCATGATCTGCTGGGGCGCCTTCCGCGGACTGGTCCTCGGCCACGACATGAAGGCACCCACCGCCGACTACACCATCCACGCCGAACAGGGCGGGCTGGCCGGTTTCGCGCTGGTCTTCCTGCTGCTGCGGGCCTTCTCGTCCGGCTGTGCCGCGCTCACCGGCGTCGAGGCGATCTCCAACGGCGTCCCGGCGTTCCGCAAGCCCAAGTCGAAGAACGCCGCCTCCACCCTCGCCCTCATGGGCGGTCTGGCCGTCACCATGTTCTGCGGCATCATCGCGCTGGCCATGACCACCGGCGTGAAGATGGCCGAGAAGCCCGCCACCGACCTGCTCGACCACGGCCACCCGGTCGGTTCCGGATACACCCAGAACCCGGTCATCTCGCAGGTCGCCGAGGCGGTCTTCGGTCACGGCTCGTTCCTCTTCGTGATCCTCGCCGCCGCGACCGCGCTGGTCCTCTTCCTCGCCGCGAACACCGCCTACAACGGCTTCCCGCTGCTCGGCTCGATCCTCGCCCAGGACCGCTACCTCCCCCGCCAGCTGCACACCCGCGGCGATCGCCTCGCGTTCTCCAACGGCATCGTGCTGCTCGCCGGAGCCGCCGCCGTCCTCGTCTACCTCTACGGCGCGGACTCCACCCGGCTGATCCAGCTCTACATCGTCGGCGTCTTCGTCTCCTTCACGCTCAGCCAGATCGGCATGGTCCGGCACTGGAACCGCCATCTGCGCACCGAGAAGTCCCCGGCGGCGCGCAACCGCATGCACCGCTCCCGGGCGATCAACGCGTTCGGCGCCAGCCTCACCGGTCTGGTCCTCGTCGTCGTGCTGCTGACGAAGTTCACCCACGGCGCGTGGGTGGCCCTCCTCGGCATGGTCATCTTCTTCGTCACGATGACCGCGATCCGCCGCCATTACGACCGGGTCTCCGAGGAGATCGCCGCCGAGGACACCCCCGACGACGACATCGTCCGCCCCTCCCGGGTGCACTCCCTCGTCCTCGTCTCCAAGGTCCACAAACCGACCCTGCGGGCCCTGAACTACGCCAAGCTGATGCGCTCCGACACCCTGGAGGCGGTCAGCGTCGACGTCGACCAGGCCGATACGAAGGCGCTGCGCGCCGAGTGGGAACGCCGCGGTATCGAGGTCCCCCTCAAGGTCCTCGCCTCGCCCTACCGCGAGATCACCCGCCCCGTCGTCGACCACGTCAAGTCGCTGCGCCGCGAATCGCCGCGCGACGTCGTCTCCGTCTACATCCCGGAGTACGTCGTCGGCCACTGGTACGAGCATCTGCTCCACAACCAGTCCGCGCTGCGCCTCAAGGGCCGGCTGCTGTTCACGCCCGGCGTCATGGTCACCTCCGTGCCCTGGCAGCTGGACTCCTCCGAGGCGGCCAAGAAGCGCGCCCGTCGCCGCGCCGAGTGGAACGCGCCGGGCGCCGTCCGCCGCGGTCCGGTCAGCCAGCCGAAGAAGGACAAGGCCGCACCCCGCAAGTGACCGGGACCGTGCCGGGCGGGTGGCCGCCCGGCACGGGGCACGGCACGGCGCGACGGCACGTAGACTCGAAGGCTGTCGTCCGCCGTACCCGGCCGCGGCCCCGCCGCGCCGGTCCCACCCTTTGGAGCTTCGCCCGCCATGCAGACAGAACCCGAGAAGTCGCTGGTCGGCGCGGAGTACGAGGTCGAGGTCGGCCCTGTCGCCCACGGCGGCCACTGCATCGCCCGCACCGACGAGGGCCAGGTCCTCTTCGTCCGCCACGCGCTGCCCGGTGAGCGCGTCACCGTCCGTGTCACCGAGGGCGCCGAGGGTGCCCGCTTCCTGCGCGCCGACGCCGTGGAGATCCACGCCCCGTCCAAGGACCGCGTCGAGGCGCCCTGCCCGTTCTCCGGCCCCGGACGGTGCGGTGGCTGCGACTGGCAGCACGCCGCGCCCGGTGCGCAGCGCCGCCTCAAGGGCGCCGTCATCACCGAACAGCTCGCGCGTCTCGCCGGCCTCACCCCCGAGGAGGCCCGCTGGGACGGCACCGTCGCTCCCGCCCCCGGGGACAAGGTCGCCAAGGGCGAGGTTCCGGCGTGGCGCACCCGCGTCCAGTACGCCGTCGACGCCGACGGCCACGCCGGTCTGCGCAAGCACCGCTCCCACGACGTGCAGCCCGTCGACCACTGCCTGATCGCCGCCCCCGGCGTCACCGAACTCGGCATCGAGAAGCGCACCTGGCCGCAGATGGCCACCGTCGAGGCCATCGCCGCCACGGGCTCGAACGACCGCCAGGTCGTCCTCACCCCGCGCCCCGGCGGCCGCCTGCCGATCGTCGAACTCGACAAGCCGGTCTCGGTCCTGCGCGTCGACGAGAAGGACGGCGGCGTCCACCGCGTCCACGGCCGCCCCTTCGTCCGCGAGCGCGCCGCCGACCGCACCTGGCGCGTGGGCAACGGCGGCTTCTGGCAGGTCCACCCCATGGCCGCCGACGTCCTCGTCGAAGCTGTGATGCGGGGCCTGATGCCGAAGAAGGGCGACACCGCCCTCGACCTCTACTGCGGCGTCGGTCTCTTCGCCGGTGCGCTCGCCGAACGCGTCGGCGACAAGGGCGCCGTCCTCGGCATCGAATCCGGCAAGCGCGCCGCCGAGGACGCCCGCCACAACCTCGAAGACCTCGACCGCGTCCGCATCGAGCACGGCAAGGTCGAGCAGATCCTCCCCCGCACCGGCATCACCACCGCCGACCTCATCGTCCTCGACCCGCCCCGCGCCGGCGCCGGCCGCAAAACCGTCGCCCACCTCGCCTCCCTCACCCCCCGCCGCATCGCC
>NZ_VKJP01000141.1 GCF_007280575.1 Streptomyces benahoarensis
GGCTTCTTGGTCTCCGGGTCCTCGTCATCCTCGCCGAACGCGGCGTTCAGCGTCGCGACGTTCTCCGCGCCGAGCTGCTGGAAGAGGAATTCGTTGCCCAGGCGGCGCGGGGAGTCACGACATCGATACGGACCGGCCGTCGGCGGCGGATCCTGCCCCTACGGGGCCGTCCGGAGCACCCGGGTCACGGAATCACTTGGCCGGTTCCGGCTCCGGCGCGTCCTCCGTCGGGGCGTCGTCGGCCGGGTCGGCGGGCGTCCTGACGGAGTCGAGGAGCAGCTGTGCCACGTCCACGACCTGGATCGACTCCTTCGCCTTGCCGTCGTTCTTCTTGCCGTTGACCGAGTCGGTCAGCATGACGAGGCAGAACGGGCAGGCGGTCGAGACGATGTCGGGGTTGAGGGACAGCGCCTCGTCGACGCGCTCGTTGTTGATGCGCTTGCCGATGCGCTCCTCCATCCACATGCGGGCGCCGCCGGCGCCGCAGCAGAAGCCGCGCTCCTTGTGGCGGTGCATCTCCTCGTTCCGCAGGCCCGGCACCTTGGCGATGATCTCGCGCGGCGGTGTGTAGACCTTGTTGTGACGGCCGAGGTAGCAGGGGTCGTGGTACGTGATCAGGCCCTCGACGGGCGTGACCGGCACCAGCTTGCCCTCGTCGACGAGGTGCTGGAGCAGCTGCGTGTGGTGGATGACCTCGTACTCGCCGCCGAGCTGCGGGTACTCGTTGGCGATCGTGTTGAAGCAGTGCGGGCAGGTCGCGACGATCTTCTTCGAGGACTTCGGCTTCTTGGTCTCCGGGTCCTCGTCATCCTCGCCGAACGCGGCGTTCAGCGTCGCGACGTTCTCCGCGCCGAGCTGCTGGAAGAGGAATTCGTTGCCCAGGCGGCGCGGGGAGTCACCGGTGCACTTCTCGTCGCCGCCCATGATCGCGAAGTTCACGCCCGCGATGTGCAGCAGCTCGGCGAACGCCTTGGTGGTCTTCTTCGCGCGGTCCTCCAGGGCACCGGCGCAGCCGACCCAGTAGAGGTAGTCGACCTCGGTCAGGTCCTCGACGTCCTTGCCGACGACCGGGACCTCGAAGTCGACCTCCTTCGTCCACGCGAGGCGCTGCTTCTTCGCCAGGCCCCAGGGGTTGCCCTTCTTCTCCAGGTTCTTGAGCATCGTGCCCGCCTCGCTGGGGAAGCTGGACTCGATCATGACCTGGTAGCGGCGCATGTCGACGATGTGGTCGATGTGCTCGATGTCGACCGGGCACTGCTCGACGCAGGCGCCGCAGGTGGTGCAGGACCACAGGACGTCCGGGTCGATGACGCCGCCCTCTTCGAGGGTGCCGATCAGCGGGCGCTCGGCCTCGGCCAGCGCCGCCGCCGGGACGTCCGCCAGCTGCTCGGCGGTCGCCTTCTCCTCGCCCTCGGCGTCCTTACCGCCCCCGGCGAGCAGATACGGCGCCTTGGCGTGCGCATGGTCGCGCAGCGCCATGATCAGCAGCTTCGGGGAGAGCGGCTTACCGGTGTTCCAGGCGGGGCACTGCGACTGGCAGCGACCGCACTCGGTGCAGGTGGAGAAGTCGAGCAGGCCCTTCCAGGAGAAGTGCTCGATCTGCGAGACGCCGAACTGGTCGTCCTCGCCCGGGTCCTCGAAGTCGATCTCCTTGCCCTCGCTGGTCATCGGCTGGAGCGCGCCGAGCGTGACATCGCCGTCCGCCTCGCGCTTGAACCAGATGTTGGGGAAGGCGAGGAAGCGGTGCCAGGCGACGCCCATGTCGGTCTTGAGCGCGACGGTGATCATCCAGATGAAGGACGTCGCGATCTTCAGCCCGGCGAAGAAGTAGGTGAGGTTCTGGAGCGTCGCGACGTCCATCCCCTCCAGCCAGCTGACGACCGGGTACGAGAGGAAGAACGACGCCTCGTAGCCGTCGACGTGGTGCTGGGCGCCCTCCAGTGCGTGCAGCATGAAGATGCAGACGCCGACGATGAGGATGACCGCCTCGACGAAGTACGCCTGGCCGAAGTTGGAGCCCGTGAAGCGGGACTTACGCCCCGGCTTCCCCGGCTTGCTCAGCTGACGGATCACGATCAGCACGAGGATGCCGAGCACCGTCATCGTGCCGATGAACTCGACGAAGACGTTGTACGGGGCCCAGTCGCCGATGACCGGCAGGAGCCAGTCGGCCTTGAAGAGCTGGCCGATGGCGTTGACGATCGTCAGCAGCAGCGAGAAGAAGCCCACCGCCACGAACCAGTGGGCCACGCCGACGACGCCCCAGCGGTTCATGCGGGTGTGGCCGAGGAACTCCTTGACCACGGTGACGGTGCGCTGCTTCGGGTCGTCGGTCCGGGAGCCGGCGGGGACGTTCTGGCCGAGCCGTACGAAGCGGTAGATCTGTGCGATGGCACGGCCGAACAGCGCGACGCCGACCGCGATTAGGACCAGCGACACGATGATCGCGGCGAGTTGCATTGATGGCTCCTCGGGCCTGCGAGAGCGGGGACTACTGCGACTACTAAGCAGTAACTTTTCGGGTCTGCGCTGAGGTTACCCAGTATCCCGGGCCCCATGAAGCCGCCCGGCCGGTGATCTGCGTCGCGCGGGCACCCCCGCGCGAGGGCGGCGTACGGGTACCGGACGGGGGCGGCGCCCCGGCGCGCCCCTCTTGATCACGGCGCTGAGGATAAGGCCGGTATAAAACTTGAGCGGTCACGACTCAACTCTGTTGACAGGTTTCCGGGGCGTCATGCATGCTTGAGTCCGTTCCACTCAAGTCAGCTGGAGGAATCGACATGGCACGTGCGGTCGGCATCGACCTGGGCACGACGAACTCCGTCGTCAGTGTTCTCGAAGGCGGTGAGCCCACCGTCATCACCAACGCCGAGGGCGCCAGGACCACGCCGTCCGTCGTCGCCTTCGCCAAGAACGGCGAGGTGCTGGTCGGCGAGGTCGCGAAGCGTCAGGCGGTCACCAACGTCGACAGGACCATCCGGTCGGTCAAGCGCCACATGGGCACTGACTGGAAGGTCGACATCGACGGCAAGGGCTTCAACTCGCAGCAGATGAGCGCCTTCATCCTGCAGAAGCTCAAGCGTGACGCCGAGGCGTACCTGGGCGAGAAGGTGGTGGACGCGGTCATCACCGTCCCCGCCTACTTCAACGACTCCGAGCGTCAGGCCACCAAGGAGGCCGGTGAGATCGCGGGTCTGAACGTCCTGCGCATCGTCAACGAGCCCACCGCGGCCGCCCTCGCCTACGGCCTGGAGAAGGACGACCAGACCATTCTGGTCTTCGACCTCGGTGGCGGCACCTTCGACGTCTCGCTGCTGGAGATCGGCGACGGCGTCGTCGAGGTGAAGGCCACCAACGGTGACAACCACCTCGGTGGTGACGACTGGGACCAGCGCGTCGTCGACCACCTGGTCAAGCAGTTCCAGAACGGCCACGGCGTCGACCTGTCCAAGGACAAGATGGCGCTCCAGCGTCTGCGCGAGGCCGCCGAGAAGGCGAAGATCGAGCTGTCGTCCTCCACCGAGACGACGATCAACCTTCCCTACATCACCGCCTCCGCCGAGGGCCCGCTGCACCTGGACGAGAAGCTCACGCGCTCGCAGTTCCAGCAGCTGACCGCGGACCTCCTCGACCGCTGCAAGACCCCGTTCCACAACGTGATCAAGGACGCCGGCATCTCGCTGTCCGAGATCGACCACGTGGTCCTGGTCGGCGGTTCGACCCGTATGCCGGCCGTCGCCGAGCTCGTCAAGGAGCTGACCGGCGGCAAGGACGCCAACAAGGGCGTCAACCCGGACGAGGTCGTCGCCATGGGCGCCACCCTCCAGGCCGGTGTCCTCAAGGGCGAGGTCAAGGACGTTCTGCTCCTCGACGTCACCCCGCTGTCCCTCGGTATCGAGACCAAGGGCGGCATCATGACCAAGCTCATCGAGCGGAACACCACGATTCCGACGAAGCGCTCCGAGATCTTCACGACGGCCGAGGACAACCAGCCGTCCGTGCAGATCCAGGTCTACCAGGGCGAGCGCGAGATCGCGGCGTACAACAAGAAGCTCGGGATGTTCGAGCTGACGGGTCTGCCGCCGGCCCCGCGCGGTGTCCCGCAGATCGAGGTCTCCTTCGACATCGACGCCAACGGCATCATGCACGTGACCGCCAAGGACCTGGGCACGGGCAAGGAGCAGAAGATGACCGTCACCGGCGGCTCCTCGCTGCCGAAGGACGAGGTCGACCGCATGCGTGAGGAGGCCGAGCGCTACGCGGACGAGGACCACAAGCGCCGCGAGGCCGCCGAGACCCGTAACCAGGGCGAGCAGCTCGTCTACCAGACGGAGAAGTTCCTCAAGGACAACGAGGAGAAGGTCCCCGCCGAGGTGAAGACCGAGGTCGAGGCCGCCGTCGGTGAGCTGAAGGAGAAGCTCAAGGGCGAGTCCGCCGAGGGCGACAACACGGCCGAGATCCGTACCGCCACCGAGAAGGTCGCCGCCGTCTCGCAGAAGCTGGGCCAGGCCATGTACGCCGACGCCCAGGCCGCGGGCGCCGACGCCGGTGCCGCGGGTGCCGGTGCGGGCCAGGCCAAGGCCGAGGACGACGTCGTGGACGCCGAGATCGTCGACGACGAGAAGCCCAAGAAGGACGGTGCGGCGTGACGGAGGAGACCCCGGGCTTCGAGGAGAAGCCCGACGTCTCCGGCGCCGAGTCCGCAGGCAACGCTGACGACGCGGCGCGAGCCGAGTCCGCCGACAAGGCGGGCTCGGCCCCGGCCGGGGACGACAAGCAGGGCGCGCAGGACGTCGCGCTCACCGCGCAGCTGGACCAGGCCCGTTCGGCGCTCACCGAGCGCACCGCGGACCTCCAGCGGCTTCAGGCGGAGTACCAGAACTACCGGCGCCGGGTCGAGCGGGACCGCGTCGCGGTCAAGGAGATCGCCGCGGCGAACCTCCTGTCCGAGCTGCTTCCGGTCCTCGACGACGTGGGCCGCGCCCGCGATCACGGCGAGCTGGTCGGCGGCTTCAAGTCGGTGGCCGAATCGCTGGAGACCGTGGTCGCCAAGCTGGGCCTCCAGCAGTTCGGCAAGGAGGGCGAGCCCTTCGACCCGACGATCCACGAAGCCCTGATGCACTCGTACGCACCGGACGTCACGGAGACCACGTGCGTGGCCGTCCTGCAGCCCGGGTATCGCATCGGTGAGCGAACGATCCGCCCCGCGCGGGTCGCCGTCGCCGAGCCGCAGCCGGGCGCCCAGGGCGGCAAGTCCGCATCCGAGGACGGTGCCAAGGCTTCGGACGAGGAAAACGGTGGCCCGGACGAGGGCTGACGTGCGGACGGCAGAGAAGAAGACGCGGAAGGAGGGACGTCGGGGATGAGCACGAAGGACTTCGTCGAGAAGGACTACTACAAGGTCCTCGGCGTC
Source organism: Streptomyces benahoarensis (assembly GCF_007280575.1). GTDB lineage: Bacteria > Actinomycetota > Actinomycetes > Streptomycetales > Streptomycetaceae > Streptomyces > Streptomyces benahoarensis. Next base: position 5,414 of record NZ_VKJP01000141.1, read on the forward strand.
CCGAAGGACGCCACCGACGCCGAGATCAAGAAGGCGTACCGCAAGCTCGCCCGGGAGAACCACCCGGACGCCAACACCGGTGACTCCGGCGCCGAGGCGCGCTTCAAGGAGATCTCCGAGGCGAACGACATTCTCGGCGACCCCAAGCGCCGCAAGGAGTACGACGAGGCGCGGGCGCTGTTCGGCAACGGCGGCTTCCGCCCCGGCCCCGGCGGGGGCGGCGGCAGCTTCAACTTCGACCTCGGTGACCTCTTCGGGGGCACGCAGGGGCAGCAGGGGAGCGGCGGCGGCTTCGGCGGGGGCCTCGGGGACGTCTTCGGTGGCCTGTTCAACCGCGGCGGCGCGACGGGTACCCGTACCCAGCCGCGGCGGGGGCACGACATCGAGTCCGAGGTGACGCTCAGCTTCACCGAGGCGGTGGACGGGGCCACGGTCCCGCTGCGGATGTCCAGCAAGGAGCCGTGCAAGGCGTGCTCGGGCACCGGCGACACGAACGGCACCCCGCGGGTCTGCCCGACCTGCGTGGGCACCGGCCAGGTCAGCCGGGGCGCGGGCGGCGGCTTCTCGCTCACCGATCCGTGCGCCGACTGCAAGGGCCGCGGCCTGATCGCGGAGAACCCCTGCGAGGTCTGCAAGGGCAGCGGCCGGGCGACCAGCGCCCGGACGATGCAGGTCCGCATCCCGGCGGGCGTCTCCGACGGGCAGCGCATCCGGCTGCGCGGCAAGGGCACGCCCGGCGAGCACGGCGGTCCGGCGGGCGATCTCTACGTCGTGGTGCACGTCCAGCCGCACCCGGTCTTCGGCCGCAAGGGCGACAACCTCACCGTCACGGTGCCGGTCACCTTCCCGGAGGCGGCGCTCGGCGGCGAGGTGCGGGTGCCGACGCTGGGCGGCCCGCCGGTCACGCTCAAGATCGCGCCGGGAACGCCCAACGGCCGCACCATGCGGGCGCGGGGCAAGGGCTCGACGCGTAAGGACGGCACCCGGGGTGACCTGCTGGTCACCGTCGAGGTGATCGTTCCCAAGGGCCTCGGCGACAAGGCGAAGGAGTCGCTGGAGTCCTATCGCGAGGCGACCGCGGATCAGGATCCGCGGGCGGAGCTGTTCCAGGCCGCGAAGGGAGCATGAGATGGACAGCCGGGGCGGACATCGTCGGAACCCGTACGAACTGACCGAAGATTCTCCGGTGTACGTCATCTCCGTCGCGGCTCAGCTCTCCGGCCTGCATCCGCAGACCCTGCGTCAGTACGACCGGCTTGGCCTGGTCTCGCCCGACCGCACGGCCGGGCGGGGCCGCCGGTACTCCGCCCGGGACATCGAACTGCTCCGCACGGTGCAGCAGTTGTCCCAGGACGAGGGCATCAACCTCGCCGGTATCAAGCGCATCATCGAGCTGGAGAACCAGGTCACGGCCCTCCAGCAGCGGGTCGCCGAACTCCAGGGCGCCCTGGAGGGCGCGGCCAGCGCGATGCAGCAGCGGGAGGCCGCGGTGCACGCGTCCTACCGCCGCGATCTGGTGCCGTATCAGGATGTCCAGCAGACCAGCGCGCTGGTGGTGTGGCGCCCCAAGCGGGGCGAGTGACCGCCGGAGAGCGTCGGTAACAGCGGAGAGGGCCGGGGCGACCCGGCCCTTTCGCATGTCCGGGGCGGTGCGGTGCAAGGCGGGTGCGGGGACCGGCCTCGGCGCGTCCTCGTGGGGTGAGATCGCCCGGCCTCCGGCGGCTCAGTGCCCGCTGTACCCCGCCGTCGGCATCGACAGGCGGCGGTGGACGTCCGAGGTCAGTGCGCGGTCGTAGACCGGTTCGGTGAGGTCGGCGGTGGCCAGGCGGACCCCGGCGGCGGCGCAGCGCGCGGCGAACGCGTCGGCGTCGTCCACGGCGTGCTCCAGCGCCCGGCGGTGCGGCGCCACGAAGACATCGACCAGGCCGCGTTCCACCTCGCGCCAGAGCGTGGGGTGCCCGGCGGGCAGCCGGTGCAGGCTCAGCCGGCAGGTGAGGTCGTAGCCGCGGTCCGCCGCCCACCGCTCGCACATGGCGTGCTGACCGCGGTCGTCGACGAGGAAGGGCTCGTCGCCCAGCTCGGACAGCGGCATCAGACAGGCGAGGGCGGTGGCGCGGACCGGGTTCATCGTGCCCTCCGGGCGTGGTCGGTGTGCGGGCGACGATACCGGCGGACGGTGCCCGCGGTATCGGTGCGTTCACCCGCCGCGCACCCGCGCTCCGGGGGCTCAGGCCCGGCCGAGCGCCCGGGTCACGGCGATCTCGATCGCCACCCGCTCCGGGTTGGGCGTCGGCGTCCGGCCGTAGCGCGCGGCGTACCGGCGTTCGGCGTCCGCGACCGCCGCCGCGTCCGTCCGCACCCGGGCGATCCCCTCCAGCGTCGCCCAGCGCCGCCCCGCGACCTGGCAGACCGCGGCCCGCGCACCGTCCGCCCCGGCGGCCAGCACGTTCCGCGCCTTGGTGCTGCCGCCGCGCGTGATGATCCGCGCGATCCGCTGCTCCGCGTCGTACGTCACGCCGACCGGCACGACGTGCGGGGAGCCGTCGGCCCGCAGCGTGGTCAGCGTCGACATGACGTGCTCGTCCCAGAAGGCGAGGTAGGAGGGGCTGAGGGCGGCGAGATCGTGAGCCATGGGGGAAGCGTAACGATGGGGCGCCGGGCCGCCTGTTCCGCGTACGGCGAGGGGCCGGGCCCCGTACGGGCGGCCCGGCCCCTGGTGGCAGCCGGCTCAGAGGAAGTCGCCGGTCTCCAGCGTGAACGAGAACGGCGCGGGCAGCGGCAGCGGCTTGCCGAAGGCGACGGAGTGGGACTCGCGGTAGTCGTCCCCCTCGGGCTCGCTGAACAGCGTGACCGTGGAGGTCTCGCGGTCGACGAGGAGGTAAAGGGGGAGGGCGCCGCGGGCGTAGCAGTGGCGTTCGGCGATGCGGTCGCCCGACGGCTTCGTGCTCGTCACCTCGGCGACCAGGGCGATGCCGTCCGGTGGCATCCAGGGTTCGGCGCCCCGGAAGCGGCGGAGGCGGCGCGGTGCAACCGTGGCGTCGGGGATGACGTGATTCCTGGTGCACCGCCCTCCGCTCGGCAGGACCAGGCCCTTGTTCCCTGATACGTCCATCTCGGTCGCCGAGGACCGGATGAGCTGCCGGACCAGCGTGCTCAGGTAGTCCTCGTGATCCCCGTCGGTCGGCGGTGACACAACAATCTCCCCCTCGATGAACTCGGCCCGGAACCCGTGGGGGGTGTCCATGCCGAGGAAGAAGTCCAGGAGGGTCTGCTGGTCGGTCGCCGTCGGCTCGTATGCCATAGCCGTCACGCTGCACCTCCATAGCGTTCCAGGCCAGTGTTGACCGTGGGCGGCGAGCGGCGTTGGCATATGCCCGCCGTTCACCCGCAGGTGTGGCGGCGTGCGCGCCCGCCGGAGCGGCCGCCCCGGTCACGCGGCAGGCTCGGCACCAAGGGCGACGGCGGCAGGCTCGGCACCGAGTTGCCGCGCCCCCGATCCGCCCCCGCCCTTTCCCCAATCTTGAGCCGACTCCACTCAACTCCCCCCTTGAGTGAAGTAGACTCAATTTACTGGACGTCGACCAGAGCATGTACGGAAGTGCCGTACACGCCCGCCGTCGGGCGGACCGGCAGTACAGGACGAGAACGCCGAGCACGAGGAGGACCCCGCGACCGTGGACGCCGAGCTGACCAACAAGAGCCGGGAGGCGCTGAGCGCCGCCAACGAGCGGGCGATCACCGCCGGGCACGCGGACATGACGTCCGCCCATCTGCTGCTCGCGCTGCTGGCCGGACCGGCCGACAGCAACGCGAACATCATCGACCTGCTGGCCGCCGTCGGCGCGGACGCCGCCGTGCTGCGGGGCGGCGCCGAGCGGCGCCTCGCCGCGCTGCCCAGCGTGCAGGGGTCGACGGTCGCACCGCCGCAGCCCGACCGCGAGCTGCTGGCCGTCCTCGCGGACGCCGCCCGGCGTGCCAAGGAGCTGGGCGATGCCTATGTCTCCACCGAGCATCTGCTCATCGGCATCGCGGCCAAGGGCGGCGCCACCGGCGCGCTGCTCGACGAGCAGGGCGCGTCCGCCAAGAAGCTGCTCGCCGCGTTCGAGGAGTCCCGGGGCGATCGCCGGGTCACCAACGCCGACCCGGAGGGCACGTACAAGGCGCTGGAGAAGTTCGGTACGGACTTCACCGCGGCGGCGCGTGAGGGCAAGCTCGACCCGGTCATCGGCCGGGACCACGAGATCCGCCGCGTGGTGCAGGTCCTCTCCCGCCGGACGAAGAACAACCCGGTGCTGATCGGCGAGCCCGGCGTCGGTAAGACCGCCGTGGTCGAGGGGCTGGCCCAGCGCATCGTCAAGGGCGATGTGCCCGAGTCGCTGCGGAACAAGCGGCTGGTCGCGCTCGACCTGGGGGCGATGGTCGCGGGCGCGAAGTACCGCGGCGAGTTCGAGGAGCGGCTGAAGACCGTCCTCGCGGAGATCAAGTCCAGCGACGGCCAGATCATCACCTTCATCGACGAGCTGCACACCGTCGTCGGCGCGGGCGCGGGCGGCGACTCCGCCATGGACGCGGGCAACATGCTCAAGCCGATGCTGGCCCGCGGCGAACTGCGGATGGTCGGCGCGACCACCCTCGACGAGTACCGCGAGCGGATCGAGAAGGACCCGGCGCTGGAGCGCCGCTTCCAGCAGGTGCTGGTCGCCGAGCCGACCGTCGAGGACACCGTCGCGATCCTGCGCGGTCTCAAGGGACGCTACGAGGCGCACCACAAGGTCGCCATCGCCGACTCCGCGCTGGTCGCCGCCGCCACCCTCTCCGACCGCTACATCACCTCCCGCTTCCTGCCCGACAAGGCCATCGACCTCGTCGACGAGGCCGCGTCCCGGCTCCGGATGGAGATCGACTCCTCGCCCGTCGAGATCGACGAACTCCAGCGGTCCGTGGACCGGCTGAAGATGGAGGAGCTGGCGCTGCGGAACGAGACCGACGCCGGGTCCGTGGCGCGGCTGGAGAAGCTGCGCCGCGACCTCGCCGACAAGGAGGAGGAGCTGCGCGGGCTGACCGCCCGCTGGGAGAAGGAGAAGCAGAGCCTCAACCGCGTCGGCGAGCTGAAGGAACGCCTCGACGACCTGCGCGGACAGGCCGAGCGCGCCCAGCGCGACGGCGACTTCGACACCGCCTCCAAGCTGCTCTACGGCGAGATCCCGAAGCTGGAGCAGGAGCTGGAGGCGGCCGCGGCCGCCGAGGCGGAGCAGGAGGCGTCCGCCGAGTCGATGGTGAAGGAGGAGGTCGGCCCGGACGACATCGCCGATGTCGTCGGCGCCTGGACCGGCATCCCCGCCGGCCGCCTCCTCGAAGGCGAGACGCAGAAGCTGCTGCGCATGGAGGACGAGCTGGGCAAGCGGCTGATCGGCCAGGGCGAGGCGGTGCGCGCCGTCTCCGACGCGGTGCGCCGCACCCGCGCCGGGATCGCCGACCCGGACCGGCCCACCGGCTCGTTCCTCTTCCTCGGCCCCACCGGCGTCGGCAAGACCGAGCTGGCGAAGGCGCTCGCCGACTTCCTCTTCGACGACGAGCGGGCCATGGTCCGCATCGACATGTCGGAGTACGGCGAGAAGCACTCCGTCGCCCGCCTCGTCGGCGCGCCCCCCGGCTACGTCGGCTACGAGGAGGGCGGCCAGCTGACCGAGGCGATCCGCCGCCGCCCGTACAGCGTCGTCCTGCTGGACGAGGTGGAGAAGGCCCACCACGAGGTCTTCGACGTGCTGCTCCAGGTCCTCGACGACGGCCGCCTCACCGACGGCCAGGGCCGCACCGTCGACTTCCGCAACACCATCCTCATCCTCACCTCCAACCTCGGCTCGAACTTCCTCATGGACCCGCTGCTCAAGGAGGAACAGAAGAAGGAGAAGGTGCTGGAGACCGTCCGGGCGTCCTTCCGGCCGGAGTTCCTCAACCGCCTCGACGACCTCGTCGTCTTCCACCCGCTGGGCACCGACCAGCTCCAGCGGATCGCCCGGATCCAGATCGACCACCTCCAGAAGCGCCTCGCCGACCGCCGCCTTACCCTCGACATCAGTGACGCGGCCCTGACCTGGCTCGCCTGGCTCGGCCAGGAGCCGGTGGTGGACGCCCCGGCGCCGGACCTCTCGTACGGTGCCCGGCCGCTGCGCCGCCTGGTGCAGACCGCCATCGGCGATCAGCTGGCGCGTGCCATCCTGGCGGGCGACGTACTGGACGGCGACACCGTCCGCGTGGACGTCGACGGCGATCACCTCGCCGTGACGTCCGCCCGCGCCGCCGCCTGACGCGCCACGCTCCGCCCCGTCCGGGGTTGCCAGGACGGGGCGGGCATGGTGGAGGATGGCGCAGACCATACGAAGGGAATTCCACGGTGAGCATCGACCCGTCCTCGATTCCGAATTTCGGGGGCCAGCCCGAACAGCAGCCGACCGGGCCTGAGGGTCCCGTCGTGCCTGACCAGGATCTGGTCAAGCAGCTCCTCGACCAGATGGAGCTGAAGTACGTCATCGACGAGGAAGGCGACCTCGCCGCCCCGTGGGAGCAGTTCCGTACGTACTTCATGTTCCGCGGCGAGGAGGAGCAGCAGATCTTCTCCGTCCGCACCTTCTACGACCGCCCGCACGGCCTGGACGACAAGGCCAAGCTGCTGGAGGCGATCGACGACTGGAACCGCCGCACCCTGTGGCCCAAGGCGTACACGCACACCCACGACGACGGCACCGTCCGGCTGATCGGTGAGGCGTCGATGCTGGTCGGCACGGGTGTCGCGCTTGAGCACTTCGTGTCGAGCACGGTCAGCTGGGTCCGCGCCTCCATCGAGTTCGACAAGTGGATCGTCGAGCAGCTCGGCCTGGAGTCCGAGATCGACGAGTCCGGCGACGACAAGCCGGACGACGAGGGCTGACCCTCCCGCCGACGTCCGCCGCGGGCCCCCGGAACGCTTCCGTTCCGGGGGCCCGCGGCGTGTCCGGCAGGCGCCGAACGCCCGCTTTTCCCGCCGTATGGGAGCGGGTGCCCGTTCCGGAACGACCCTCTCACCATGGCGGGAACCGGATCTCCAACTCGCCGGTAGGGCCCGGATACACTCCCCTGCCATGCGTGAACGGACAGTGGAGACCAGGTGGCGAATATGGGCGCCGCGGCAGGACCGGAACAGATCGGACGGCGCCGGTGAACCGCACAGTCCCGATGTCCGCCGCTGATGGCGGCCCGCTCCAAAGCGACCGGTAACGGCGCCGCCCGGCACAAACAGGCGAGAGATCCCCGGGCGCACTGGCTTCTCCTCGCCCTGACCCTGCCCGTCCTCTTCGGCGCCCTGCTCTTCCAGGGCTGGACCGAGAACGAGGTCGACGGCTCCAAGACCAAACAGGACTGCACCCGCCCGGTGCCCGCCGCCGCGGCGGACGCCGGACCCGTCCTCACCGTCAACGGCGACGGTGCCCGCTCCACCTCGATGCCCGCCGGTACCGTCGCCCTCACCTATGACGGCGGCCCCGACCCCTACTGGACCCCGCGGCTGCTCGCCCTGCTGAAGAAGCATCATGCGCACGCCACCTTCTTCCTCGAAGGCGCGGACGCCGCGCAGTACCCCGACCTCGTCCGGCAGATCCGGGCCGAGGGCCACGAGATCGGCTCCCACTCCTACACCGGCGCCGACCTCGGCAACGCCTCCGGAGTACGCCGCGCCCTCGAACTCCGGCTCACCCAGGGCGCGTTCGCCGGAGCCGCCGGTTTCCGGACGAAGCTGCTGCGGATGCCGATGACCACCACCGTCGCCACCCTGTGCGGCGCCGAGTGGTCCGCCGCGCAGCGCGCCTCCGGCCACGGCTATCTGCTGGTCGCCGCGGACCGCTCCGGCCGCAAGCCCGCCCAGGGCCTGGTGCGGCAGTTCAGCCTGACCTCCCTCGCCTACCGCGAGACCCAGCAGCTGCTCGCCGACCCGGGCGCCCGCCGCTTCACCACGATCTCGGCGGGCACCGGCGCCGCCGCGCCCGCCATGACCGAGGCGGGCGCACCGCAGCGCTGGGCGGGTACCGCGCTGATCTGGTTCCAGCAGCTGGGCCGCAGCTCCGTCTCCGCCCTGACCTGGGTGCTGACGATCGCCGCCGCGCTCGGCCTGATCCGGCTGTTCACGCTGGTGCTCTTCGCCCGCGCGCACGTCAGACGGCTGGAGCGGGAGCGGCCCGGCGCGCCCCGGCTGCGCCGGATCACCGATCCGGTGACCGTCCTCGTCCCCGCGTACAACGAGGAGGCGGGCATCGGCACCACGCTGCGCTCGCTGCTCGCCTCCACCCACCAGCGGCTCCAGATCATCGTCATCGACGACGGGTCGAGCGACCGCACCGTGGAGATCGCGGAGGGGTACGCGGAGCGCGACCCGCGGGTGCAGGTGCTGTGCCAGCCCAACACCGGCAAGGCGGCCGCCCTCAACCATGGGCTGGCGTACACCCGCTCGCCGTACGTGGTGATGGTCGACGCGGACACCGTCTTCGAGGCGGACGCGATCGAGCGCCTGATCCAGCCACTGGCGCATCCGGCGGTCGGCGCGGTGAGCGGCAACACCAAGGTCGGCAACCGCACCCGCCTCCTGGGGCGCTGGCAGCACCTGGAGTACGTCTTCGGGTTCAACCTCGACCGCCGGATGTTCGAGGTCCTGGAGTGCATGCCGACGGTGCCCGGCGCCATCGGCGCGTTCCGGATCGACGCGCTCATGGGCGTCGGCGGCCTGAGCGAGGACACCCTCGCCGAGGACACCGACCTGACCATGGCGCTGTGGCGGGCCGGCTGGCGGGTGGTCTACGAGGAGAACGCCATCGCCTGGACCGAGGTGCCCACCTCGCTGCGGCAGCTGTGGCGCCAGCGCTACCGCTGGTGCTACGGCACCCTCCAGGCGATGTGGAAGCACCGCCGGGCCGTCCGGGAGGTCGGCCACGCCGGTCGCTTCGGGCGCCGCGGGCTCTCGTATCTCCTTCTCTTCCAGGTACTGCTGCCTCTGCTCGCACCCGTCATCGACGTCTTCATGCTCTACAGCGTGCTGTTCACCGACAGCCCGGTGAAGTCGGTCGTGACGTGGTTCGGGTTCCTGGCAGTGCAGATCGCCGTGGCGGCGTACGCGCTACGGCTGGACGGGGAGTCCCGGCGTCCGCTGTGGGCCCTCCCCTTCCAACTGCTGGTCTACCGGCAGCTGATGTACCTCGTCGTCCTCCAGTCGGTGGTCGCCTTCGTGACCGGCAGCCGGCTGAAGTGGCAGCGCATGCACCGCTCCGGTACGGCCGCCGCGGCGGCCCAGCACATCGGCGGACCCCACGACCGCCGCAGTCTGACCGTTACGAGGTGACGACCCTGTATCCCCCCACACCCCCCTGGCTCTTATACACATCTCCGAGCCCCCGAGACGCCCAT
>NZ_VKJP01000142.1 GCF_007280575.1 Streptomyces benahoarensis
TTGAGTTCTCAAGGAACGGACGCTTCCTTTGTGCCTGTTTCACCAGGCTCTCCGGGCGCTTCCCTTCGGTCTTGCGTTTCCGACTCTATCAGATCCTTTCGGCCCTGATTTTCGCCGGTGCGGTCCGGCCTTTCGGCCTTTCCGCGGTTCCCACCTTACCAGATCCGCTGGGCGTTTCCGGCCCCCCGTTGGAGCGGGGTTGGCCTTCCTGCTTTCGCTTTCCGGCCTTTCCGACTCTATCAGATCCGATTCGCTGCCGTTTCCGGTCCGAATTCGCTTCCGATTACCCGTCGGAGGGATTTGCCTTTCGGCTTATTCCGACTTTATCAGATTTCTCTGGGCCGGAATTCCACTCGCTCCGGGAAGGGCAGCCGCATGCACAGGCGTGCGGTGTTTCCCGTTCAGGTGGAGCCGTAAACCTACTGGAGCGGGGCGCCCGGACGCAAATCCGGGCGCCCCGCTCCTCGGGCCTGCCTGTCGGCGGCCGTACCGGTCAGACCTCGACGACCACGGGAAGGATCATCGGGCGGCGACGGTAGTTGTCCGACACCCACTTGCCGATCGTGCGGCGGATCAGCTGCTGGAGCTGGTGCGGCTCAACGACGCCGTCCTGGGCCGACTTGGCCAGGGACTCGTCGATCTTCGGGATGACCGCGGAGAACACCGAGTCGTCGATACCGGAGCCGCGGGCCTGGATGTGCGGGCCGCCGACGATCTTGCCGGTGCTGCTGTCCACCACCACGAAGACCGAGATGATGCCCTCGTCGCCGAGGATGCGGCGGTCCTTGAGGTGGGTCTCGGTGACATCACCGACCGAGAGCCCGTCGACGTACACGTATCCCGCCTGCACCTTGCCGACGATCTTCGCGACGCCGTTGACCAGGTCGACCACGACGCCGTCCTCGGCGATCACGATCCGGTCCTTCGGTACGCCGGTCAGCGCGCCCAGCTCGGCGTTGGCCCGCAGATGGCGCCATTCGCCGTGCACCGGCATGAGGTTCTTCGGCTTGCAGATGTTGTAGAAGTACAGCAGCTCGCCGGCCGAGGCGTGGCCCGAGACGTGGACCTTGGCGTTGCCCTTGTGGACGACGTCGGCGCCCCAGCGGGTCAGGCCGTTGATCACGCGGTAGACCGCGTTCTCGTTGCCCGGGATCAGGGACGACGCGAGGATCACCGTGTCACCGGGGACGATCCGGATCTGGTGGTCACGGTTGGCCATCCGGGACAGCGCCGCCATCGGCTCGCCCTGGGAGCCCGTGCAGACCAGCACGACCTCGTCGTCCGGCAGATCGTCGAGCGTCTTGACGTCCACGACCAGACCGGCGGGGACCTTCAGATAGCCCAGCTCACGGGCGATGCCCATGTTGCGGACCATCGAGCGGCCGACGAAGGCGACCCGGCGGCCGTACTCGTGGGCGGCGTCGAGGATCTGCTGGATGCGGTGGACGTGGCTGGCGAAGCTCGCCACGATGATGCGCTTCTGCGCGTTGGCGAAGACCGTGCGCAGGACGTTGGAGATGTCCCGCTCCGGCGGGACGAAGCCGGGGACCTCTGCGTTGGTCGAGTCGGTGAGGAGCAGGTCGATGCCCTCCTCGCCGAGCCGGGCGAACGCCGGCAGGTCGGTCAGCCGGCGGTCCAGCGGCAGCTGGTCCATCTTGAAGTCGCCGGTGTGCACCACCATGCCCGCGGGGGTGCGGATGGCGACCGCGAGGGCGTCCGGGATGGAGTGGTTGACGGCGACGAACTCGCAGTCGAAGGCGCCGATCCGCTCCCGGTGACCTTCCTTGACCTCCAGGGTGTACGGACGGATGCGGTGCTCCTGGAGCTTCGCCTCGATGAGCGCGAGGGTCAGCTTGGAGCCGATCAGCGGGATGTCCGGCTTCTCCCGCAGGAGGAAGGGGACGCCGCCGATGTGGTCCTCGTGGCCGTGCGTGAGCACGATGCCGTCGATGTCGTCGAACCGGTCCCTGATGGACGTGAAGTCCGGCAGGATCAGGTCGATTCCGGGCTGCTCCTCCTCGGGGAAGAGCACTCCGCAGTCGACGATCAGCAGCCGGCCTCCGTACTCGAAGACCGTCATGTTGCGGCCGATCTCTCCCAGGCCGCCGAGGGGTGTGACCCGCAGGCCGCCCTTGGGGAGCTTCGGGGGGCGGCCGAGTTCGGGATGCGGATGACTCAAAAGACTCTCCTCACCACGCGCGCCACGCTGCCGTCGGGGCACGTGGCGCGCATGACATTCGTGCACTTGCTGTGGGGCGGTTAAGGGCCGTTTTCAGTTGTGAAGTCTGTGCTCAGAGTTGTACCCCGCCGGCGGCGAGGTCCCGCGTCAGCTGCTCCGTCTCCTCGGGGGCCAACTCCACCAGCGGCAGGCGCAGCGGCCCGCCGGGCAGGCCCTGCAGGCCGAGGGCCGCCTTGGTGGTGATGACGCCCTGGGTGCGGAACATGCCGGTGAAGACCGGCAGCAGCTTCTGGTGGATCTCCGTCGCCTTGGTGACATCACCGGCGAGGTGGGCGTCCAGCAGGGCGCGCAGCTCGGGGGTGACGACATGGCCGACGACCGAGACGAAACCGACGGCGCCGACGGAGAGCAGCGGGAGGTTGAGCATGTCGTCGCCGCTGTACCAGGCGAGGCCGGAGCGGGCGATGGCCCAGCTCGCGCGGCCGAGGTCGCCCTTGGCGTCCTTGTTGGCGACGATCCGGGGGTGCTCCGCCAGCCGGACGATCGTTTCGGTGTTGATCGGGACACCGCTGCGGCCCGGGATGTCGTACAGCATCACCGGCAGGTCGGTGGTGTCCGCGATGGCCGTGAAGTGCCGCAGGAGTCCTTCCTGGGGCGGCTTGCTGTAGTACGGCGTGACCGCGAGCAGACCGTGGGCGCCGGCGTCCTGCGCGGCGCGGGCCAGCTCCACGCTGTGCCGGGTGTCGTTGGTTCCGGCTCCGGCCACCACGAGGGCACGGTCCCCGACGGCATCGACCACAGCGCGGACCAGCTGCGCTTTCTCCGTGTCGCTGGTGGTCGGGGACTCTCCGGTGGTGCCGTTGACGACGAGGCCGTCGTTACCGGCGTCCACCAGGTGGGCGGCGAGCCGCTGCGCGCCGTCGAGGTCGAGATCGCCATCCTCCGTGAACGGCGTGACCATGGCGGTCAGCACCCGCCCGAACGGGGTCTGCGGTGTGGAAGTCGGAGCCATGGGTCCCACGCTACTCGTAGCTCACCGCTGGATGTGCCGCCGGGGAGCAGGGATGTGGACTCCGGCACTGCCTGCTCGGGGGTTCAAGCAGTGCCGGGTCCGTTTCTTCAGCGTAGATGAAGTTCTCAAAATGCTGCAATACGGACACCTCCGGGGTTGGGGTCCCGGAGGCGCCGCGGTGCAGGTCGGCGGGGCTACGGGGCGATGCGGCCGTTGGCGTTGAATGCGCCGTACGTGAGCGGCATCAGGCGTGCCCAGTGGGCCTCCATCTGCTCGCCGACCATCTCGATCTCGCGCTGCGGGAAGGACGGCACCTGCGCCTGCTCGTGCTGGGTGCGCAGCCCGAGGAAGTGCATCAGGGAGCGGGCGTTGCAGGTGGCGTACATGGAGGAGTAGAGGCCGACGGGCAGGACCGCGCGGGCGACCTCGCGGGCGACCCCGGCGGCCAGCATCTCCTGGTAGGCGGCGTACGCCTGGCGGTAGGAGTCCTCCATGACGCGGCCGGTCAGCTCGTGCTGCTCGGTGGTGCCCTCGACGAACTCGTACTTGCCGGGGCGGCCCTGCTGGACGAGCTTGCGGTCGGCGCCCGGGACGTAGAAGACCGGCTCCAGGCGGCGGTAGCGGCCGGACTCCTCGTTGTACGACCAGCCGACGCGGTGGCGCATGAACTCGCGGAACACGAAGATCGGGGCGCTGATGAAGAAGGTCATGCTGTTGTGCTCGAACGGGCTGCCGTGCCGGTCGCGCATCAGGTAGTTGATCAGGCCCTTGGAGCGCTCCGGGTCCTTCTGCAGCTCTTCGAGGGACTGCTCACCGGCCGTGGAGACGCGGGCCGCCCACAGCACGTCGCTGTCCGCGGCGCTGTGCTTGACCAGCTCGACCGTCACCTCGCTCCGGAAGCGGGCGAGCTCACTGTCGGAGCTGTCAGGGCCGTCAGGGCTCTGCGTGCTCGCGGCGGGGGTCTGGGACACCGGTGGTTCCTTCCGTTCGATCCGTGCGGCGTCCAGCCTACGGCCCGCCACTGACAGTCCGGGAAATCCCGCCTGATGCGGTGTTAGCGGGCAAAAGGGACCCCGGTGTCGGGAGGGAGCGGGGTCGTTGATATTTTTCACAGAAGTTACTGGAAACAGGCACCAAACGGACGCCACAGACGTCTGACCCTGTGAAAGTGCCCACTTCGAGGTTCCTAGGAGAGCCCCAGATGTTCCGCCGGCGTGAGCCCGTCCCGTTCGCCTTCGTCGCCGAGGCAGACCGGTTCCGCAGCAATGTCACTCCCCCGCCCCGCGAACGCGCCTCGCGCTCCCAGCTGGCGGGCCGCACACTGATCACCCTGACCCTGGTGGGCGGCCTGGCGGGCTCCCTGCTGTTCGGGATTCCGGCGCTCCAGCAGGAGGCGCCGGGCGCCGTCAGCACGCATCAGTCCGAGGCCGCGCACCGCTGACCTGCGGGGCCGGAGCCGCCCGTGCCGGAGGGCGCCGGGTGGTTCCGGCCCCGCACTGCCGATAGCCTCACCGGTCACAGCGTCCACCAGCGCCCTGAGTGAGGATCAGCCGTGCCCCTGCCCTTCCTGACGGCCGACCGCGACCTCGACGTCGACGACCGTACGGCGGCTCCGCCGCTGCCCCACGAGGCGCCCGAGCGCTGGCGGCGGCCCTACCGCCCCGGCCCCTGGCGGGTGGGCATCTCGGCGGTGGCCCTGCTGCTGGCGTCGTTCGTGCTGCTCTCCGCGATGATCATCGGCTTCGCCGGTTCGCTGCCGGGCGCTGTGACCTGCGTGGTGCTGGCGCTGATCGTCATCGGTCTCGCGCTGCGGCTGCTGCGGGTCGGCGTCTGGGTCAGCGCGCAGGGGCTGCGACGGGTCGGCCTGATCGGCACGGTCACCGAGCCGTGGGGCGCCACCGGGGCGCTGCGGACCGTCCAGCAGCCGGTGCGCTGGCTGGGGCTGCCCCGTACGGTGCAGGGGCAGGCGCTGATCGACCGGCGGGTGTCCGGCCAGTCGCGGGTGCTGCTCACCGACCACGGCGCCGACTTCCTCTCCCGCCCGGAGGCGTTCGAGCGGGCGGCCGATGTCCTGGAGGCGTGGGCCGCGGAGTACCGCAGGTAGACGGATGGAGTACCGCAGGGAGACGGATACGGATGACGACGGCGCCCGGCCGGGGAGAGTTCTCCCGGCCGGGCGCCGTCGTCGTGTGTGCCGTGATCGCGCGGGCCCGCCACCCGTATGCCGTGGTCACGGGGCCCAGCAGCTCAGGCGCGCACCGGATCCCCGTCGTGGAGAGCGATGGCGCGCTGCATGGCCTTGCGGGCGCGCGGGGTGTCGCGGGCGTCGTGGTAGGCGACGGCGAGGCGGAACCAGACCCGCCAGTCGCCGGGCGCCTCCTCCGCTTCGGCCTGCCGCCGGGCGAAGACCGCGTCGGCGGCGTCCCGGTCGATCCGGCCGCCCGGGGTAAGCGCGGGTGCCCCGTCATCGGCACCGTTCGCGCCGTCCTCGGTCGCCAGCTCGCGGCCGAGGCGGTGGGCGTCGCGGGCGAAGCGGGTGTTGTGCCAGAGGAACCACGCGCCGATGACCGGCAGGACGAAGGCGATCGCGCCCATGCCCATCGCGGCCGGCTTCCCCGTCAGCAGGAGCAGCACGCCCTCCATCGCGACCACGCCGAAGACCAGGACCAGCACGGTCGCGAGGAAGAAGTAGGTGATCTTTCCGCCCATGACGCTCAGCCCAGGTCGAGGAAGTGTTCCAGGCCCACCGTCAGGCCCGGGGTGGACACCACACGCCGCGCGCCGAGCAGGATGCCCGGCATGAAGCTGCTGTGGTGCAGTGAATCGTGGCGGATGGTGAGGGTCTCCCCCACGCCGCCGAACAGCACCTCCTGGTGGGCGAGGAGCCCGCGCAGCCGTACCGAGTGCACGGGGACGCCGTCGACCGACGCGCCGCGGGCGCCGTCCAGCGCGGTGCTGGTGGCGTCCGGCTGCGGCGCGCACCCGGCCTCCTCGCGGGCCGCGGCGACGAGCTGCGCGGTGCGGGTGGCCGTACCGGACGGGGCGTCCGCCTTGTTGGGGTGATGCAGCTCGATGACCTCGGCCGATTCGAAGAACTTGGCGGCCTGCCGGGCGAAGGTCATGGTCAGCACGGCGCCGACGGAGAAGTTCGGCGCGATGAGCACGCCGGTCCCCGGGGAGGCGGCCAGCGCGGTGCGCAGCTGCGCGAGGCGTTCGTCGGTCCAGCCGGTCGTGCCGACCACGCCGTGGATGCCGTGGCGGACGCAGAAGTCGAGGTTGCCCATGACGGCATCCGGGTGGGTCAGCTCGACGGCGACCTGGGCACCGGCGTCGGTCAGCGCCTCCAGGGAGTCACCGCGGCCCAGCGCGGCGACCAGCTCCATGTCCTCGGCGGCCTCGACGGCCTTGACGGCTTCCGAGCCGATACGGCCCTCGGCGCCGATCACGGCCACGCGCAGCTTGCTCATCGTGTCAGCTCTCTCTTGGTGGTACGGCGAACGGGGTCAGGCGACGGCTTCGTGCAGCCGGTCGGCCTGCCGGTCCTTCAGCGGGCCGATGACGGACAGCGAGGGCCGCGCGCCCAGGACCTCTCGGGCCACCTCCCGGACCTCGTCGGGGGTGACGGCGGATATCCGCTCCAGCATCTCGTCGACGGAGAGCTGGGCGCCCCAGCACAGCTCGCTCTTGCCGATGCGGTGCATCAGGGCGCCGGAGTCCTCCAGGCCGAGGACGGTGGAGCCGCGCAGCTGCCCGATGGCCCGGCGGATCTCGTCGTCGGTGAGGCCCTCGGCGGCGACCTGGTCGAGCTGGTCGCGGCAGATCGCGAGGACGTCGCGCACCTGGTTGGGGCGGCAGCCCGCGTAGACGCCGAACAGGCCGCAGTCGGCGTAGCCGGAGGTGTACGAGTACACGCTGTAGGCCAGGCCGCGCTTCTCACGGACCTCCTGGAAGAGCCGGGAGCTCATACCGCCGCCGAGTGCGGTGTTGAGGACGCCCAGGGCCCAGCGGCGGTCGTCGGAGCGGGCGAGCCCCGGGGTGCCGAGGATGACGTGGGCCTGCTCGGACTTGCGGTTCAGGTGCTCGACGCGGCCCCCGGCACGCAGCGTGCGGGCGCCCGCGCGCGGGGCGAGCGGGGTGGCGTCCGTGCCGTCGAGGGCACCGGCCCGCTCGAAGGCGCGGCGGACCAGGCGGACGACCTTGGCGTGGTCGACGTTGCCGGCGGCGGTGACGACGAGGTGCGTGGGGTCGTAGTGCTTCTTGTAGAAGCGGCGGATCCGCGCGGGGGTGAGGGCGTTGACGGTGTCGGGGGTGCCGAGGACCGGGCGGCCCAGGGGTGTGTCGCCGAGCATCGTGTGCGCGAAGAGGTCGTGGACGCCGTCGCCCGGGTCGTCCTCGGTCATCGCGATCTCTTCGAGGATCACCCCGCGCTCCGCCTCGACGTCCTCGGCCTCGATGAGCGAGCCGGTGAGCATGTCGCAGACGACATCGATGGCGAGCGGCAGGTCCGTGTCGAGGACCCGCGCGTAGTAGCAGGTGTATTCCTTCGCGGTGAAGGCGTTCATCTCGCCGCCGACGGCGTCGACGGCCGCGGAGATGTCCAGGGCGCTGCGCCGCTCGGTGCCCTTGAAGAGCAGGTGCTCCAGGTAGTGCGTGGCGCCGTTGAGGGACGGGGTCTCGTCGCGGGAGCCGACGTGGGCCCAGATGCCGAAGCTGACCGAGCGGACGGTGGGCAGGGTCTCGGTGACCACCCGCAGACCGCCGGGGAGGACGGTCCGGCGGACGGTGCCCGCGCCGCCCTCGCCCTTGAGGAGTGTTTGGGTACGGGCGACGGCCCGCCCCTCCGAGGAGGTGCGGGCCGTCGTCCAGTGCGTGCGGGACGTCACTTGTCGGCGTCGTCCTTCTTGCTGTCGGCGTCGTCCTCGTCCTCGACCACGGGGATCAGGGAGAGCTTGCCGCGCTGGTCGATCTCGGCGATCTCGACCTGGACCTTGGCGCCGACCCCGAGCACGTCCTCGACGTTCTCCACGCGCTTGCCACCGGCGAGCTTGCGGATCTGCGAGATGTGCAGCAGGCCGTCCTTGCCCGGGAGCAGGGAGACGAACGCGCCGAAGGTCGTCGTCTTCACGACGGTGCCCAGGTAGCGCTCGCCGACCTCCGGCATGGTCGGGTTGGCGATGCCGTTGATCGTGGCGCGGGCGGCCTCGGCGGCCGGGCCGTCGGCGGCACCGATGTAGATGGTGCCGTCGTCCTCGATCGTGATGTCGGCGCCGGTGTCCTCCTGGATCTGGTTGATCATCTTGCCCTTGGGGCCGATGACCTCACCGATCTTGTCCACGGGGATCTTGACGGTGATGATCCGCGGGGCGTTGGGGGACATCTCGTCCGGGACGTCGATGGCCTCGTTCATCACATCGAGGATGTGGAGGCGGGCGTCGCGGGCCTGCTTGAGCGCGGCGGCCAGGACCGAGGCGGGGATGCCGTCGAGCTTGGTGTCGAGCTGCAGGGCGGTGACGAACTGCTTGGTACCGGCGACCTTGAAGTCCATGTCGCCGAACGCGTCCTCCGCACCGAGGATGTCGGTGAGGGCGACGTAGTGGGTCTTGCCGTCGATCTCCTGGGAGATCAGGCCCATGGCGATACCGGCGACCGGGGCCTTGAGGGGCACACCGGCGTTCAGCAGCGACATGGTGGAGGCGCAGACCGAGCCCATGGATGTCGAGCCGTTGGAGCCCAGCGCCTCGGAGACCTGGCGGATCGCGTAGGGGAACTCCTCGCGGGTCGGCAGGACCGGCACGATGGCGCGCTCGGCGAGCGCGCCGTGGCCGATCTCGCGGCGCTTGGGCGAGCCCACGCGGCCGGTCTCACCGACGGAGTACGGCGGGAAGTTGTAGTTGTGCATGTAGCGCTTGCGGGTCACCGGGGAGAGGGTGTCCAGCTGCTGCTCCATGCGGAGCATGTTGAGGGTGGTGACGCCCAGGATCTGGGTCTCGCCACGCTCGAACAGCGCGGAGCCGTGGACCCGCGGGATCGCCTCGACCTCGGCGGCGAGCGTACGGATGTCCGTGACGCCGCGGCCGTCGATGCGGACCTTGTCCTTGATGACGCGCTCGCGGACCAGCTTCTTGGTCAGCGCGCGGTAGGCACCGGAGATCTCCTTCTCGCGGCCCTCGAACTGCGGGAGCAGCTTCTCGGCGGCGATCTCCTTGACGCGGTCGAGCTCGCTCTCCCGCTCCTGCTTGCCCGCGATGGTCAGCGCCTGGGCCAGCTCGTCCTTGACGGCGGCGGTGAGCGCCTCCAGGACGTCGTCCTGGTAGTCGAGGAAGACGGGGAACTCGCCGGTCGGCTTGGCGGCCTTGGCGGCGAGGTCGGCCTGGGCCTTGCACAGCACCTTGATGAAGGGCTTGGCGGCTTCCAGACCGGCAGCGACGACCTCTTCGGTCGGGGCCTCGGCCCCGTCCTTGACCAGCTGGACGGTCTTCTCGGTGGCCTCGGCCTCGACCATCATGATCGCGACGTCACCGTCGGGCAGCACACGGCCGGCGACAACCATGTCGAAGACGGCGTTCTCCAGCTCGGTGTGGGTCGGGAAGGCGACCCACTGGCCGTTGATCAGGGCGACGCGGGTGCCGCCGATCGGGCCGGAGAAGGGCAGGCCGGCCAGCTGCGTGGAGCAGGAGGCGGCGTTGATGGCGACCACGTCGTAGAGGTGGTCGGGGTTGAGCGCCATGACCGTCTCGACGATCTGGATCTCGTTGCGCAGGCCCTTCTTGAAGGAGGGGCGCAGCGGCCGGTCGATCAGGCGGCAGGTGAGGATCGCGTCCTCGGAGGGCCGGCCCTCGCGGCGGAAGAAGGAGCCGGGGATCTTGCCGGCCGCGTACATCCGCTCCTCGACGTCGACCGTCAGGGGGAAGAAGTCGAGCTGGTCCTTGGGCTTCTTCGACGCGGTCGTGGCCGACAGCACCATGGTGTCGTCGTCCAGGTACGCGACGGCGGAGCCGGCGGCCTGCTTGGCCAGGCGGCCCGTCTCGAAGCGGATGGTGCGGGTGCCGAAGGTGCCGTTGTCGATGACGGCTTCGGCGTAGTGGGTCTCGTTCTCCACCAAGAAAATCTCCTCGTCAGCGTCCGCCACCCGTGTGGCGGCGGACCTTCGTCGGCGGAGCGCCGGTACGGGCCGGTCTTCGATCGAAGCTCCCGGGATGCAGCCGCGGAGATGTCGCGCGGAGATCCGGGGGCCACTACCGAGGACCGGCGGCCAGGGGGCGCTCCCCCTCGTTCGGTTGTGCTCGTGACACCAGACTACAAAGCTTCCGGCCGCCTCGCGGCGGCAGCGGTGTCCGGTGCGTACGGCGAAGGGAGCGGCCCCAGGTGGGAACCGCTCCCTTCACGGCGTCCTACTTGGCGCCCGCCGCGCCGCGGCGGATGCCCAGGCGCTCGACCAGTGCGCGGAAGCGCGTGATGTCCTTCTTCGCCAGGTACTGCAGCAGGCGGCGGCGCTGGCCGACGAGCAGCAGCAGACCACGGCGGGAGTGGTGGTCGTGCTTGTGGGTCTTGAGGTGCTCGGTCAGGTCCGAGATACGGCGGGAGAGCATGGCCACCTGGACCTCGGGGGAACCGGTGTCACCCTCCTTGGTGGCGAACTCGGCCATGATCTGCTTCTTCGTAGCGGCGTCGAGCGGCACGCGGTACTCCTCGGTGTGTACGGCCCGGGAGCGCCCCTGGATTTGCTTCACAGGGAATCTTGGTGACTCACGGCGGACCGTCACACAGCGTACCAGCCGACGACGACGGCCCCCCGGGCGGGCCGGGGGGCCGTCGTGGGGCGCGGGCGCAGGTCAGTTGCCGGTCAGGCCGCGCACGGTGGCGTAGACGTCCAGGACCGCCAGGCAGAGCGGCACCAGGGAGAGCAGGACCAGGCCGTCGAAGATGTCGAAGATCCGGCCCCAGAAGGGGGTGACACCCTTACGGGGGACGACCAGTCCGACGCCGACGAGCAGGGCGGCACCGGCGGCGATGCTGGCGGAGAACCAGACGGTGCGGATGTTGAGCGGGCCGGAGTCGCCGAAGCGGGCCAGCTCGACGAGGGCGTCGACCGGCGGGTGGAGCGCGATGCCCAGGATGAGCAGCACGATCGTGAGGATGCCGGCGACGGCCATGCAGGCGATCTGCGCGGTGTAGTCGAAGAGCCGGGCGCGGAGCATGATCGTGATGCCCGCGGCCAGCGCCATGAGCTGGGCCCACATGTTGTCGGAGAAGCCGAGGACGATACCGGCGGAGCCGACGACCAGGGCGGAGCAGCCGGCGACGAGGCCGAGCAGGAGCTCGTGGCCGCGGCGGGCCTGGTTGCCGATCTTGACGAAGTCGACGGCCTCGGAGTCGCCGTCGGCGTCGTAGCCCTTGGCGATCTGGTCGGGCGACTTGTAACCGATGGGCAGGCGGGCGAAGCGGGCCGAGAGGCCCGGCAGCCAGGCGACGAGCGCGATGGAGACGGCGGCGGTGACGGCGGCGACCTCGATGGGCGCGGCGTCGGTGAGGATCGCGGCGAACACCGAGAGGGTGCCGATCGCCGAGAGGAAGGCGGCGGCGACGAACGGGGCGTCACCCTGCGGCAGCAGCACCACCAGCAGGACGGAGGCGATCAGGACGACCACGCAGCCGACGAGGAGGTGGAGGCGTCCGGGGCCCTCGCCCGCCTCGACGGGGAAGATGCCGGAGCCGGCGATCAGCAGATGCGGCAGCGAGGCGAGGCCCAGCGCGATGGAGGAGCCGTGGTCGTCGTAGACGCGGGCACGGACGCCGGAGACGGCGACGAGGACGATGCCGACGACGCCCGCGATGATGCCGGGCAGCCGGTGCATGTCGCGGTCGACCGGGTTCGAGAACCAGAGAGCGAACGCCATCATCGTGAGCAGCAGGACGCCGGCGGTGAGGCCGACGTAGTGCATGAGGTCGTCGCTCCAGCGGGTGCGGTTCTGCTTGACCGCGGAGGCGACGGCGTCCGAGACGTCGTCGAAGACGGGGAGCGGCAGCGATTCGGCGAACGGCTTGAGCAGGAGGAGGTCGCCGTCGAGGATCTGCTGCTGCGCGAGCGACTGACCGGCGTCGAGTACGGTGCCGTCGCGGCGCACGAGGTGGTAGCCGGTGGGGGCGCCCTCCGCCTGGGACTGCCCCGACAGGCGCAGGATCTCCGGGTAGATGTCGACGAGTGCGACGTCCTCCGGCAGTGCCACATCGATCCGTGCGTCCGGCGCGGCGACCGTGACCCGGCAGAAGCCGGTACCTGTGGTCGTGCTCACCTGGCGGTTCCCCCTATCCGTTGGGTGTTTTGTCGCGTGCGTGGCGTATATATGGAGTCATATACGGATCCCTGCGGGAGCCTTATTCACCCCGTCGCGGCACGCTCGCGGGGCGTCAGCGTACCGTCCGATTCGGCGCTTGCCCCACTCCCCCCGAGACTTGACTCCAAACAGTAGGATCAACGCCTGCGTCGGGCCAAGGACTTGGCTCGGGGGACCGTCGAATCCAACGGGGGCGGTCCGAGACTGCGAGATGCATGAAGGACTGATGCCTCGGTGAGCGTTGTCATCGTCAAGCGCCCGCCCCGCGCGCTACCACCTGAAGTTCCTGGTGAGGAGGTGACGCTGGAGGCGCCTCCTGAACTCCCCCGGGAAGGGGAACAGGAGAACATCCTGATGATGTTCATGCCCATGATGGGTATGGGCTCATCGGCCGCTTTCCTTTTCATGGGCGGCCAGCCGTTCATGAAAATCATGGGCGGCGTGATGGTGGTTTCCACCCTGGCAATGGCGATCGTACAGATCGTCAAAGCCCGTCAAGGCCCTTCCGGGCAAATGGTTCAAGAGCGTCAGGATTACCTCAAGTACCTTTCGCAGAAGCGAAAAGAGGTACGGCGCACCGCGCGTAAGCAGCGTGACGCGCAGCTGTTCACGCACCCCGATCCCGGGCAGCTGTGGTCGGTCGTCGCGGAGGGCAAGCGGGTCTGGGAGCGCCGGGCGAGCGACCCGGACTTCGCGCAGGTGCGGCTGGGACTCGGCCCGCAGCAGCTGGCCACCCCGCTGAAGGCGCCGGAGACCGCGCCGGTCGACGAGCTGGAGCCGCTGACCGCGCACGCGATGAAGGAATTCCTCGACAAGCACGGGCACTTGGAGAACCTTCCGCTCGCGGTGTCGCTGCGCGCCTTCTACCACCTGACGGTCTCCGGCGACCCGGACACCGTCTACGCCGCCTCGCGCGCGATGGTGGCGCAGCTGTGCACGATGCACTCCCCCGAGGACCTGATGGTGGCGGTCGTCGCCTCCCCGGGTGCGCAGGCGGAGTGGGAGTGGACGAAGTGGCTGCCGCACGTCCAGGACAAGACCACGGACGGCGCGGGTACCCGCCGCCTGGTCGTCGGTGACCTCGGCGAGGTCGAGGAGCTGCTGGCCGACGAGTTGGAGGGCCGCGGCCGCTTCAACCCGCAGGGCACGCCGGTGACGGACACCCCGCACCTGGTGATCCTGCTGGACGCGGGCGAGGTGCCGATCGACTCGGTCATCGCCGGTGCGGAGGGCCTCCAGGGCGTCACCATCGTCGAGGTCGTCCCCGGCGACCTCGACGAGATCCGCGGCGGCCTGGCGGTGCAGGTCCGGCCGGGCAAGCTGGTACTGGAGTCGGCGAGCGGCGCGGTGTACGAGGGGTCCTGCGACACCCTGTCGATCCCGGAGGCGGAGGCGCTGGCGCGTCAGCTGGCGCCACTGCGGGCCGGCGCCGGTGCGGACGGCGAGGAACCGCTGCTGTCCAACTTGGACTTCACGGACCTGATGGATATCGGCGACGCCGGTTCCGTCGACGTCCAGCGCACCTGGCGGCCGCGGACGCTGCACGAGCGGCTGCGGGTGCCGATCGGTGTCGACCGGGACGGCCAGCCCGTCATGCTCGACATCAAGGAAGCCTCCCAGGAGGGCATGGGCCCGCACGGTCTGTGTGTCGGTGCGACCGGTTCCGGTAAGTCCGAGGTGTTGCGCACCCTGGTGCTGGCCCTGGCGGTCACCCACTCGTCCGAGACGCTGAACTTCATCCTCGCGGACTTCAAGGGTGGCGCCACCTTCACCGGTATGTCGGAGATGCCGCACGTCGCGGCGGTCATCACCAACCTCGGTGAGGACGTCTCGCTGATCGACCGCATGCGCGACTCGATCACCGGTGAACTCCAGCGCCGTCAGGAGCTGCTGCGCTCGGCGGGCAACTACGCGAACATCACCGACTACGAGAAGGCGCGTGCCGCGGGGGCCCCGCTGGATCCGCTGCCGTCGCTGGTGATGATCATCGACGAGTTCTCCGAACTGCTGGCCGCCAAGCCGGACTTCATCGAGATGTTCATCCAGATCGGCCGCATCGGCCGTTCGATGGGTGTGCACATGCTGCTCGCCTCGCAGCGCCTGGAGGAGGGCAAGCTGCGCGGTCTGGACACATTCCTGTCGTACCGGCTGGGTCTGCGGACGTTCTCCGCCGCCGAGTCGCGGACCGCGATCGGTGTGCCGGACGCCTACCACCTGCCGAACGTTCCCGGCTCCGGCATCCTGAAGTACGACACCGAGACGATGGTGCAGTTCAAGGCCGCGTACGTGTCGGGTCCCTACCACGGTCCCGGTGCTGTCTCTGATACACATCTGACGCTGCCGA
>NZ_VKJP01000143.1 GCF_007280575.1 Streptomyces benahoarensis
TCCCCGTCCTCACCGCCCCGCGCCCCCGGCAGCCGGCCCCCGCGCTGGCCGCACTGGTGCGGCTGCGCTCGCCGGGTGCGCTCGGGCCCGCGCACACCGTCGCCGAGCATCTGCTGCGCTCCCCTCGCGCGGGCGCCCTCGCACAGCAGCAGCCGGGCCGTGGCGCCGCGCGTACGCAGCCGCCGCAGGAGGCCCGGCTCGGGCCCGGGGTCGCCGGAATCGCCGCCGGGACCACGGAGTTGGCGGCGCTGCCGGGCGCCTGGCACGAGGCACTGGACGCGGCCCGCTCGGCGCGCGCCGAGCCCCGGCTGGGCACCGTCGCCGAATGGGCCGCCCTGGGCTCGTACCGCCTGCTCACCGCGTTGCCCACCGAGACCCCGGACGCCGCCGTGCGGCCGCTGCTGGATCCGGCCCACACCGAACTGGCCCGCACCGCCGAGGCGTTCCTCGACTGCGCGGGGCAGGCCGGCCGCACCGCCCAGGTCCTCGGCATCCACCGCCAGACGCTCTACTACCGGCTGGGCCGGGTGGAGAAGCTCACCGGCCTCGACCTGGACGACGGCGAGGACCGGCTGCTGCTGCACATGGGGCTGAAGGCGTCGCGGTTGTAGGGGCCGACGGTCGCGGTTGTCAGGGCCGATGCGCGTGGCCGTCCGTGCCGTCGGCGTGTGGGCGTGGTGCCCCGGCGCCATGCGGCCCGGGCCGGGGGCCCCGGGTTCCGGGCGGCCCCGGTTCCGGGCGGCTCCGGTTCCGGGCGGCTCCGGTTCCGGGCGGCTCCGGTTCCGGGCGGAGTCAGGCAGGGCGCCGCGCCCCCGCTGGCGCGGGCGCCCCGGGCGGGGCGAGCCCCCAAGGCACCGGCGCTCCGTGCCGCAGGCGTCCGGGCGGGCGGGGGCCGGGCGTCGGCCCCCGCCCCTCTCCCGGGTGCGACGCCCCACCCGGTTACCGGCGGCGCTCCGGGCCCGGGCCCTTGCGGTCTCCCTTACGGGTGGACATACCGTCGTCGAACTCCACTTCCTCCTTGCGGAGTTCGGTGTTGATCTCTCTCTGCTCGGTGACCCGCTCGGTCTCCAGCCGTACCCGCTCCACCGGCACGGTCCGCTTGGTGACCACGGCCTCCTCCTCGTGGAGGACGACCTCGACCTCGCCGTCGCCGAGCCGCGGTGCGGTGCGCCCGCGCATCTGCTCCTCGTCGCTGATCTTCTCCCGGACCAGCCGCACCTCCTCGTGGCTGAGGGGGACGGTGCGGTGCACGTCCTCGGTCACCACGTGCTTGCGCAGATGCGCCCGGCCGGCCTCACGCTCCGCGGTGCCGATCTGGATCCGCTCCTCGGAGAGCACGATCTCGGGGGTCTGTTCACGGGTCTCCTTGGTAGGCGCGGCCTCGCCCTCCGCACGGCCGCGGGACATCGCCATCCCGCCACCGGCCCCGGCCATCGGCCGGTCGGTGCGGGCGGCGCGCTCGCCCTCGGCCATCGTGCGGTCGCGCTCCCCGGCCCGGGCGCGGCGTGTGCCCCCGGCGGCCATCCCGGCGGCACCGCCCGCGGCGGTCCCGGCGGCCATACCGGTGGTGCCCTTCATCCCGGTCGTCCCCGGCGTACCGGCCGGACTGCCGGTGTCGGCGCCCGTGGGGCCGCCGGTCGTACCCGGCCGGGTCAGCCCGTAGTGGCGGTAGAGCTCATCCTCCTCGGAGGGGTCGAGGTGCCCGTCCGCGTCGATCCGCGGCGCCTCCTTGATGGTGTCCTTCGTGTGCGGAACATGCAGTTCGTCGTCGACCCGCCGGGCCCCGGCGAGCGGGATGAAGGTCTCCTTCATGCCGAACAGCCCGGTCCGCACCGTGATCCACTCCGGGACGTTGGTGGCGTCGTCCCGGTAGACCTGCTGGACCGATCCCACCTTGGCGCCCTCCGCATCGACCACGTTCAGGCCGGTGAGGTCCTGAGGGGTGTCACCCAGGGGTGCATTCATGGCGTCTTCTCCTTCCGCACGCGCCGGAGGGGGCACGCGCACTTCCCATTGCGCGTCGCCCCGACCCGCGCAGCGACTCGGGAACGGGCCCGCCATGCGGCTCCGGGGCCCCCGGGACGCTCCTGACGGCGCTCCCGCCCACCCCGGCCACTACTCCATTCGGGTGAACGCAGGGGGCCTGAGCCGCCGGGCCGCTCACCCGGCCGGACGCGCACCGTTCGCGGCCCGCCCCCCGGCACGCGAACGGGCCCGGACCCCGCCGCAGCGGAATCCGGGCCCGTCGGGAAACGGTGCGGCTCAGCCGAGGTTCACAGCGCGCACCGACGAGGCGCCGATCTCGTCGGAGATCTCCGCGAGCACGCTCGCCGGGATGGTGTCGTCGACGGTCAGCGCGACCAGCGCCTCACCGCCCACGTCCGCCCGCGAGACCTGCATCCCGCCGATGTTGATCCCGGCCTCACCCAGGATCCGGCCGACGGTGCCGACCACGCCGGGGCGGTCGCCGTAGCGCAGGAACGCCATGTGATCGGCGAGCGCCAGGTCGATGGAGTGGTCCCCGACCGCGACGATCTTCTGGGTGTTGCGGTGGCCGGAGAGCGTGCCGGAGATCGACACCTCCTGGCCGTCCGCGAGGGTGCCACGGACGGTGACGACGTTGCGGTGCTCGGCCGACTCGCTGCTGGTCGTCAGCCGCACCTCGACGCCGCGCTCCTGCGCGAACAGCGGGGCGTTGACGTACGACACCGTCTCGTCGACGACGTCCTCGAACACGCCCTTGAGCGCGGAGAGTTCGAGCACCTTGACGTCGTGCTGGGTGATCTCGCCGTACACCTCGACGTCGAGGCGGACCGCGACCTCACCGGCGAGCGCGGTGAAGATCCGGCCCAGCCGCTCGGCCAGCGGCAGCCCCGGCTTGACGTCCTCGGCGATGACGCCGCCCTGGACGTTGACGGCGTCCGGCACCAGCTCACCGGCGAGCGCGAGGCGCACCGAGCGGGCCACCGCGATACCGGCCTTCTCCTGCGCCTCACCCGTCGAGGCGCCGAGGTGCGGGGTCGCCACGACCTGGTCGAACTCGAACAGCGGCGAGTCGGTGCAGGGCTCGGAGGCGTACACGTCAAGACCTGCGCCGGCGACCCGGCCCTCCTTGAGGGCGGCGGCGAGGGCCGTCTCGTCGACGATGCCGCCGCGCGCGGCGTTGACGATCCGGACCGACGGCTTGACCTTGTGCAGCGCGTCGTCGCCGATCAGACCGACCGTCTCGGGGGTCTTGGGCAGGTGGACGGTGATGAAGTCCGCGACCTCCAGCAGCTCGTCCAGCGAGAGGAGCTTGACGCCCATCTGCGCGGCACGGGCCGGCTGGACGTACGGGTCGTAGGCGACGACCTTCATGCCGAACGCGGACATCCGCTGCGCGACCAGCACGCCGATCCGGCCGAGGCCGACCACGCCGAGGGTCTTCTCGCTCAGCTCGACGCCGGTGTACTTGCTCCGCTTCCACTCGCCGTTCTTCAGCGCGGTGTTGGCCTGCGGGATGTTGCGCGCGGTGGCCACCAGCAGACCACAGGCCAGCTCGGCGGCGGTGACGATGTTGGAGGTGGGGGCGTTGACGACCATCACACCGGCCTTGGTGGCGGCGGAGACGTCGACGTTGTCCAGGCCCACGCCCGCGCGGGCGACGACCTTCAGCTTCTTCGCGGCGGCGATGGCCTCGGCGTCGACCTTCGTCGCGGAGCGCACGAGGATCGCGTCGACCTCGGCGAGGGCGGGCAGCAGTTCGGCGCGGTCGGCGCCGTTGCAGTGCCGGATGTCGAAGTCGGGGCCGAGCGCGTCAACGGTCGCGGGCGACAGTTCCTCGGCGATGAGTACGACGGGTTTGCTGGCAGTGCTCACGTGGTCTTCAGTCCTCACTAGTCCTTCGCGGACGGCCGTCCCGACGGCCGAAGGCGGTGAAGGGGGCAGCCGCGTGAAGACGCACGACGTTGTGAGCCTGACGCGCTTGTGCCTGGCAGTGTAGTGGCGGCCCGGGACTCCTCCTGCGCCGGAGCGTAAGGATCACCCGTGCGTGGTTCTACGCGGTGGACAAGGCGGCCGCGGCCCGCTCGTGCGGGCGCGCGGCCACAAGGGCGACGGGGGTCGCGGGCGGTGCCGCGGCCCCCGTCACCCGGATGCTCACGCCTCGTCGTCGACCCAGCTCATCAGCTTGCGCAGCTGCTTGCCCGTGGTCTCCAGGAGGTGGTTCTCGTCGGCCTTCTTGTACTCGTTGTACTTCGGCAGACCGGCGTTGTACTCGGCCATCCAGTTGTTGGCGAAGGTGCCGTCCTGGATCTCGCCCAGGACCTTCTTCATCTCGGCCTTGGTCTGGTCGGTGATGATCCGCGGGCCGGTGACGTAGTCGCCCCACTCGGCGGTCTCGGAGATCGACCAGCGCATCTTCTCCAGGCCGCCCTCGTACATGAGGTCCACGATGAGCTTCAGCTCGTGCAGGCACTCGAAGTACGCGATCTCGGGCTGGTAGCCCGCCTCGACCAGCGTCTCGAAACCGGCCTTGACCAGCGCGGCGGCGCCACCGCACAGCACGGCCTGCTCGCCGAAGAGGTCGGTCTCGGTCTCCTCGGTGAAGGTGGTCTTGATGACACCGGCGCGGGTGCCGCCGATGCCCTTGGCGTACGAGAGGGCCAGCGCGAAGGCGTTGCCGGAGGCGTCCTGCTCGACGGCGGCGATGCAGGGCACGCCGCGGCCTTCCTCGTACTGACGGCGGACCAGGTGGCCGGGGCCCTTGGGGGCGACCATGCAGACGTCCACACCGGCCGGGGCCTTGATGAAGCCGTAGCGGATGTTGAGGCCGTGGCCGAAGAACAGGGCGTCGCCGTCCTTGAGGTTGTCCTTGACGGACTCCTCGTAGACCTTCGCCTGGATCGGGTCCGGCACCAGGATCATGATGACGTCGGCCTCGGCCGCCGCCTCCGCGGGGGTGACGACACGCAGGCCCTGCTCCTCGGCCTTCGCCTTGGACGTGGAGCCCTCGTGCAGGCCGACGCGCACGTCGACACCCGAGTCACGCAGCGACAGCGCGTGGGCGTGGCCCTGGCTGCCGTAACCGAGGACCGCGACCTTGCGGTTCTGGATGAGGGACAGGTCGGCATCGGCGTCGTAGAACAGCTCGGCCACTTCGGGTATCTCCTTGGATCTAGCTGGTTGCCCACACAGTACGTCGGGCGGGGTACGGAAGGTTTCGGGGTCTCGCGATGCGGGCGAGGGGCGGGCGCCGCGGCCGGGCGGCGCCCGCGCGGGTCAGGCCGTGCGGTCCAGGGCGCGCAGCGAACGGTCGGTGATGGACCGGGCGCCGCGCCCTATGGCGATCGTGCCGGACTGCACCAGCTCCTTGATGCCGAAGGGTTCGAGCATCTTGAGCATCGCCTCCAGCTTGTCGCTGGAGCCGGTCGCCTCGATCGTGACGGCGTCGGGTGAGACGTCGACGGTCTTGGCGCGGAAGAGCTGGACGATCTCGACGATCTGCGAACGGGTCTCGTTGTCGGCGCGGACCTTCACGAGGACGAGTTCACGCTGGATGGCGTGGCCCGGCTCCAACTCGACGATCTTCAGGACGTTGACGAGCTTGTTGAGCTGCTTGGTGACCTGTTCGAGGGGGAGCGACTCGACACTCACCACGATGGTGACGCGGGAGATGTCGGGGTGTTCGGTGACACCGACCGCGAGGGAGTCGATGTTGAAGCCGCGGCGGGAGAACAGCGCGGCGATCCGGGCGAGGATGCCGGGGGTGTTCTCCACCAGGACGGAGAGCGTGTGCTTGGACATGTCGTCTTCTCTCTATCTTCCGTGACGTCCTGGGCTCAGTCGTCCGCGCCGTCGCCGAAGTCGGGGCGCACGCCCCGGGCGGCCATGACCTCGTCGTTGGAGGTGCCGGCGGCCACCATCGGCCAGACCTGCGCGTCCTCGTGGACGATGAAGTCGATCACGACCGGGCGGTCGTTGATGGCGTTGGCCTTGGCGATGACGGCGTCCAGCTCGGCCGGGTCCTCGCAGCGCAGCGCGACACAGCCCATCGCCTCGGACAGCTTGACGAAGTCCGGGACGCGGGTGCCGCGCGGCTTGCCGTCGGCGGGGTCGGCGTCGGGACCGCTGTGCAGCACGGTGTTGGAGTAGCGCTGGTTGTAGAAGAGGGTCTGCCACTGGCGGACCATGCCGAGCGCGCCGTTGTTGATGATCGCGACCTTGATCGGGATGTTGTTCAGCGCGCAGGTGGTCAGTTCCTGATTGGTCATCTGGAAGCAGCCGTCGCCGTCGATCGCCCAGACGGTGCGGTCGGGCATGCCCGCCTTGGCGCCCATCGCGGCGGGGACGGCGTAGCCCATCGTCCCGGCGCCGCCGGAGTTGAGCCACGTCGAGGGCTGTTCGTAGTCGATGAAGTGGGCGGCCCACATCTGGTGCTGGCCGACGCCCGCGGCGTAGATGGTGCCCTCCGGGGCGAGCTTGCCGATGCGCTCGATGACCTGCTGCGGGGCGAGGCTGCCGTCCTCGGGGAGTTCGTAGCCGAGCGGGTACGTCTCGCGCCAGCGGTTGAGGTCCTTCCACCAGGCGCCGTGGTCGCCGCGGTGGCCCGCCTCGTGCTCCGCCTGGACGGCGACGATCAGATCGGCGATGACCTCGCGGGCGTCACCGACGATCGGCACGTCCGCGACGCGGTTCTTGCCGATCTCCGCCGGGTCGATGTCGGCGTGGATGACCTTGGCGTACGGGGCGAAGGAGTCCAGCTTGCCGGTGACGCGGTCGTCGAAGCGGGCACCGAGGGTGATCAGCAGGTCGGACTTCTGGAGCGCGGTGACGGCGGTGACCGAGCCGTGCATACCGGGCATGCCGACGTGCTGCGGATGGGTGTCGGGGAACGAACCGAGCGCCATCAGCGTGGTGGCGACGGGCGCGCCGGTCAGCTCGGCCAGCACCTTCAGCTCGGCGGTGGCGCCCGCCTTCATCACGCCGCCGCCGACGTAGAGCACCGGGCGCTTCGACTCGACGATCAGCCGGGCCGCCTCGCGGATCTGCTTGGCGTGCGGCTTGGTCACCGGGTGGTAGCCGGGCAGCTCGGTGTGAGGCGGCCAGGCGAAGGTGGTCTGCGCCTGCATCGCGTCCTTGGCGATGTCGACGAGGACCGGGCCGGGGCGGCCGGTGGAGGCGATGTGGAACGCCTCGGCGATCGTCCGCGGGATCTCGGCGGGGTCGGTGACCAGGAAGTTGTGCTTGGTGATCGGCATCGTGATGCCGCAGATGTCCGCCTCCTGGAAGGCGTCCGTGCCGATCGCGCCGGAGGCGACCTGACCGGTGATCGCGACCAGCGGGACGGAGTCCATGTGGGCGTCGGCGATCGGCGTGACGAGGTTGGTGGCACCCGGGCCCGAAGTCGCCATGCAGACACCGACCTTGCCGGTGGCCTGCGCGTAGCCGACGGCGGCGTGGCCCGCGCCCTGCTCGTGCCGCACCAGCACGTGCCGGACCTTCGCGGAGTCCATCATCGGGTCGTACGCCGGAAGGATCGCGCCACCGGGAATGCCGAAGACCGTGTCGGCCCCCGCCTCCTCCAGAGAGCGGATGAGGGACTGCGCACCCGTGACGTGCTCGACGGCGGTGCGGTGCGCTCCTCCGGCGTGACGGGTCCGCGGCTGCGGATGGTGGGCCCCGGTGGCCTGCTCGGTCATCTGCGTCTCTTCTCGAAGCTGAGGGTTTTGGCGGGGTTTGGGGGGTCTGGTGCAACAAAAAACCCCTCGTGCCGGGAGGCAAGCGAGGGGAGCGCGTCGGTGCGGTCAGTTGGGCTTCATCGTTGCCCAGCTTCAGCCGACGCGCTGTCCAAGTACGAGAATTCGGGTGCGCATGGCACTGACCCTCCCCCCAGCGCGCCGTGAGTGTCAAGTGGGTGGGACGGAGGTCTCACTATGTGAACGGAGCGGGGGGTGAACGATGGCGTCGGGACCCGACCCGCCGTGCCGTACGGGCAGTCCGCTGCCGGTCAGCACCACCGCGCGGCTCGGGCCCGCGGGGCTCGGCAGCGGGGTGGAACCGGCCGCCAGGACGCGGCGCAGACGGTGTTCGTCGAGCGGTCCGGAGAAGGCGGCACCCTGGCCGTGGGTGCAGCCCATCGCGCGCAGGGCGAGCACCTGCTCGGGCAGGTCGACGCCCTCGGCGACCGACTGCATCCCGAGATCGGAGGCGATCCGCAACAGGCCGGAAGTGATCTTGTGCAACCGGGCGGACTCCGCCACACCGTCGATCAGCCCGCGGTCCAGCCGGAGCACATCGATGGGGAGCCGCCGCAGCGCGCCGATCGCGGCGTATCCACTGCCGAAGCCGTCGAGGGCGATACGGACACCCAGCCGGCGCAGCGCGACCAGGCGGCGTTCCAGTTCGTCCAGCGGGGTCCGGGCATCGCTTTCGGACAGCTCCAGGACGAGCGCGCCCGAGGGCAGGCTGTGCCGGGAGAGCAGCGTTTCGACGGTCTTGGGCGGCAGGGAGCGGTCGAGGAGGCGGCGGGCGGAGAGCCGGACGGCGACCGGGACGCGGTGACCGGCGCGGTGCCGGGCGGCGGCCTGTTCGACGGCGGCCTCCAGATGCCAGCGGCACAGTTCCGCGGTGCGGTCGCCGTTGTCGTCGGCGAGCCGCCCGCGCTCGCCGACCCGCAGGAACTCCGCCGGGGTGAACAGAATGCCCTGGGCGGAGCGCCACCGGGCGTGCGCGGCGACTGCGGTGACCCGGCCGGTGGCCAGCTCGATCACCGGCTGGTGCAGCAGCAGGAACTCGCCGTCGTGCAGCGCGCTGCGCAGCCGGGTGGCCAGCTCGGCGCGGCGGGCCACCTCGGCCTGCAGCTGCGGGGCGTACAGCTCGACGCGTCCCTTTCCGGCCTGCTTGGCGCGGTACATCGCGAGGTCGGCGTTGCGCATCAGGCCGGCCGGGGTGATGCCGGGCTCGGCGAAGGCCACGCCGATGCTGGCGGCGACCCGTACGTCGCGCCCCTCGATGCGGTACGGCTCGGAGAGCGTGATGCGGAGGCGGTCGGCGATCTCGTGGATGCGGAATTCCCGGGTGGCGGGGTCGCAGGTGGCGTCGCCGGTGATCAGGGCGGCGAATTCGTCGCCGCCCAGCCGGGCCGCTATGTCGCCGGAGCGCACCGACTCGCCGAGCCGCCTGGCGGCCTGGATGAGGAGTTCGTCGCCCGCCTGATGGCCGATGGTGTCGTTGACCTGCTTGAAGCCGTCGAGGTCGATGTAGAGCACGGCGGTGCCGTGATCCCCGGCGCGGCGACCGGCGAGGGCCCTGCTGACCCGCTCGGTGAACAGGGCACGGTTGGGCAGATCGGTGAGGGCGTCGTGGGAGGCGTTGTGCTGGAGCTGCGCCTGGAGGCGGACGCGCTCGGTGACGTCCCGGGAGTTGAAGATCAGGCCGCCGTGGTGGCGGTTGACGGTGGATTCGACGTTGAGCCAGCCGTCGCCGCCGGGCCGCCGGTCACCGGCGCGGAAGCGGCATTCGATACGGGTGGTGGGCTCGTCCTGGGGCGAGATGGCGAGGAAGCGGCGGACCTCGTGGAGGACCCGGCCGAGGTCCTCGGGGTGGATGAGCGCGGAGAGCTCGGAGCCGACCAGCTCCTCCGCGTCGCGGCCGTAGACCCCGGCGGCGGCGGGGCTGACGTAGCGCAGCACCCCGCTGGGCGCGGCGATCATGATGACGTCGCTGGATCCCTGCACCAGGGAGCGGAAGTGGTTCTCCTTCTGCGCCAGCTCCTGGGTGAGGGTGAGGTTGTCGAGCAGCACGATGCCCTGGCGGATGACCAGGGCGAGGACGACCGTGCAGCCGGTGAAGAGGACGACGCGGTCGAGGCGCCGCCCGTCGAGGACGTTGGTGAGGATGCCGAGGGTGCACACCGCTGCGGCGAGGTACGGCGCGAGCGCGCCGAGCGAGCCCGCGAGCGGCCGGGCCCCGGGGTGCGGGAGGCGGCGCGGCGCCCGTCCGGCGTCCTCGGCGGCGTCCCCCGGGGCACGGCGGGTGAACCAGGGGGCGTAGGCGAGGAGGACCGACCCGGCGAACCATCCGGCGTCGAGGATCTGGCCGGAGCGGTAGTGCTCGCGCAGCAGCGGTGAGGTGAACAGCGCGTCGCACAGCACCGTCAGGGCGAGTGCGGCGATGGCGGTGTTGACCGCCGAGCGCTGGGCGCACGAGCGGCGGAAGTGCAGCGCGAGGACCATGCTCACCAGCACGATGTCCAGCAGCGGATAGGCCAGCGTCAGCGCGCACCGGGCGACCGAACGGCCCTGGAAATGGGCGGTGTTGGCGAGCGCCAGGCTCCAGGAGAGGGTGAGCAGGGAGCCGCCGATCAGCCAGGAGTCCAGGCCCAGGCAGACCCAGCCGGCGCGGGTGACCGGCCGTTTGGCGAGGACCAGGAGCCCGACGATGGCGGGCGGCGCGAAGAGCAGGAAGCAGAAATCGGCCGGGGAGGGGCTGGGTACCGGGGCGCCCTCGACGACCTCATACCAGCCCCAGATGCCGTTGCCGAGCGCGGCCATCGCCGAGGAGACGGCGAAGAGCGACCAGGCGGGGCGGGCATGGGAGTCGGCGCCCCGGGCGTACAGTGCGCAGGAGACGGCGGCCACCAGCGCGGCGAAGCTGAGCCCGAAGTCACCCATGACCAGCGCGACTTTGGGGGATCCCCAGCCGAGGGCGGCGCCGACCGCGTACCCCCCGCAGACCGCCGCGAGCGCGATCTGCGGCAGCAGGCTCGGCGGCCGGTCGGCGGGCAGCGGCGGATGGGGGAGCACCGCGCCCGGGGCGCTCACCGGGCCCTCCCGCAGGTCGTGGTCCGGCTGTGACGCGGTCGGCGCACCGGAGGCTGCTGCCCTATTCCCCCCGGTGCTCGTGGATCGCGTGTCTCGCGGTTTGCCCATCGGCCGTACATCGCCCGTCGCCCCCCTCGCGTTCCGGATGCTTCACGGGCGCCGCTTACCTCGTCGGCGCCGTCCCCGCTCGGGACGATACACCAGATCGGTCACTCAGGGATATAGGTTCCCTACAGAGCGTAACTATGCGTGAGGTGCAGACACACAGCGCATTCATACTGCCCCGTAGCGCTACCCCTCGGCATTCCGCTCCGCCATGGCGACGGTGTTCCGTAGCGGCCGGCCGGCGGCGAAAAGGGTCAGCTGGTCGCGCAGGAGGCGCTTCGCGCGGGGCAGAAAGGCAGAGCTGGGGCCACCGACGTGGGGAGTGATGAGCACGCCGGGGGCGCGCCACAGGGGGTGTCCGGCCGGAAGAGGTTCCGGATCGGTGACGTCCAGTGCCGCCAGCAGCCGTCCGGACGCCACCTCCGCGAGCAGCGCGTCGGTGTCCACGATCCGGCCGCGGGCGATGTTCACCAGCAGGGCACCGTCCTTCATCCGGGCCAGGAAGTCGCGTCCTGCCAGGCCACGGGTGTCTTCGGTGAGCGGGGTGGCCAGGACGACGACATCGGCGTCGGGCAGGAGGGCATCGAGCGCGGAGAGTGGATGCACAGGGCCGCGCACGGTCTCACGAG
The DNA here is from genome assembly GCF_007280575.1 of Streptomyces benahoarensis. GTDB lineage: Bacteria > Actinomycetota > Actinomycetes > Streptomycetales > Streptomycetaceae > Streptomyces > Streptomyces benahoarensis. The sequence goes on from NZ_VKJP01000143.1 coordinate 11,537, forward strand.
CGGTGCGCGCGAGGCGCGTCACCCGCGCGCACTCGAAAGGAGTGAGCCGGTCCTCGATGGCACTGCCGATCGACCCATACCCCACGATGAGGACGGATTTGTCGGCCAGCGCGGGCCGGAACCCGTGCCGCCACTCCCCCGCGTCCTGGGCGCGGACGAAACCGGGGATGCCGCGGAGCGCGGCCAGGATGAGCGTCAGCGCCAGCTCGGCGGTGCTGGCGTCGTGCAGGCCGCGGGCGTTGCAGAGCCGGGTGCCGGGCGGCAGCCGGTCCAGTGCGGGCAGGATGTGTTCGACACCGGCGGTCAGCGTCTGCACCACCCGGAGCCCGCTCATCCGGGCGAGCGGCCGCAGCGATGTCTCCACGTCCTTCATGTACGGCACGGCGTAGAACACGCACCGGGCGGGATCGGCGGGATACTCGGGACCCGCGTCCCAGTGGACGTAGTTCAGGCCCGTGGGGAGACCGTCGATCTCTTCCGGAGGAATCGGGAGCCAGACGTCGTGCGGGGCGCCGTGCGGGTCTGCGGTTGCCATGGTCCGAGGCTATGCGAAGGACCGTTCCTCCAGACGTTAGTTTGGTCTGGCCCTTGACCGGGGGCGAGGGGACGGAGGCACGACCAGGTGGAGCGCAGGACAATCGGCGCGGCAACGCTCGAAGTAGGCGCAATCGGGCTCGGCTGCATGCCGATGAGCTGGGGGTACACCGAGTCGCAGCGGGATTTTGAGAGTTCGCTGCGGGCCGTGCACACCGCGCTCGACCGGGGGTGCAGCCTGCTGGACACCGCCGACATGTACGGACCGTTCACCAACGAGTTGCTGGTGGGCCGGGTGCTCAAGGAGCGGCGCGCGGACGCGTTCGTCTCGACCAAGTGCGGGCTGCTCGTGGGCGAGCAGCACATCGTCGCCAACGGGCGGCCCGGCTATGTGAAGCGCGCCTGTGACGCCTCGCTGCGGCGGTTGCGGACCGACCACATCGATCTGTACCAGCTGCACCGCGCGGACCCGGAGGTGCCGATCGAGGAGACCTGGGGGGCGATGGCGCAGCTGGTGGCGGCGGGCAAGGTGCGGTCCCTGGGGCTGTGCGCGGTGGGCGCCCGGGCGCTGCGGCCGACGCGGACGGACCGGCCGGTTGCCGGTGGCGGGCGCCGTCCCGGGGCGCGCACCCACCAGTTGACGATGCGTCAGCTGGAGCGGATTCAGCAGATCTTCCCGGTCAGCAGCGTGCAGGCGGAGCTGTCGGTGTGGTCGCCGGAGGCGCTGGAGGAGCTGGTGCCGTGGTGCGAGTCGCGCGGGGTCGGCTTCCTGGCGGCGATGCCACTGGGCAACGGCTATCTGACCGGCACCCTCACCCCGGGCCAGGGCTTCGAGCCGGAGGACATCCGGGCCCGTCATCCGCGCTTCACCGCCGAGATGATGGCGGCGAACCAGCCGGTGGTGGCCGGGCTGCGCCGGGTCGGCGCCCGGTACGGCGCGACGCCGGGGCAGGTCGCGCTGGCCTGGGTACTGGCGCAGGGCCGCCATGTGGTGCCGGTCCCGGGGACGAAGAAGGAGCGGTGGGCGGCGCAGAACGCCAAGGCCGCCGACCTGGTGCTGGACCGCGCGGACCTGACGGAGATCGCCTCCCTGCCGCCCGCCCGGGGCTCCTGGTACTGACTCCGGGGGGGCGGCGGGAGCGGGGCGCGGGTGCCCGCGAGGGTGGCCGTCGGGCGCCCGTTGGGGCGAGTCCCTGGCGTGCCTCGCCCGCCCCGGCGCAGGTCCTGACGTCGCCTCGCCCGCCCCGGCGCGGTCCCTGACGTCGCGCCGTCCACCCCAGGGAACGTGGGCGTACCGCCGCGGCGGTGGGCGTCCGTGCGGCGGCGGAGGGAATCACGGTGTCGGCCGCCGCGCGGCGCGGTGCGGGTGTGGTGTCCTGGGGCGGGGCCGTGCCGTGCCGACCGGCGCCTCCGGCGGCCGGACGGCGCGCGGGCCCGGCGTGCGCGCCGCCCCCGGCGCGGGCCCGGGGGCCGTGGACCGCTCCCCCGACGAGAGGAATCCGCCGTGCCACACCGCCTTCCGACCGCCGTGACGGCCGCCGCCGCGCTGCTCCTCGCGGCGGGCTGCTCCGCCCACGGGAACCGGCCCGCCCCGGGCGCGCCGTCCCCGGAGCGGTCCGCCGCCGCGGTCACCGGACCGCAGCGGGATGCCTCCCCGCCGCCCGCCAAGGGGTCGGCCAAGGTGACCCGTACTCTCGCGACCGGGCTCAACTCCCCCTGGGGCGTCGCCGCGCTGCCGGGCGGCGATCTGCTGGTCGGCTCCCGCGACAAGAGGACGCTCACCCGCGTCTCGGCCCGCGACGGGCACAAGACCGAGGTGGGGTCGGTGCCCGGTGTGGCCCCGGGCGGCGAGGGCGGTCTGCTGGGTCTCGCCGTCTCCCCGTCGTTCCGCGGGGACCATCTCGTCTACGCGTACTTCACCACCGCCTCCGACAACCGCATCGCCCGGATGAGCTACGACGACACCCGGCACCCCGGTGATCAGCTGGGCGCGCCCCACACGGTGCTGCGGTCCATCCCCAAGGGCCATTTCCACAACGGCGGCCGGATCGCCTTCGGCCCGGACCGGATGCTCTACGCATCGACCGGGGAGACCGGCGACAAGGACCTGTCACAGGACAAGAAGTCCACGGCGGGCAAGATCCTGCGGATGACGCCGGACGGCGCGCCTGCGCGCGGCAACCCCGATCCCCGTTCGGTGGTGTACTCCTACGGCCACCGCAACGTGGAGGGCCTCGCGTGGGACAGCGGAAAGCGGCTGTGGGCCTCGGAGTTCGGCGAGGACACCTGGGACGAGCTGAACCTCATCGAACCGGGCCGCAACTACGGCTGGCCCGCACGGGAGGGCAAGGGTCCGACGAGCGGCCGCTACGTCAACCCGGTGCTCCAGTGGAAGCCCGCCGACGCCTCGCCCAGCGGACTCGCGTACGCCAAGGGGTCCCTGTGGATGGCCGCGCTCCGCGGGGAGCGGCTGTGGCGCATCCCGCTGAACGGGGCGAAACCGGCGGCGGCCCCGCAGGCGTTCTTCACCGGACGCCACGGGCGCCTGCGGACCGTCCTGCCGGCGGACCACGGGGCGCTGTGGCTGGTGACGAGCAATACGGACGGACGGGGGCAGCCCCGGAAGGGCGACGACCGGATTCTGCGGGTGGAGGTCAGCTGAGGGAGGGCGTGGCCGGGGCCCGGCCCCGCCCGACCGCGCCCCC